>NZ_JARFYL010000004.1:0-492988 GCF_029194425.1 Kaistella sp. PBT33-4 | reverse complement strand
CGAGTCGTGTCCCCGCTACTAAGCAAGAGAATCACAAAAGTGGTTCTCTTTTTTTGTAGCATGTGGAGGGCTCCTATTCGCCGCGGCGAACGCACGTTCGAGTCGTGTCCCCGCTACTAAGCAAGAGAATCACAGAGGTGGTTCTCTTTTTTTGTAGCCAGTGGAGGGCTCCTATTCGCCGCGGCGAACGCACGTTCGAGTCGTGTCCCCGCTACTAAGCAAGAGAATCACAAAGGTGGTTCTCTTTTTTTGTAGCCAATGGAGGGCTGCTATTCGCCGCGGCGAACGCACGTTCGAGTCGTGTCCCCGCTACTAAATAGAGAGAATCACAAAAGTGGTTCTCTTTTATGTTGTATTTCACGCTGATTTTCGCAGATTATTTTACTTAGGTTCACGCTGATATCGCTGATATCGCAGATTTTTATCTGTGAGAATCAGTGTAATCTATGCGAATATATTTCCCGCAAGGATCTCACGATTCCACAGATTGTTTTACTTAGGTTCCCGCTGATACCGCATATTTCGCTAATTTATTATCTGTGCGAATGTAATTCCCGCACGGATTGCACGGATTTCACAGATTATTTTACTTAGGTTCCCGCTGATATCGCTGATATCGCAGATTTTTATCTGTGAGAATCAGTGTAATCTATGCGAATATATTTCCCGCACGGATCTCACGGATTTCACAGATTGTTTTACTTAGGTTCCCGCTGATACCGCAGATATCGCTGGTTTTTTATCTGTGTGAAAGATCTGACAAACAAAAACAATTCTGGTTACAGGCTGCAGTTTAAAAATGCTGATTGTTGATTAAAATCTCATCAACAAAGTTTTTTATGCACTGCGCAGTATTTTTTTATAACTTTATGATAATCAAAATAAATACGTATGAAAACAGAATTACTTCGTTTCAGAAAATACAGCAACGCAGGACAATTAACAGCAATCAGGCGGTCGGCAGCAATACTTTCTGCAGCTTTTTTCCTGGCCCTGGGAACGCATCATGCCACTGGGCAGACATCAGTTACCGTCCCGGATCTTACTGCCAGTTCAGGATTTACCGGTGTTTATGCGAGTTCCGCCAGAACCTATCAGCTTATTATAGACGATTCCCTGCTGACCGCGTTAAACGGAAAATACCTCACTTCCATTGCCTTCAGACTGCCCGCCAACGCAACTTCAAACTGGCCGGCTACCGATGCTACTTTCCCAAGCTACGAAATCTTCCTCAGCAATGGGGTGGAGCCTCCCAACCGTCAGTTTGATTTCAGTGCGAATGTGGTGGGACCGCAGACTCAGGTGCGCTCCGGAGTACTTGTAGTTCCTGCCGGAGCTTTAACATCGGGTGCTGATCCTAATGCCTTCAGTCACACCATCAACTTTAACACGCCCTACCTGTATACCGGTACCAACCTCGTGATTGAAATTAGGCATACAGGAAATGATATTAGCTCTTCCAGATCCACAAATTCTACCGGAACAAGTACTGCCGGATACGGAACGCTTTATACCGCTTGCTGGCAGGGAACAGCTGGGGTTGTTCAGGGTAATTTCTCATTTGTGAAAATCAATTCGCAGGATGCACTTGGTGTAAAATCGGTGGAATTGGATACGGAAATGACCGTGTATCCTAACCCTGTAAAGGATGTACTTCACGTCAGGTCTGCCAGGAACATCATTGAATTCACTGTATTTAATTATGCAGGGCAGAAAATCATGGCACAGTCTGATGATTCCGGATTGCAGAAACTGAATGTAGCTCATCTGCCTGCCGGCAACTATATCCTGCAGACTTTAGATAAGGAAGGAAATTCTGTATCTACACGGTTTATTAAGGACTAGAAAGAGACCCGGAATTTATTTGAGTACACCCAAAACAAACGCTGCTGCTATACCCATCCAGACCCCCGCATACTGCAGAGGTGTCAGCCTTTCCCTGTGATAAATTTTGGAGATGATGAGACCCAGAATCGGTTCTATTAAGGCCAGTGTCGCGAAAAGGAGAATGCTGATATTTGCCAGCGCAAAATTCAGGCAGAAAGTGCCTCCGGTTCCCAATACGACAAGGATGCCGATCTCAAATTTTGTTCTTCGGCTTACCGTATGGGAAGGGAACTTGCTGCGGCTTGCAAGCAGCAGAAGGCAACTGAGTGTGCAGACTATAAATTCCAGAACTACGCAGAAAAGGATAGGTCCCAGTTTATCTATAAAAGGGACAAAAAGATAAGACGTACCCCAGAATAACTTACATAATATTGAGTACATTAAACCTTTAGACATTACTTCGGATCCGATTCTGGCAGCTCTTTCAATGAAAGTAACTCCGATCAGAACTATGATGCACATACCTATTTTCAGGGCCGAAATTTCTTCATCATAAAGAAAGTACGCAGACAAAACGCCGATAATAAGGCTCACTTTTCCGAATCCGATGGTGCTGGAGACAGGCGCATGCTTCAGGCTTTTCAGATAAAAGAACAGACCGAAATAATTCACTGCACAGATCCCTGCGGTACTCAGCAAATCCCTAAAAGTGATTTTTGGTGCAGTAAGCAGCCCTAAATTGGTGAGTGCAATAAAGCTAAAAAGAAAAATCAGGAATGAAAAAAAACTGCGGGTAATGATAAGTGGTAGGGTACCCATCTCATTACGCGGATTTTTCCACATCACATTAGTGGTACCGTAGCACAGGTGACCAAGGATAGTAATTAAAAGTGCGGTCATTAAAAACTGGTTAAATAACTGAATTTAGTTTTCTGCAGCAGAATCTGGTACTTCTGATGAAAGTCCTCACGATTTGGGTAAAGTTTGCAGCCCAGATTATAGTACTGAAGTTCGAAATAAATTTTACTGTCGAAGGAATAACGCATTACATCGGTGGAGTTAACCAGCAACTGGTCGAACATGTACATGGCTTCCTGCTCCTTACCCAAATGAAACATAAGGAGCGCACGTGTAATACGGTACAGATGTACGTGGCATTTATAGAGAGGATTTTCGTCCTCAAAGGTCTTAAGCGCTTTCTCAGTGGGCGCATCGCCAATGAGCGTTTCTGCGGTGTTATAATCTTTCAGGATTGTGAGCATATTTCCCACATAACTGGTGTAAATAATCCGATCGATAAGTGGCCGGCTGTGGATAAATCCGAAATCTGAGTGAGGTAGCAGCGGAAAAGGACTGTTTTTTTCAGGATTTCCAAAAATGTGAGAGTGAATACTTTTAACGGTGCTGTATCGGGCTTCCGGAAATACCTCAAATTCTTCACATCGCATTTTAATTACCTGCTTTTCAATCTTATTCATAAGTTCTGTAGCCTCACCCTGAGACAGGTTTTCGGACATGAATTTCCCGAAATAAACAAATGAATATGCGAAAACCTTTACGTGCGCTTTCTTGCTGATCTTTGCCACATAAAGCAGGGCTTCCTGATAATTATCGTTGGCAATATGTTCATAGGAGGGATACCAGGCAAAGACATATTCCAGTGCTTCTTCATTGGCCGCAAAACGTTTTACAAATTCTGTAAGGTTGCCCGGGTGGGATATGATTTTTTTTGCGAAATGGTAATTAGCTTTTTGGAAACGGGTTTCGTTTAACGATGTGCCTTTTCCTTTTACGGTTCCGTAGTAGATGTCCAGTAGTTCGAAATCAAGTATGGGTGTGGTCGATCCGGAGCGCTCGCAGAAGTCCTGAAAGTTTCGGTAGCCCAGGCGCACCGCTATTAAATTCAGTGTTGAAATGCGCAGTTGACTTTCATTCTTTATTTTTCCCAGGAACCTGCGAAGCGAGTTTCGGGAAACACCCATGTTGATGGCCAGACTCTCCAGTCCCTTTGTTGTGGCAATGTCGCTGAAGTATATTTTTTCAAATTCCTCTCTCAGTTTATTGATCATGCCGCAAATTACTTTTTTTCTTTAAGAATTTACTTACCATCTGGGCAAATTTGGGCAAAATATCAAAGATCCCTTATCTGTAATTTTGTAGTGGAGATACGGAGTTATTAAACGGTCTTTTTAAGAGCTTTTGAAATGACTTCCATCTCAACTGAAAAACACAAATTTATATAGAGAATCCAGATTTTTTACAGTCTGGATTTTTTCTTGTTTTCTGATTGCAGCAGTTCAAAAAACTACTCCTTCCCTTTGCTTAGTCCGGGGTCTGTTTCTCTAATTTCACATACGTTATGCTATATTACCGATGCTTAACATAGTACAGGTCGTGGTATGCAATAGTTTACAATATCTGTTAAGACTGCTTTAACCCAAAAGTACCGATTTCTTCATAAAGCCTTAAAGCAGGGTTAAAGACAATACCCACCGGTGCTGAGTAATTTTGCGGCAAATTAAAAGATCGTGAAAAGAAAGATACAGAAAATCCTTGTACTTGTACTTAGCGGTATCGTGACTGTAGAAATGGCAGCTCAAACCCGCCAGGATTCCCTGAAAGAGCAAAAGATTGAAGAAGTTGTTGTAACAGCACTTGGAATCAAGCGCCAGGACAAATCCCTGGGTTATGTAGCCGAAACTGTAGGGTCTGAAACCTTTGAAGAAACACAGAACAATAACTGGGTACAGTCTATGGAAGGCAAGGTGGCCGGTCTGAAAGTTCAGACTGCCGGCGCCGGACCTTTGGGCTCTGCCAGAATCACGCTTCGTGGTGAAAAGTCCATGTTCATGGACAATAATTATGCACTGATCGTTGTAGACGGAATTCCGCTGAGCGACGGACCCCGCGTAAACTCGGGCACAGGTACGCCGGCCTATGGTGCCGGCTCGGGCGGTGACCTGCCTATTGATCTGGGAAATGGTCTGAACAGTATTAATCCCGACGATATTGAAAGCGTAACAGTGTTAAAGGGAGCATCCGCGGCAGCTCTGTATGGGTCGCGCGCTGCAAACGGCGCGCTGATGATTACTACCAAATCCGGGAAAAGCCGGAACGGCAAACTGCAGGTAAGCTTTAATTCCTATTCCAGCTTCGATTCTGTTTTGAAATGGCCCGATTACCAGTACGAATACGGACAGGGAACTCTTGCAAAAGATAAGAACGGGAATTTCTATTACTCCTACGGAGCGTCGCCCGACGGCGTTAGTACGGGTGGCACCAGCAGTGCCTTTGGGCCAAAGTTCGCGGGTCAGTATTATTTCCAGTACGATCCTACCGTTCAGGGTCAAAGTGCAGAAAGGCAGCTTTGGCGTCCGTACCGCGACAATGTGAAAGGTTTCTGGGAAGTGGGCTCTACCTATTCCAACAGCATTGCTGTAGAACATTCCAATGACAGAACCAGTTTCCGTACCTCTCTCACTTATCTTGATAACGAATGGATGATGCCGAATACAGGCTTTAACCGCTTCAATTTTGCGGGATCCCTTTCTCACAAGCTAAGCGACAGGCTTAAAATTTCAACAAAACTGGCTTACAACAGGACCAAGAGTGACAATCTTCCGGCAACCGGTTATAACAACCAGTCCATTTCCTACTTTATGATCTTCCAGAATCCCAATGTAGATTTGGCGTGGTACCAACCCATCTGGAAAAACGGTCAGGAAGAGCTGGACCAGATTCATCCCTTCAGCTCATTTATCGACAATCCGTACCTGATTGCCTACAAAATGCTCAACGGTGTGGACAAGCGCAACATCAGCGGAAATATGACGTTGGATTATAACATCTCTCCAAACTTCAGCATGATGCTGCGTTCAGGTGTTGAGGTTCTGAATGAAGAACGGACCACACAGCGCCCATGGAGCTCGGCCAATTACCTGAAGGGTTTTTACAGGGAACAGCATATAACCAATCAGGAATATAACAGCGACGTCCTTTTTAACTATAAGAATAATTTCGGGCAGTTCAATGTATCTGCTTCGGCAGGTGCCAGTATGCGCTATAACGAGTATATCATGAATGATTACCGTGCCGAAGGTCTGAAGGTTCCGGGCCAGTACACACTTACCAATGCCATATCGCTCATTACAAAAGTGCCAAAACCATATGACGAACAGGTAAACAGTGCATATGCCCTTGTTACAATGGATTGGGACAGTAAAATTTTCCTGGATATTACCGGTAGAAATGACTGGAGCAGCACGCTTCCTGCCGAAAACCGCTCATTCTTTTACCCCTCCGTCAGTACCAGTTTCATTTTATCCGATCTGTTCAACCTGAAATCGCGCGCGTTAAATTACTGGAAACTGCGTGGTTCCTGGGCCAAGGTTGGAATTGACGGTTCTCCGTATCAGCTGGAGAAATACTATGATATGGATGATATTCCGGGAGGTGTAATTACTCCCTCCACCTTCCCAAATCCTAATCTGAAACCGGAAATCAATACCAATATAGAGGCGGGCATGGATCTGGGGCTTTTAAGAAACAGACTGAATTACAGCTTTACCCTTTACCAGAACAATACGGCCAATCAGATTATCCGGATTCCCATGATGTACGAGTCCGGGTACGCACACAGGTGGATTAATGCCGGCGAGATACGTAACCGGGGAATAGAAATGTCTTTGGACTATACGCCGGTGAAAACTCCGGATTTCCGCTGGAAACTGGGCGGAAACTGGTCCATGAACCGTAATGAAATCATGAGTCTGCCGGAGGCTGTAGGCTCAGAACCGTACACAATGGCGACCGTCGCGGGTGTGGTCTATTTCAACGCTGTAGTTGGTGGTTCCCTTGGAGACCTTTATGGCTTTAAACTCCTTAGGGCACCTGATGGACAGGTCGTTTATGGTGAAAACGGATTACCTGCCAGGCCGGCAAATGTAGAAAAGGTGGGCAATGCCTTTGCAAAATGGCGTGCCGGTTTTCAAAATGAGTTCCAGTACAAAAATGTAACCCTCAGTTTTTCCATAGACGGTCAGTACGGCGGTATGGCTTATTCCCAGACACACCATAAGATGTCGGAACAGGGTAAGCTGGGACATACCTTAATGGGCCGGGACAATCCCGGCGGAACCATTGTGGGTGCAGGCGTTGTGCAGAATGCAGACGGTACATTCAGCCCCAACACCAGGGCAGTAAGTCTGAGTGCTTATTACGGCGACTACTACCGCCGTGCCAATGTGGAAACCAATACTTTTGATACCTCTTTTATCAAACTCAGAGACGCACGCCTTGCATACTCTTTTCCCAAAGCGATGATCGCACCGCTTAAACTGAATGATCTGACGGTAGCCATCTTTGGCAAGAACCTCTGGATGTGGACGGAATTTCCAATGTTTGATCCTGAAGTGGCTACACTGGACAACAGCACCATTACGCCGGGCGTAGAAATAGGCCAGTTACCGTCGGCAAGGACAATCGGTTTTCAGCTAAATGTGAAATTCTAACCTATAGCAGAACTTTTTTCATCAACATAAACAAACAGATTATTATGAAACGCATCATTATAAAGGGGAGCCTTCTCCTGTGCTCAGTATTTGTGTTCAACTCCTGCGGCCGCTCTTTTGAGGAAATCAATACGGACACAAGTAAGATTATCAACCCCACCGCCGGCAGCCTGCTGGCTCCCATACAGTATGACATGGCCACCTATGGTTATAACCGCGCAGATGATTTCACCTTCCAGATTATGCAGGTAGCCATACCTTTTCCAAACGAGGGCAACACTGTGAGCAGGTACTACCTGACCGAAGGCACCGGCGCCGGCTACTGGAACACGAGTTATAAATGGCTGAAGCAGGTTAAGGAAATGCACAACTTTGCTGTTGCTGAAGATCAGAAGAACTACCAGGCCATTGCTTTGGTGCTGAATGCCTTTATTTACGCCAATCTGACAGATGCCTTCGGGGATATCCCTTTTTCAGAAGCCCTGCGGCTCGAGGAAAATCTGGACCGTCCAAAATTCGACAGTCAAAAGGATATTTATTTAAGTCTTCTGGCTGACCTGAAGGCAGCAAACGCACTGTTTGATACCACCAAACCTCTTGCTGAAACAGATCTTTTTTACCGTGGTGAAGCTTCTGCAGGAAATATGGTGAAGTGGAAAAAATTTGCGAATTCACTGTCGCTGCGGCTGCTGAACAGAATTCAGAAACGTAACGGCGAGGTAAATGTGTACGCCAGGATTCAGGAAATCGTGAACGATCCTGCTACCTATCCAATCTTCCAGAATGCTGCGGATGGTGTTGTACTTGATATTTCCGGCGTTGCGCCGTTCACTGCCCCCATTGCCAGACCTCAGGACTTTACCGCTTACCGGGCTGCAGGAGAACTTTTTGTTAATATCCTTAAAGATAACGGTGACCCAAGACTGAGCCAGTTCTTTACCCAGGCGAAAAGTCTGGCCTCACCAAACCCCAATATAGGTTATTTTGGAGCCCCTGCAGGTTATGCTCCCGGAACGTTATTTAACTATCAGCCTTCCAATATGAACCAGAATTTGGCAAAAGCTCCAATGAAAATCCTGGTTTATCCTTACTCAGAACTGCAGTTTACCCTGGCCGAATTTGCGCAGAAGGGAATTATAGCCGGCAATGCCCAGACCTTCTACGAAAATGGTGTTAAAGGCACACTGGAGCAATGGGGAGCTACGGTTCCTGCCAATTATTTTGCCAATCCAAAGGTGGCTTACAACGGCACGCTGGAACAGATTATGACCCAGAAGTATATCGCGCTTTTCTTTGTGGACCACCAGCAGTGGTATGAACAGCGGCGCACAGGTTATCCCGTTATGCCCAACAACGGTGGATTACTGAATAATAGCCAAATGCCTCAGCGGATGATGTATCCCACCAATCCGAGGATAATGAATACGCAGAACTATAATGCAGCGGTGGCGGCCATGGGCGGAGATGATATTAATGTGAAAATGTGGTGGAACAAATGACAAAATATGTAATCTTACTGATGATGTTAACCGCTGAACTGATGAGTGCACAAACACGGATTATTGCCCACCGTGGTTTCTTCCAATCCAATCCGCCAACCGCTGAAAATTCGCTGCAGGCTTTGAAAAATGCGCAGGCTATAAAAGTGTACGGATCTGAGTTTGACGTCAGAATGACAGCCGATGGAATCCTGGTAGTGAATCATGATGAGCACCATGCCGGTATGGAAGTTTCGGAAAATGCATTGGCATCCTTGAGGACCCATAAGTTGACGAATGGTGAAGAACTTCCTACCCTGAAGCAATACCTGGCAATAGGAAGACGCACGCCCGGGATGAAACTTATTGTGGAACTGAAACCTGCCAAATCAAAGCAACTTGAACATATAATTGTGGAAAAGGCCCTGAAACTGGTATCAGAAACGAAAACTGAAAATCAGGTGGAATTCATTTCATTCAGCCTTAATATCTGCCGTGAAATAAAAAAGCGGCAACACGCTTACCCGGTGCATTACCTGAACGGAGATCTGTCACCCCAACAGCTTAAAGACGAACATCTGGACGGTCTTGATTATCATTATAAGGTCCTGCTGGAAAGACATCCCGAATGGATTGGCGAAGCACGTAAACTGGGACTTCTGACCAACAGCTGGACGGTAAACGATACTGAAACTTATAAAAAACTACAGGTGATGGGAATTGATTTCGTAACCACCAATATTCCTGACCAACTAAACAATCTTTAAAAACATGAATGTAAAAATATCGGCATTATGCCTCTTCATTTCCTCGTTTGCAATTGCCCAAAGTGCCATTTCAGGTTGGGTGTACGAGGATTCCAACGGAAACTCAGTGAAAGAAAAGCGCGAAAAAGGCGTAGCAAATGTGGCAGTATCCAATGGGGTGGAAGTGGTACTTACAGATAAGAACGGCCGTTACACCTTGCCGCTTTACGGACACCACACGGTTTTTGTGATCAAGCCTGAAGGTTACCGTACAAAGGTTGATGCCAACAATCTGCCTCAATTTTATTATCACCACAAACCAAAAGGTTCTCCTGCCACTTTCAAATATAAAGGAACTTCGCCTACCGGGAAACCTGCATCAGATCTAAATTTTCCGCTGTACAAAAATGCCGAAAGCAAAGATTTTCAGATCCTGGTATTTGGTGATCCGCAACCCTACAACCTTAAGGAAATTGATTATTTCCGAAGAGGGATCATCAATGAGGTTAAGAACAACCGCAGAAACGCAGTTTTCGGTATCAGTCTGGGCGATCTGGTGGGCGATGATCTGTCGCTGCATCAGCCTTATATAAAAGCTGTAAAAGAAATTGGCTTGCCATGGTACAATGTCATTGGGAATCATGATATGAATTTTGATGCAGTGGAAGATCATCTTTCGGATGAGACTTTTGAAGAGAATTTCGGACCTGCCAACTATGCATTTAACTACGGCAATGTTCACTTCATGGTCCTGGATGATATTCTGTACCCGGACCCTCGCGATGGCAAAGGTTACTGGGGAGGCTTCAGGGAAGATCAGCTTAAATTCATCGAAAACAGTCTCAAACATGTTCCAAAGAATAAACTGGTCGTTTTGGCCTTTCATATTCAGATGATGCCCGAACGCGAAGGTGACGATCACTTCAGACTTTCAGACCGTAAAAAGCTTTTTGATTTACTTAAGCCTTTTGAGAACGTATTAATGATGTCGGCACATACCCATAAGCAGACCCAGATTTTCTATGGAAAAGGAGAAGGCTGGGAAGGCGCGTCAAACCTGCATGAGTACAATGTGGGTACTACTTCCGGTGACTGGTATTCGGGCACGGTTGATTCCAGCGGCGTTCCGGCGTCGGTTATGCGAGACGGTACCTATCGTGGTTACTCCTTTATTGACTTCAAAGACAATAAGTACAGTATACAGTATAAAGCCGCGGGCATGCCGGAAGAGTTTCAAATTAAACTGTATGTACCTCAGGTAATTGCAAGCCGCAGGAACTCTGCCCGAATTGTGGCTAATTTCTTCATGGGCAGCAAAAATGACGTAGTGGAATTCCGTGTGGACGGAGGCGACTGGAAACCACTGAGCTATACAGAGAGCCTGGATCCTTCATTTTTACAGTCTGTAATGAAATGGGATTCTACAAATGAACTTTTACAGGGCAGGAGGCCTTCCAATGCGGAGGAATCCAAGCATATCTGGTCCGCACCGTTCCCCGCAAAACTGCCACTGGGTGTCCACAAACTGCAGGTAAGAGCTACTGACCGATACGGAAAGGTTCATACCGCAGAACAGAACTTTGAGGTGAAGGAGCCGAATCCGGTTCCATAATTTCAAATTTTTTCTTAGTTTTTCTTTCGGGGCCGGCTGATCTGTTTCAGCCGGCTTTTTATGCAGAAATAGGATTAACATTTGGCAAACTCACTTTTTTGTCATATATTTGCAGTCATATCGCGGGGTAGAGCAGTAGGTAGCTCGTCGGGCTCATAACCCGGAGGTCGCACGTTCGAGTCGTGTCCCCGCTACTAAGCAAGAGAATCACAATAGTGGTTCTCTTTTTTTGTAGCATGTGGAGGGCTCCTATTCGCCGCGGCGAACGCACGTTCGAGTCGTGTCCCCGCTACTAAGCAGAGAGAATCACAGAGGTGGTTCTCTTTTTTTGTAGCCAGTGGAGGGCTCTTATTCGCCGCGGCGAACGCACGTTCGAGTCGTGTCCCCGCTACTAGACAAAGAGAATCACAGAGGTGGTTCTCTTTCTTGGGGATCCAGGATAGCAGACGTCAGACGTCAGATGTCAGACATCAGACAGTTTATCGCCGTAAGTTGGTGGTTAGAAGGTTAGGAGGTTAGGTGCATGTGTAGCAGGGTGTTTGAGTGTTTGAGTATTTGAGTTTTTGAGGCAGGATGTTAGATATCAGATATCAGATATCAGATGTCAGATGTCAGACTGCAGAAGGATAGAAGGTTATGAAGAGACCAATCAAAATAATCCTGGATGCAAAATTCAAAATTCGGTTCTCGGCCTCGCCGCACCTGCTTAACCACAAAAATCACGAAGAATTCAGAAAGAGCACAAAGTAGTAATTCAAAATTTAAAATTCAACATCCATAATTCATGATCTCCGTGCCCTCTGTGCATCCTCTGTGTCCCTGTGGTTAGCAAAGAGCCAGAGTTTAGACGTGAGATGCAAAATGTCAGACATCTGACAGTTTATCGCCGTAAGTTGGTGGAAGGTTAGGAGGTTAGGTGCATATGTACTAGGGTGTTTAAGTGTTTGAGTTTTTGAGGCAGGATGTTAGATATTAGATGTCAGATGTCAGACTCCAGAAGGATAGAAGGTTATGAAGAGACCAATTAAAATAATACTGAATCCAAAATGCAGTTCTGCCTCGCCGCACATGCTTAACCACAAAGGTCACGAAGAATTCAGAAAGAGCACAAAGTAGTAATTCAAAATTTAACATCCATATTCCATGATCTCCGAGCCCTCTGTGCATCCTCCGTATCTCCGTGGTTAGGAAAAAGCCACGATTTTAGACGTCAGATATCAGACTGTACACTGTTTACAATAGTAAGGTTTAACAGTTCAGGAATTGGCATCTGCGCATCCTCTAAAACTTAACGATTTTACACCTTTGCAGAACATCGTAATTTGCAGTTCATGATCGTGGTAATTCGAAAAGGACAGAATTGGGCCATAAATCAACATCCTTGATTTCTTAATATTGTAAACACCACCAAGCAGCTAAATTGCTTATGTTAAACGTCGCATCCTGTCGTGACGGACATATATTTTTGTTATAATAATATTTAAACAAAAAGAGTTAAGAAGTTAGAATGAAGAAAACACTTTTATACATCCACGGTTATGGATCTGACCGTAATTCACGTAAGTTCCTGGACTTAAAGAATTATTTTGGCGCAGAATATAACTGCCACTGTTTAGAATGGAAGGTGGAATCCGATATTGAGCATCTTCTACGACTGGCTCTTAGGACGTGTGAAAAAATCAGTCGGCTAGTTATCATAGGCGATTCTACCGGCGCTAACCTGGCCTATCAGCTGCGGGAGATGCGCAGTGTGCCTGAGGATAAACTCATCCTGCTCAGCCCGTTGCTGGATGTTTCTACCCGTTTAAGGAATATTCCGTTTCCAATAGCATTTGAGAAGCAACTTATTAAAATTATTAATCCTGAAAAGTGCTTGATAATCGCTGCGCGTGAGGATGAGGTAATTGACCAAACGGTCATCTTTCACCAAAAAGATACACAGTTTGTGCTGCATGAGGTTAAAGATGGACACCGCCTGGAAAAGTTTACGGAATATTTACCGCTAATCAGAGATTACATCAACAGTATGAATTGATATTAAATAACGAACTAATCATATGAATTACAATTTTATTAAGGATGTATCCTGCCCCCGACGCCAAGTCAATCACCAATCACCAGACACTAGATTTCAGATATCAGATATCAGATGTCAGAACGTTAGTAGTTTGTGAATAGACCAATTAAAATAATCCTGAATGCAAAATGCAGTTCTCTGCTTCGTCACACCTGCTTAACCACAACGGTCACATGGAATTGAGAAAGAACTCAACGCTGTAATTCAAAATTCAAAATTCAAATTCAACATCCATAATTCATGATCTTAGTGTCCTCTGTGCATGCTCCGTGTCTCTGTGGTTAGGAATGAGCCAGATTTTAGACGTGAGATGTCAGATGTCAGACAGTGATTATGGTTTATCGCCGTAAGTTGGGTGGTTAAAAGGTTAGGAGTTAAAAGGTTAAAAGGTTAGGATGTTATAAGTTGACTGTCCATAAATCCAAAATCCAAAATCCATAATTCAACATCCATAATCCTTAATCCATAATCCATGATTCATGATCTCCGTGCCCTCTGTGCATCCTCCGTATCTCTGTGGTTAACTAGAGCCAGGAGCCAGGATTTGTCCATCAGTCAAACTTAACCGTCACAATTTGTCTTTGTGTCCTCATATCTTTGTACAGTACGTCATGGAAAATGCGCTGAGCAGGGAAATAACTCAATCTTTACTCCTTACTGTTTTCCAGCTGGCTGATTTTAATTAGATTTGTTAAAAACACAAAATAACCAGGATGAAACCGGAAATTTACTACGGCGGCGATTTTACTGTAGATCTCTCCCAGATCAAAGCCATCAAAAAAGATTACGACACCCTAACCCTCATCTTTGAATTGAAAACCCGCGCCGAGTTCGGGATCAATCCTTTTACTGAAACCCAAGAAATGATTCTGATTTCTGAAACGCCGGTTTCTACGATGCCCTACAGCAGTACCGACTCCATGAATGCTTATTATGACGAAGTGGTGGAGGCCTGGAAAGAGTATCTGATTGAAAGTGCGCAGCAGCGTTAGCACAACTGAAAGAAATAAAATATAAAATATCATGGAACATTGGGAAGTATATCAGGACGAACTGGATCGGTACCGGGAAGAATTAGATAATGACAATTATGAGGTACAGGAGGATGTCCTCGGTCTGGAAATGAAGTTGATTGAAAAAATCCAGCTGTATCATGAATCAGAAGATGCCGCGCCGTATGAAAAAGTGCTTCGTGAATTGAAGGCTCTGAAACAGGAATTTGATTTCTATGATGAAGAAGGCGAACTGGACATGATGTTTCCCAATCGCCATGATGATGGTTTTGATGAAGACAGCATGAGCGCCAGCAGTTTTTTCGGGGATGACTGAGTCCTGCAACGCTCTGTTCAATATTATTTACACATGACAAAATACGGTCAACAACGACCGATAAAAAAATCACCACCCTTTAATGGCCATTAAAAAATCAGAATTATACAGCTCCCTGTGGGCTTCCTGTGATGAACTCCGCGGCGGTATGGACGCCTCCCAATACAAAGATTATGTACTCACGATGCTTTTCGTGAAGTATATTTCCGATAAATATAAAAACGATCCTTATGGTGCCATTACGGTTCCGGAAGGTGCCTCGTTCGATGACATGGTCGCCCTCATCGGCAATCCCGAAATCGGCGATAAGATCAACAAGCAAATCCTGAACCCGATCAAGGAAGCCAATAAGCTTAACGAATTCCCCGACTTTAACGATGAGTCGAAACTCGGCAAAGGAAAAGACCTTGTGGATACGGTTTCGAACCTGGTGAGGATCTTCAATGATCCAAGTCTGGACTTTTCTGCCAATTCTGCTGAAGGCGACGATATCCTCGGAGATGCCTACGAATATCTGATGCGTCATTTCGCTACGGAATCCGGCAAGTCCAAAGGGCAGTTTTATACGCCGGCGGAAGTGTCGCGTGTTTTAGCGAAAGTCATCGGCATTACGCCGCAGAATTCCACTCACCAGACCATGGCGTATGACCCGACCTGCGGCTCGGGATCGCTGCTGCTGAAGGTGATGAACGAAGCCGGAAAGAACATCGACCTCTACGGTCAGGAGAAGGAAACCACGACCGCCAACCTAGCGCACATGAACATGATTCTGCACGGCGCGGAAACAGCAACCATTATTGCCGACAATACATTGTCTAGGCCTTTCTACAAAGAAACCGACGGCAGCCTGAAGAAATTCGATTATGTGGTGGCCAATCCGCCTTTCTCGCTGAAAAGCTGGAGCAACGGCATAAATCCCGACAGCGATGAGTTCAACCGTTTTGCGCTGGGGGTGCCGCCGGAAAAGAACGGCGACTATGCCTTCCTGCTGCACATCATCCAGTCGTTGAAATCAACAGGAAAAGCCGCAGTGGTTCTGCCGCACGGCGTCCTCTTCCGCGGAAATGCCGAAGGCGAGATCCGTAAGAACATCCTGAAGAAAGGCTATATCAAAGGCATTATCGGTTTGCCGGCCAACCTCTTTTACGGCACGGGCATTCCGGCCTGTATTATCGTGCTCGATAAAGACCATGCCGCACACCGCAAAGGCATCTTTATGGTGGATGCGAGCAAAGGTTTTGTGAAAGACGGTAACAAGAACCGGCTGCGCGAACAGGATATCCGCAGGATTACGGATGTCTTTACCCAACAGCTGGAGGAACCCAAATACAGCCGCATGGTCTCGATGAGCGAAATTGCGGATGCCAAAAATGATTACAACCTCAACATCCCGCGCTATATCGATACGCAGGAAGCCGAGGACTTCCAGAATATCGAAGCCCACCTGCAGGGCGGTATTCCGCTGGCAGATATTGAAGTCCTGAAAGATTACTGGCAGGTCTTCCCGAATCTTAATAAAACCCTCTTTTCGCCTTTGCGCGAAGGTTTTGTAGAACTTCAGGTACCGTCTCAGGAACTCAGACAGCGCATCTTTGAACATCCTGAATTTGTCGCTTTTAATATGGCGGTGCAAAAGGATTTCGATCAATGGCTGAGCGCGCAAAAGAAAATCTGGCATGAACTTGCGGAGGGCAGTCATCCCAAAGAAGTCATAGACGGCGCCAGTGCCGCTCTGCTTGAAAGCTTTAAGGACAATGCCCTGATCGATGCCTACGACCTGTACCAGCACCTGATGCAGTATTGGAACGAGGTGATGCAGGACGATGTATATTCGGTAGCGATGGACGGCTGGAAGGCCGGTAACGAATACCAGCGCCTCGTGATTAAAGGAAAATCCGACAAGAACGGCAAGGCCAAAGCCGATAAGGAAGTCGCCGGACTTGCCGGACTGGAAGGCCGGATGATCAGTCCGCAGCTGTTGATCTCGGTTTACTTTCAGGCTGAGCAGGCGGAAATTACCGCGCTGGAGCAGGCGGTGGAAAATGCCAAAGCCAGAATTGCCGAAATTGAGGAAGAGCAGAATACCGAGGACGGTCTGTTTGCCGACCTCGAAAAAGTAAACGCGGCGGAAGTAGGTAAACTGCTGAAAGTCCTGAAAGGCGATAAAAAGTCCGGCAAAGCCAGCGCGCTGGCCATGGTGGCTGAAGACGCACCGGAATACGGCACCGATGCCACCGAAGTGCTGGAAGATTATCTGGAGCAGGACAGAGTGGCCAAAGAAGCCGCGAGACAGATCAAGGAGCAGCTTGCCGCACTGGAAAAAGCCGTGGAGGCCCAATATCCGGCTTTAAGTGAAGCGGAAATTAAGGAACTTGTGATTACGCATAAATGGCAGGCTCACCTGCAGCAAGCATTGCAGCAAGAGCAGGAACGCATCAGCCAGAATTTGACGCAGCGCATTAAGGAGCTGGCCGAGCGCTATGCCACGCAGCTGAGCAAGCTGGAAGATGAGGTACAGGAAGCCGCTGCGAAAGTGAACGCACACCTTCAAAAAATGGGATTGATATGGTAAGGGACATGAAGCAGACGGAGATTGGGTGGATTCCGGAGGATTGGGAGGTTGTTACACTACAGCAGATCTCTAAAATTACCCGTTTAGCCGGTTATGAGTATTCTACCTATTGGAAAGAACAAATAAATGGTGAAATCATCGGCTTGCGAGGATTTAATATCGGTAAAAATAGAATTATACATAGAGAGTTTAGTTATATCTCTGATAAATTATCAAAAAAGCTAATTAGGTCAAGATTATTCTGCAATGACATCATCTATCCCTGTGTAGGAACTATAGGAAATGCAGCTGTAATAACTGAAAATGATAGGTATCACATTCAGCAAAACATTGCTAAAATAACTCCACAAATTTTATCCGTATATCCTTTTTATTTATCACATTATTTGATGAGTGATTTTGGATTGAGGGAAGTTGAGAAATTCAATGGGTCATCTAGTCAACCGAATGTACTAGTTGGCAGTTTAAGACAATACAATATTATTCTTCCGCCCCTTCCCGAGCAGGAGGCCATTGCCGGGGCTTTAAGTGATGCCGATGCGTGGATTGAAAGCCTGGAACAGCTGATGGCCAAAAAACGTCTCATCAAACAAGGTGCGATGCAAACCTTACTCACACCTAAGGATGATTGGGAAGTGAAAAAGTTGGGGGATAGAAGTATAATTTATACTGGTAAAAAAAATAATCAAGACAAAAGTGAAAATGGAAAATATCCATTTTTTGTAAGGTCACAAACTGTTGAGAAAATTAATTCATATTCATTTAATGGAGAAGCAATTTTAATTCCAGGTGAAGGTAATTTGGGAAGTATTGTTCATTACATAAATGGGAAGTTTGATTTCCATCAACGAGTTTATAAAATAAGTGATTTCGTAGGGCTGAATGGTAAATATTTATACTTCTATTTTAGAATGTATTTTGGTAATCACGCTATGCAAAACACAGTAAAGGCGACGGTTGATTCAATTAGGCTTCCAACGTTAGAAGAATTTATTATAAAATTTCCCTCCCTTTCCGAGCAAGAGCGTATTGCAACAATACTATCGGATATGGATGCAGAAATAGAAACCTTAGAACAAAAACTAATAAAAGCCAAACAAATAAAACAAGGCTTAATGCAAGAGCTACTTACAGGTAGAATACGATTAGTGTAAACACAACTGTATAATGAATGAAAATTTAAAATCGATAGAAGAATTATTAGACTTCAATTTTAGAATAGATGCTTACCAAAGAGGCTATAGATGGGATACAGCCCAAGTCTATAGCCTTCTTACGGATATAGATGAGTTTACGCCTGATTTTCAGTCGTTTTATTGCTTACAACCTTTAGTTATAAGAAAAATTGACGATACAACGTATGAATTAATTGACGGGCAACAAAGAACGACTACCATATCGTTGATTCTAATGTTTTTTAAGTCTAAAAGCTATCAATTATTATATACTACCAGAAATACAGAAGATAATGGTATTAATTCATTCATAGAGCGTATTCCTACATTGCCAATTCCTGAATTTAGTATTCCAGCAGGAATAGATAGTTTTGGAGAAATAGATAACATAATATTTAACTTTTGGAAAGAAAATATTATAGTTGATTCTCCAGAAATCAATACGGTAGATAATTTCTATTTCTACAAGAATTATGTTGTTATTAGCAATTGGTTCAGTCAATTAGATGCAGGAGCAATAGAGCTATTTAAGCACAAACTATATCACCAAACGAAAGTAATTTGGTATGTTGAAGATAATGCATCTGATGAGAAACAAATTATAGAAAAGTTTATCAATTTTAACGAAGGTAAAATTGAACTTGAACAAGCAGAACTAATTAAAGCTTTATTCGTATTAGATATTGCTAAAACACCCAATGCGGTTCAACGTCAGTATGAAGAAAATCAATTTGCAGACGATTGGAATCTTATTGAACATCAAATGAGCGACCAGAAGTTTTGGCAATTTGTTACGAGCAACAAAAATGATGAAAATCTAGCCAATAAGATAAACTTGCTATTTCAGTTACATAATGGTTTCGGCAAAAGTGAAGATAAATTCTACAACTACCGAAAGTACGAAAACGCATTTAAAAACAATGTAGAATCGAACAAACCAGATTGGGCTAATATCACTCAACTGTATAATAATTTAGAAGAATGGTTTTTTGACCGTACATCGTACCATTTAATAGGAACTATTATTCATTTGACAGATTTTAATATATCTAAGGTTTTAGAAATAGCTAACAAATCCAGTACTAAAAAAGTTTTTAGAAATAAATTAAGAGGTCTTATATCTGATGAGTTTTCTAAGGAAAAATATGACCTTGAAAAAATAAAATACAATGATAGTACTGTATTCAAAATGCTTTTTCTTTACAATATTGCCCATACAGAAACTGAAGATTTAGAAACCTTCTTCCCATTTTATCGCTTTTATGAAACTAAGAGCTGGAATATCGAACATATCCTTGCAAAAAATGATGATGGATTAGATTCTTTTGAGGAATTCAATAACTTCTATTTGGATATTCAAAACTTAATGAATGTATCTACAGATGAAGATATAAATCAGGAAAATAAGAGAATTATTTTGGAGTTACTTGAAGAATTAAAGTTGCTAATAACAGAAAATAAAAAAGGAGATTGTAAAAGGAAAATTAAAGAAATCAATGATAAAATTGTTGAATTTTTTAATGTTGATGATTTCAATAATTTATGTCTGTTAGACCAATCAACTAATATCAAATTGGGCAAAAAGCCATTCAGAAGAAAAAGAGATATTATTCTTGAATTAGATGAGGAGATTAAAATAGATGCGGATGCATATATACCTATAGGAACAAAAAATGTTTTCCTAAAAAAATCAACAAATTCTAGTGCATTTCAAATTGATTATTGGAGTATTAGAGATAGAGAATTGTATCTAAAAATGGTAAAAAGTACGATTACAAATCTTTTAAAATTGGAACAAGATGAATCTAACTAAATCATTTCATGACATTATCAGTGAGCATGTTGTTGAGGTTCCGATAATACAAAGAGAATATGCACAAGGCAGAAAAACAGAGAAAGTAAAATCAATTAGAAAACGATTTGTAAAAGATCTTGTAAAATCTGTTATAGATAATCGAGAAATACACTTAGGTTTTGTTTATGGTAAAATTGAGGGAAAGGAAAATTTAAGACGCAAAGTATTAAATCGAGAAGCAGTAAATTCTATACTAGAAGCTGTTAAGTTTTATGCTAATAATTTAGAATTAAAAATTAATGCCAATATTGAAGAAGTTACAACGGATAATTCCAGTCAAACTATTCTGAAATTTATACCATTAGACGGACAACAAAGGCTTACTACGTTATACATTCTTTATTGGTATTTATATTTTAAAGGAGCAAAAACGAGTAGTTTAAATTGGTTACAGCATTTTAAATACACGAATAGAAAATCTGCATTAGCTTTTTGTAATGAACTAACAGATGTTGCTACAATTAATATTCTGAGGGATAAGCTAAAGAAAAACCCAAAATCAAACATTAAAGAGCTTATTACTAATTCTAGTTTCTATTTAAAAAAATGGAATAAGGATGCTACTGTAAGTGGAATGTTAGAAATGCTTTTTTCGATAGAAAAAGAATTTCTAACTCATTCATATTTAGATTTTTCTAATCTGGATATAGATAATTTGCTTTTTAAATTTGATTTTATGGATTTAGATTCATTGAATCAAACGGATGAGTTATATGTGAAAATGAATTCCAGAGGGAAACAATTGTCAGACTATGAGCATTTTAAATCTTGGTTGCAAGAAAAACATAATAATGCAATAGATTCAAATTGGTTTGAGTCGTTTTGGAAAAGATTAGATACAGATTGGTTAAACTATTTCTGGCGTAAAGTAAATGTAGATTTTAATGCACTAGATGATTATTACTATAATTACATCAAGAATTTGGCTCTTATGTATTGTCTATCGAATAATTCAGAGATTCCTTTTGACAATTTTAAAGATTTATATAGTCAAATCAGAAATACTGAAATCTATGATAACAAGAAAATATCTTATATCCCATTAGAAAATTTCATTATAAAATGGGAAAAAGAAGGTGAAGAAAAAGAATTTTTCTTGTTTAATGAAGATACACTTCGATTCATTGAAAAGACGTTTAATTCATTACTATTTTTAGAAAAAGACAATAATTATAAGGAATTAGGACTTGAGCAAATAATCTGTAAACCATTTATTGACACCGATATATCAGATTTGTTTTTAAAAGACATCACTTTTACACCGTCATTATGGAATACAGTATTTTACTATGCTTTTATCATTTTTATAAATGATAGAGAACATACCAATTACTCAAATGATGCGTTAAAACAATGGTTGCGTTATACAAGGAATTCTATATATAACACCTATATACAGAGTCCAGAGAATTATAATAGTGCTTTAAAACAGCTTAAAAATCTTGAACCTTACAAATTTAACATTGGTCAAGCTATACTTAGTAATGAGGTTGAAAATGTATTTTTTGAAAATACTCAATTTGAAGAAGAGAAAATTAAATTGGATTTATTAGGCGATAATGATTGGCAAGAGCCAATAATTGAAGCTGAAAATCATCCATATCTTTTCGGGCAAATTAAATTTTTATTAGATTTCTCTAAGGATGAATCAAGCAACTATGTATTAGAGGATTTTATTAAATACAGTCAAGCTGTCTCCATTTTATACAAAAAAGAAATAAGACAGCATTCAAATAAGATATTAGAGCGATTCCTTTTATGTCAAGATTTTTATCTACCCTATTATAAATCCGACTATATTTTCTGTAGTGGTTCTTTAGGAGGATTGAGGACTAAAAATGAAAACTGGAGACTGTTTTTTAAAGGAGATAAAGTTAATGTTCTAAAAGAATCTATAGATAAGTTAGAAAGTAAGGATATTACAGTCGAGCTTTTAGAAAATTATATTAGCAATCACTTAAATACAGAAAACTTAAAAGAATCCAATTATAAATATTTATTTCTCAAGTATCCTAAAGCAATTGAATATTGTAAAGAAACTGCGATAAGATGGAATTCAGAGAATGATATACGATTGTTAAAAGGTTTTCCTATAACTGCTTATCATAGTGAGTTAAGAACATATTGTTTTTTTCTTGAAAATAAGAAGATAGAGGCTACGAATGATAATCGAATTTCCCCAGTGAAATATCATCCATTTACTAAATTTTGGTATTTTGTAGATAAAAATACCGATGGACATCCTGGTTTTTATTTAGGCGGTTTTACTCTGACTGAAAAAGAGTATCGATTAGATGTAAGATACTCTAAAAGTAAAGAGGAATTTGAGTTGTGTTTTTACCATAATGCAGATGAAAAAGAATATAGAAATGCAGATATTGATTTGAGTCATTTGAATTTTGTTTTTGACCAAAAGCACAAGCATTTTTTTAAATCTGTGTTATTTGAAGAGATACATGTCGAATTACTAAATTTATGTTCAGAACTTAATAAGTTGAAAAATAATGATTAACCCTATCGAACGCAATACTCAAAATCGTATCATTCAATTGTTTCAAGAGCAATTGGAGTACACCTATTATGGCAATTGGGAGAAGCGTGAACATAATAGTAACGTAGAGGCGGATATTTTGAAAAAGAATCTACTAAAACGAGAGTATTCGGAAACCTTAGCCAATAAAGCGGTGAAGGAATTGACGGATTTGGCTACTACGCATATGGGTAATTTATACCATCGTAATAAAACCTTTTATGAAACCATTCGCTATGGTGTGAAAGCCCGACCCGAATTGGGTGAACAATTTGATACTATTTTTCCGATTGATTGGAAAGATTACCGAAATAATGATTTTGGTATTGCAGAAGAAGTAACTTTGACAAAAGGCGAGCATACCCGCCGTCCGGATATTGTGCTCTACGTCAACGGGATTGCAATGGGCGTGCTGGAACTTAAACGAGGCACAACTGATGTCGCGGAAAGTGTGAACCAATCCATCTCCAACCAGAAACTGCTGTTCAACGAGTGGTTTTATACCACGGTGCAGCTCATTATGGCCGGAAACAATACCCAAGGTCTGCGTTACGGTACGATTGAGACGCAGGCAAAATACTACCTCACCTGGAAAGAAGATGAAGACGATAACGAAGGCTATAAACTGGACAAATACCTGAAAAAACTTTGTGATAAAGAAAGACTCACCGACCTGATCTATAACGGGGTGGTCTTTGACGCAGGGGTTAAAAAGTTGCCGCGACCCCACCAGTATTTCGGGCTGAAGGCAGCGCAGGATTTTGTAAAAAGAAAAGAAGGCGGTATTATCTGGCATACCCAGGGTTCCGGCAAATCTCTGATGATGGTGATGCTCGGCAAGTGGATTCTGGAGAATGTGCCGAACTCGCGCATCGTGATCCTGACCGACCGTACCGAACTCGATGATCAGATTGAACGCGTCTTCAAGGATGTGGGCGAAACCGATGTGGCAAAAACCAAATCAGGCAGGGAACTCCTGCAGTTTCTGACTTCATCCCGTCCGCGGTTGGTGTGTTCCCTCATCCACAAATTCGGGAACCGCAATGAAACGGATTTCGATGCCTTTATCAAAGAACTGCAGGATAATCCGGTGCAGACGCAGGGTGAGATTTTTGTCTTCATCGATGAATGTCACCGTACCCAAAGCGGCAAGCTGAATCAGGTGATGAAAGCGGTACTGCACAATGCAGTTTTCATCGGTTTTACCGGAACGCCGCTGCTGAAGCAGGACAAAAAGACTACGATGGAAGTCTTCGGCAGATACATCCATACCTATAAATTTAACGAAGCGGTGGAAGACGGCGTGGTGAAAGACCTGATGTATGAAGGCCGGTCCATCGAACAGAACCTGACTTCCCAGACAAAGGTGGACCAATGGTTCGAAGCCAAGACGGCCGGACTCAAC
The DNA here is from genome assembly GCF_029194425.1 of Kaistella sp. PBT33-4. Classification (NCBI taxonomy): domain Bacteria; kingdom Pseudomonadati; phylum Bacteroidota; class Flavobacteriia; order Flavobacteriales; family Weeksellaceae; genus Kaistella; species Kaistella sp. PBT33-4. Next base: position 468,872 of record NZ_JARFYL010000004.1, on the reverse strand, counting down.
GATTTCCAGAAAAATGAGCTTAAGAAAAAATGGGGCACCATGCAGCATGTCCTCAGTTCAAAAAGCCGGATGGAGAAAATCGTGGCGGATATCCTCATGGACTTCACCACAAAACCCAGGCTGAAATCACAGATGGGAAATGCCATTCTGGTGGCGTCGAGCATTTATGAAGCGTGTAAATATTACAACCTTTTCCTGAATACAGAACTCAAGAACCGCTGCGCCATCATCACTTCCTATAACCCCAATGCCGGTGATGTTTCGCTCGAAGATACGGGTGCCGACAGTGAAACCGACCGCGAGTATATTTACAATACCTACACTGAACTGCTGAAAAATGTGAGTCAAAGCGGGAACAAATCGAAGACAGAAACCTATGAATCGGAAAGCAAGGAGCAGTTCAGGAAAGAGCCTGCGCGCATGAAACTGCTGATCGTGGTATCCAAACTGCTGACCGGATTTGATGCGCCGCCATGTTCGTATATCTACATCGACAAGAAGATGCAGGAACATACGCTGTTTCAGGCCATCTGCCGTGTAAACCGGCTGGATACCGAGGACAAGGATTATGGGTATATCGTGGATTATATGGAACTTTTTGGTAATGTGACCGATGCGATTAATGTATATACTTCAGAACTGGATTCTGAAGGTTTTACCAAAGATGAGGTGGAAGTGCAGTTGAAAGACCGCCTTAAGATCGCTACCGACCGTCTGATGACGGCGCTTGAAACAGTGGAGAGTATCTGCGAAAACATTTCACCGCCAAAAAGTGATCTGGAATATATCCATTATTTCTGCGGAAACACAGAGAATCCGCATGACCTGAAAGCCAACGAATATAAACGCATGGCGCTGTACAAAGCCATTGTGGAATACATCCGCGCTTACGCCGGATTAAAAGCTGATTTTGCAAATACTTCATTCAGCGATGCGGAGATCAAACGATTCCATCAGAAAATGGAGGATTACCTCAGTTTGCGGGAGATCATCAGGAAAGCCAGTGGCGAAACCATCGACCTTAAGGCGTATGAGGCTGATATGCGTTTTCTGATTGACACCTACATCAGGGCGGAAGAATCGGAAAACATCTCACCTTTTGAAGATATTTCGCTGTTGGATCTGATCGAAACCAATATGGATAAAGCCATTGACACTTTGCCGCCGGGGATAAAAGGAAGTCGCGAAGCCGTCGCAGAAACCATTGAAAATAATGTGCGGAGTAAGATTGTTGAAGAGCACCTTCTGGATCCAAAATATTTTGACCAGATGTCAGTACTTTTGCAGGAGCTCATCGAACGCCGAAAAGCGGAAACCATATCCTATCAGGAATACCTCAAAGAAATGGCGGAACTTATCCGTCAGGTGAATCAGGGGAAACATGACGATATACCAACTTCCATCAACACGAAAGGTAAGGTGGCCTTATATCACACACTTGAAAACGAAGAGCTGGCGTTGGTCTGTGACCGTGCGGTTCAGTATGCCAAGCAGGAAGGCTTCCGCGAAAACCTTGCCAAGCAAAAACTCGTAAAGAAAGCGATTTTTGAGGTCGTGAACGATGCAACCAAAGTGGAGGAAATCTACAAAATCATTGACGCCCACAAAGAAGATTACTGATGAAGACCGAGCTGCTGCAGATTGGTTCCGTAGAAATTGAGGTGAAATTTAAACCAATCAAGAACCTTCACCTGAGTATTCATCCACCTTATGGTCATGTGACCATCTCATCGCCGGAGATCTATGATCTGGAGAAGGTGAAGATCTATGCAGCCACCAAACTGGGTTGGATTAAGAAAGAGCAGAAAAAATTTTTGACCCAGGATCGCGAAGAGCCGCGCGATTTTATCACGCAGGAAAGTCATTTCTTTTTCGGAAACCGTTATCTTCTTAAACTCATTCCAGCCACACGGAATAAGGTTGAACTTAAGGGAAAGAAGCTGTTTCTGTATACTAAGGATCCTGATAACGCATCATTAAACAGAAAAACACTCTATGCTTTTTACCGCCGTGAACTGCGCAGTAAAATTGCAGAGTACACGGCCCGGTATAGCTATCAGATGGAATTGAATATTCCCGAATTTAAAATCCGCACCATGAAAACCAAGTGGGGCAGCTGCGCCACCGATTCCGGAAGACTTTGGTTTAACATTGAGCTAGCGAAGAAGCCATTGGAATGCCTTGAATACATAGTGGTTCACGAAATGGTACATCTGATGGAGCGTAATCACAATAAGCGTTTCGTGCTGTTGATGGATCAGTATTATCCAAACTGGCAGCTGCAGAAAAAGGTGCTGAATGAGCTGCCATTGTAATTTTTCTGCTCAGTAAATATATCCCATGATAATTTAAGTCCATGATGCATCCTCACAGCTTCAGCCATTCCCGTAAGGGTTTTCTTTTATTAAGGAGATAAAGTACGGTGTCGCTGAAGGTGGGTTTGACGGATAGACTAAAAGGAATAATAATATTTCCTGAGCTGTCAGTCACTCCAAAACACGGTCTGCCGCACTTTATAACTGAAACTGCAAAATAGTCTAAGCCCAAATAGTTACCACTATGAAATTCCGGTGTTATCACCATCATGCCGTTACGGTTGATGAATCCCCAGGACTTTCCACTGGTACTTACGGCAGCGAATTCCAGGTTGTAAGGCTCCACGCGCTGGAAACTGTGTGACCCAATCTGGCGGTTTTTGAAGTTGTAGAGGCGCCAGCGGTTTTCTGTTTTGCCCCAGAAGTGCTGGTCAAAAGCCGGTTTAATCGCATCATACAACGGGAAAATGATTATTTCGTACCGGTGTGACTGTATTCCTAGACGCCCCTGTTTACTGAAGATATAGAATTTACCATAAAGTTTTTCACCTAGAATATGAAAGTAAATGGTCCGACCTGTTTGATTAATATAGTAATTCACTTTTTTAAGCTAAAGTAAATTTTGAGAAAGCCAAACCGGGACGTTTGAGGTGTAAAAAGTTATTAGGCGCCAATCCTCAGAAACAAGGAAATATCGATATTGACACGCAAACAGTCGTAATTTGTCTGTGCGCTATCGCAAATTTGTAGGATTAAGAACACAACTATGAAAAGTAAATTAGCCCGGGCATTATGCACTATCTCAGAAAAACTTAGGCTTAAATGTGCAACATTGCCAAGAATCCGGTGTTTTCTGAAAAAAACCAACAGTGGTATTGATCACCCTATCTGCAATAGTTTCGGATTTTAAATGCTGACTTGATGTACGATCCTAAACTGTTTGAAAATAAAAACTTTCTTCTGAAGAACCTTTTAGAAGTTAACCGACTGGAAAGAGAAAGATATGATGCCTATAATGCTCATGATTATGGTAAAATAAGAAGTCTGAGTAAGGAACTAGAGCTGGTTGCGGAAGAAACTTTAAATTTGATTGAACTGCAGAAGCAGTTGGAGCTTGAAGAAAAGGTGAAATGGAAGTTTGCTGCCTTAATCGAATATGTATATTTGAAAAAGGAAGAAAAAGAGGACTCCTCAGTTTTTGAAACTTTACTACAAGGAATTTTGGCGGTTATCCAGCGCGAAAAAAAAGAACTTTTGCTATCGAAAGACCGGGAAAATTATTTTGCATTGGAGTCACTCGAGCAACGCTTACTAAAAAAATAAATAATTTATGAATACAGATTATATCAGAGATGAGCAGCAAAAGATTATTGATGAAATAAATAATATCAAGTGGGATAACCATGATATCAAACCTATTTCTGATGGTATTGTTGATATTGAAAGCTATCTGAATGCTGACCTAAAAATAATGTGGATTAACAAAGAGGTAAACAGCACAGAGGAAGATGCAGATTGGAACCTGCGCGACGTTTTGTCAGTATTACGTACGGACGATGGAGTTGTAAAAGGATGGGCTGGTACTTTTAATCCGATCATTTATACTGTTTACGGTATTCTCAATGATAAAAACTGGAAGGATATTCCCGATACTTGGGTAGCGCCCGAAATAATAGACTGTCTGAAACAGATTGCATATGTTAATGTAAAAAAAATACCTGGAGGAGCAGTAGCAAGCAAACAGGATTTAAATTCTTTTTATAAGGAATTCGAATCTATCCTGGAAAGACAAATTACTTTGTTTAACCCCGATATTATTATATGCGGAAGTACGTATGGAATCATTGAAGACACCCTTTACAGAATCTACGATGAAAAGAGGAAATTAAAATTTAAAATTGATAATTCAGACAAAAGAACTGTTTTTTTCAAAAACAAGGAAGTCCTTATTGTTGATGCCCTACATCCAAATTCCAGAATGAACAAACAGGATTATTGTGATGGGATTATTAACGGGGTTTTACAATGGAAAATGAAAAGATTCAATTAGGTTTTTAATGGCTGATTTTCATTTAATTTATTCAAGCGTTTTCTTATGAGTACTGACAGCGACTACCTCTCCTTTTCAGATCTGCAGACCTGGATCCAACAGGAATCCCTTTTGAGTAAGACCAAAGCCACTTATATGAAGGCTTTCAGGGCGGCGGTAGAGAAAGTGTTCTCTTTGCTTTGTAAAGAACATCTCCTGGCCGGACTGTGGGTCATGGAAAGCCGCTTTGGGGGAATGGGCGGGACCTACAATCCGGTTTTTTGGTGGCGGCTTAGCATGGTGGAAAACGATTCGTTGCGGATTCAGTTTGAGGTAGGAGACGGCCTTTTACTGGTTATGGGGACTTCAAATCGCGCCAATATCCATGAAACCGCATTTCCAATAAGTGAATTTTTCACGCCTGAAGCGGGATGGTACAGAGCGGCGGATTGTGCCATGCGAAACGCATATCCTTATGGTAGTCAGGAAGAAATGGCAAATGCTGCGACAGAAATCTGGCTGCTCGGAAATAATGCTGAAAAATTTGCTGGCCTGCTGATCCAAACAGTTAAGCCTTTTCTCACTGATGAAAGGGTCATCAAGCTTTTCAGATCATAAAAGAAAAATATCCTGAGTCACACCAAAATGCAGAGAATCCTGAAATCAACCAAAACTGAACAGGTCATTTCCACTTCACTGGCATCCTATCTGGAAAAGCAGTATGACCTTTACCCTCATGACCTGGAGGTAGCTATGCTTGAGGCAATATGGACAGAAAGTGAAGATGCACCTGCGTTGACTGAGTCTTTCCTGCAGCAATTCTATAAACTCAGGTACTCGCAGGAGATGCCGGCAAAGGACCTTGCTGAACTCGCTTGTTATTTTATCGGGTTTGTTCGGAAAACCCCAAAAGACCGGCTGTTAAAGTTTTTCGCCTATACGCTGGAAAGTAAGATAAAGGAGGTTAATCACAGAACGCTGTAATGATACCAACGGGAGGTGATTTCATTTCTTGTCCCAGCCGACTTAACCTTGTCAGGGTTTCGAACCCTGACAAGGTTTATTTTAGAAAGGTATTATGGGCAAAGCTGCTAATCAGCGTCACGGTATTGCGGGGTGTGCATTTCAGTAATTTCTTGAAAAACCACCAGGCAGCAAACCAAGCGAAGTCTGTTAAATAATGTTTAAAACCGTCCTCTCCAGGCGTTGTCTGAATCTACTTTTACAAAAAAAACAAAATGAACAAACTGATTTCACATTTCTTTGAGAAGGTGCCTGAGGACGAACCTACATGCGCGCGGGAGTATTCAGTTGGCGAAAAGATATTGAGGACTTTTTATAAGAGTCTGATGATTGCCATTCCGGTTAGTTTTATACTGTTGGTTACTTCAGTTCTGGTTGCGGCTCTGTAGTTAGTTAGAAAGTACAAGGGAAAACACAAAAGCAAATAGGCATCCGCCGCTGTCGGCAGAAATCACTCCCAGTTGGAATGCACAGAGCTTAAAGCATAGTCCGTATAGCCAGAACAAAGGCAAAAGTAAAAAAAAAGGCAAAAGTATAAAGTTAACCGTCGTAAAATGTCGTTTTGCTTCTGTATATTTACCGCTTAATTATCACAGATTATGGCAAAGAATGAACAGATCCTGAGACTTAAACTGATTGAAGTCCTGCTCAGGGAGCGTAAGGAAAATGGTGCGTCCTACGACGAAATTGAAAAATACCTGGAAAAACAGTTTGCCTCCAAGGACCTGGGTTCGGAACTGAGGTTCAGCAAAAAAACTTTTGAACGCGACAAGAAAGCCATTTCCGAAATTATGGGATTTGAGATTTCGTATTCCAGAAAGAACAATGTGTACTTCATCGGTGATGAGGAACTGGAGCAGTCGCAGGACAGTGTTTTCGATAATCTGCTGCTGGTGCAGGCGTACCGCGAGACCCGTGACCGCAGCGACATTATGTTTTTTGAGGACCGGAAGTCCAGGGGTCTGCAGCACCTGCATGGCCTTGTGCACGCCATTATGAACCGGCGGCTGATCAGCCTGAGCTATCAGAGTTTTTCTGAATCGGAGGGAAAAGACAGGGTGCTGGAACCTTACGCGCTTAAGGAATTCCGTTACCGCTGGTATCTCTTGGCCCGCGACTCCGACAAAAATGATTCAGCGCAACCCAATGGCATTGTTAAGGCCTATGGCTTGGACCGTATCTCCGGTCTTGAGATAAAGAAAACCACTTTCCAGAGGACCGGTTTTGACGTAAAGGAGGAATACCGCAATCTTTTTGGCATTATTTCGCCAAATGATCATAAACTGGAGGAAATTGTGCTGAGTTTTGATGCCCATCAGGGTCAGTACATCAAGTCTTTGCCCCTGCATCATTCGCAGGAAATTATTAAGGATGATGAATCCGAACTCCGCATCCGTCTCAAGCTGTATCCCACCTACGATTTCAAACAGGAAATCCTGTCCTACGGCAACCGCGTTTGCGTAATAAGCCCGGCCACTTTTCGAAATGAGGTTAAAAAAGAAATTCAGGAGATGCTTGCGTTTTATGAGTAATCATCCTCACGATGAGTAAAGATTTATAGTTTAATCCATTTTTAAAGATAATTCAAATGATGAAAAAAATATATCCTTGGGAAGTCAATGATTTCTCAAGCCCAGGCGATGAGGTGCCACATCACACAGAATGGGACAAGGTAACCGATTTTGATGAGGAAGGCTACGGCTGGGTGAGTACCGATAGTGGCTGGGGCTTCGTCAACCGCGATGGATATCTCGTTATTCCGGATGAATATGATCTGACTTTTTATCCGCACTTCCAAAACGGTCTTTGCAGGGCGATCAAAAACGGGAAATATGGTATTTTTGACCGTGATAATAATGCGGTAATACCTTTTATTTATGATACAGTGTTCGGAGATTTTGACAAAAGTGATCCTGTTTTGGCGGCATCCCTAAACGGGAAATGGGGTTTAATGGATTTAAGGCAAAACGAAATACTGCCTTTCGTATATGATATTATTACTGGCTTTAATGATCATCACATTGCTGTCCGATTAGGCGAGTACTTCGGAGTGGTTGATTACGGGCAAAATACGGTAATGAATTTTAAATGGGATTATCTTCATCTTCTGGATGGTAATTTTTCCGTTGGAAAGGCGCTTGAGATTTATTTTGATAAAGATAAAATAGATTCTCTGGGGAGTTACAGTTCTGAAAATTATAAGGATGTAGGACACTGCTACCAGAAAATAAAGTATGGCATCATCAACAGGGACGGAAAAGTGATTTATCCTTTTATATCTGATTCACCCATACAGGTATTCAATCCCGCCAGCGGGCGTGCAAAAATCTCTTTGAATCACTTTGAAAATCCTGCTGCAGACGTTGACTACCTTAGTTTTGTAGCCGATATGGAAGGTAACCGAATACCGTTCGATCCACCTATAAAAGAGGAGGAGTGGATTGATACTTTCCACAAAAGCTGTCATGAACTCATTTGGGGCAAAGGCACCTGGCCATATTAATCACCTCAGCTAATTCCCGGCTCCAGCACAAACCGCCACGGCATATTCTTCCAGATCTCACCGGCATAATCTACCCCGATACGCGGACCCGTGCTCACACATCCTGCCTTTACAGTATCTTCAATCCACAGCCGTTCCGAAGTGGCCAGGTCTTCGCCATAAAAGCTTTTATCGAGTTCCAGAAGGTTGCCAATCCGCCCCGGTCCGCTTACGGTACTCAGCCCCCGGATCAGCACGGCCTCAGGCTGCCCGGCTTTGCCGGTAACGATGTTCAGCAGCCAATAGCGTCCATAAATAAGGTAAACATACACATACCCACCGTCGCCAAACATAATTTCGGTGCGTGGAGTCCGGCCCTTGCTGGCATGGCTCGCCAGATCATCGCTGCCGGCATAGGCTTCTGTTTCCGTAATGATCGCACGCAGCTCCCGTCCGTCCGGGAATTTGCGGACCAGCGTTTTTCCTAGAAGCGACTTCGCCAGATAAACCGCATCAGATTTTTGAAAAAAGGCCTTAGAAATGCGTTGTGCCATCTGACAGAATTTAAGAAAGCATTAAATGAGATTGAAATTCACCTTAAAGGCTCAAATTGTATACCCTTAATTTATCAAACGAAATTTTTCAAGTCCTTACCTGCGTTTGATTAACAAAAAAACCGCTCCATCACAAGATGAAGCGGTTTGCTGTTGGCGAGTGTACCGCTGTCTGACTTTCAAAAGTCAAACGGGCGTGCCCGTACGCTCAATTTAATTCTGATCCGGCAGGAAACTGTACTCATTAGAGTAGCGCAGCATCTGCTCGGCAAAGGTCTCCGGATATTTTAATATATAATCGGTTACTGTTCCGGAGGCATTTTTAACCGGCGTAATATAAGGATTCACAAAACCGCGGTAAGCGGCTTCCTTGAACCGGGCATTGCGCGCCAGAACTTCTTTGTGGATGTCCTGATCTACTTTCACCCCGTAGTTTTCAACCAGGTTTCTGGCGGCATTGTAATCACCTTCAGATTTAATCCGCTGGGTTTCGCGCAGCAACTCGCCGAAAAGACTGTGCAGTTTGTCATAGTCGGTAATATTGAAATAGGTTTTCCCGTTACGTGTAATTTTTTCAATCACATTGTCCTTTAGGCCTTTTTCAAAAACCCAGGCACTGACCCATTGGCGGTTACGCATATGCGATTCTTCAATATCAGCGCCAGGTTCCAGCCTCACCAGCTGCATCATCAGGCCGTTGCGTATATAGTTGTCGTAAGCAGCTTTTCCCACACCTTTCCAGTCGTCGGTCAGTCCCAGTTCCTGAAGTTTTGGGTTGTAAAGGAAGTACAGTCCTACAAGGTCGGCACGGCCTTCTTCCATAGTTGAAGCGTAGCTTTTCAGTGTTTCTTTAGGTGTTCCTACACCCGGATTTAGCTGGCCAGAGGCGTGGCCCACCACCTCGTGCAGGGCGGTGTGCAGTTTACTGGAAAGTTCGCCGTACTTCTGCGCCAGCTGCAGTTCTTCATCATCATTCACGAATTCCTTCAGACGTCCGGAACCGGCTGCTTTATCATACGCATCGATGATATTTCCCAGTGAAACGGATTTTGATCCGTGTTCAGCGCGGATCCAGTCGGCATTCGGGAGGTTCACACCAATTGGCGTGCTGGGTGAAGCGTCACCGGATTCCGAGGCCACAATGACGGTTTTATAGCTTACCCCCACCACATTTTTCTTTTTGTGTTGAGGCATGAGCGGCGAGTTGTCTTCAAACCACTGAGCCTGTTTTGAAAGGACTTCCATCTTTTTGGACATATCAAAATCTTTGATCTGCACAATACTTTCATACGTGCCTTTATGGCCAAGTGGATCGCTGTACACCTCAATGAAGCCGTTAATATAATCGATATTGCCCTCCGTGGCATCCACCCAGGCTACGTTGTAGTCGTCCCAGGTCTTTAGGTCGCCGCTTTTGTAATATTTAATGAGTAAGGCCAGCGCATTTGCCTGCTTTTGGTTTTCGGCGGCGCCTTTTGCTTTTTCAAGCCAGTAGGTAATCTGATCGATGGCTGAACCGTACATGCCACCGCTTTTCCAGACTTTCTCTCTCAGCTTACCGTTTTCTTTAACGAGTTTTGAATTAAGCCCTGTTGAAAGCGCACGTTTCGGATCCGGGCTTTTCATGTTGGCATAAAAACGTTCGGCTTCATCAGCGGTGATGCCTTCACCATAAAAATTAACCGCTGAACCTTCTACAAGCCCCTTACTTAGATCAAGGTTTACTTTCTTGCTGTCTTTTTCGTTAAAGAGTACGTCGGTCACCGCGGTGTTTAGCTTTGTATTGGTTTCATTTAAAAGTTGGTCCAGATAGGCACGGGAGAATGCCGGTTTCATCTTGTCGTTGGAGTAGTGGTGGTGAATACCGTTTGCAAACCAGATACGTTTTAGATAAATCTCAAAATTCTGCCAGTCCTGCGTGGTTTTATCACCTTTGTAATTCTGATAAATATTTTCCAGCGCCCGGCGGATGGTCAGGTTATTTTTATAGTTCTGGTCCCAGATAATATCCCGCCCTGCATAGCCCGCCTGGCTCAGGTAGTACACATATTCCTTTTCCTTTAAAGTCAGGTCATTCCAGCCCGGCACGTCGTAGCGCAGAACTTCAATGTCCGCAAATCGGTCAATACTGTTCTGGCCCTTGGGTGTACTCTGTTCCTGAGGAGCTGTTTCCGCGGTGACATTCTTCTGTGACGTACACGAAAGTACAAGCATGGATGCCAGCGCGAGTAGCGTAATTTTGGTTCTGTTCATCTTGAATAATTTTAACAAAGATATTTATTTCAGGTGAGACGGATGACGGGGGTAGTGGCTGGTGATTGGTGATTGGTTATTGGTGTGGTTGGTGGTGAGTGGTTGGTGGTGACTGGCTCTTGATTCTTCATTCTTGGTTCTGAAATCTGCCCCTGTAAAAATTCAAAATGCAAAATTCAAAATCTTCTCTCTTATTTAACCACAGAGCACACAGAGAACTTACAGCGTACACAGGGGAAAATCCAAGATTCATAATTTAAAATTCCAAATCCAGCTTCTTGATTCTTCATTCTTGGCTCTGAAATCTGCCCTTGCAAAAATTCAAAATTCAAAATCCAAAATTCAAAATCTTCGCTCTTATTTAACCACAGAGCACACAGAGAGCTTACAGCGTACACAGGGAAGATCCAAGATTCATAATTTAAAATTCCAAATCCAGCTTCTTGGTTCCTGGCTCTTGGCTCTTGGCTCTGAAATCTGAAATCTGACATATGACATTTGACATCTGAAATCTGGTGACATTTGCCATTCCTCCCGGAAACCTTATTTTTGCCGGATAATTTTAATAATTAATACTGAAAAATGAAAAAACTGGCACTTGCATTCGTAATGCTGTCTGCTGTAGCTACTGCGCAGACCAAAAAAGTCGTGACCTCCGATATCAACTGGTGGGGCTATAAAGTAGCTAAAACTGAGTCGTCTTCACACAACGGCAACCTGAAAGTGAAAGAAGGTAATGTACAGATGAAGAACAATACCATTACCGGCGGAACTTTTGTGCTGGATATGAACTCCATCAATGCAACTGATGTTACCGGAACCACTCAGCAGAAACTTAACGGACACCTGAAGAACGGTGACTTTTTCGAAACGGATAAATATCCAACTGCGGTATTTAAGATCAGCAGTGTGAAGAAGTCCGGCAATGCCGCTTTCCCGCATCTGGTTTCAGGTACGCTGAATGCAAAAGGGAAGACCAATGAAGTGTCTTTTCCCGCAAAAATCGGTTTGAATAAAGGTGTGCTGACATTAACTTCTGATAAGTTCGCCATAGACAGACAGAAATGGGACATTGCTTACCAGTCCTCCATGAAAGATGTGGTAATAAAGGATGATATTGACCTGCAGATCAACTTTACAGCAAAATAAACAGTTCAATAAATAAAACAGGCGGCTCCGGTAAAAGGGGCCGCCTGTTTTATTGGGATATTTTTTAATCCTGATGCGTGAATTCGCTTACGAAATGCAGTTTTACGTTCGGGAATTTTTCCTGTGTCATGTGGATGGTGAATGACGAATCTGCCAGGAAAACCAATTGATCATACTTGTCGCGGGCCAGGAAACGCTGCTTCAGTCTGGCGAACTCTTTAAACTCCTCCGATTTTTCATCGGCCTCTATCCAACACGCTTTGTGAATGGAAAGCGGTTCATAAGTACATTTTGCACCGTATTCATGTTCAAGTCGGTACTGGATTACTTCGTACTGAAGCGCACCAACCGTTCCGATGATTTTACGGCCGTTCATTTCCATAGTGAAGAGCTGGGCCACACCTTCGTCCATAAGCTGGTCAATACCTTTTGCGAGTTGCTTGGCCTTAAGGGGATCATTGTTGTTGATGTAACGGAAATGTTCAGGCGAAAAACTCGGCACTCCTTTAAAACTTATTTTTTCTCCGCTCGTAAGAGTGTCCCCAATGCGGAAATTACCCGTATCGTGCAGACCTACTATGTCTCCCGGGAAACTTTCATCCACCACTTCTTTTTTATCAGCAAAGAAAGCGTTTGGCGAAGAGAACTTCATTTTCTTGTTTTCTCTCACCAGTAAGTAGTTTTCATTCCGTTTGAAGGTGCCGGACACGATCTTTACAAAAGCCAGACGGTCACGGTGTTTGGGATCCATATTCGCGTGGATCTTGAATACGAAACCGGTGAAGTCTTTTTCTTCCGGTTTTACCACCCGCGTTTCACTTTCCTTAGGTTGCGGCATGGGAGCAATGTCAATAAAGGCGTCCAGCAGCTCACGTACTCCAAAGTTATTAAGCGCTGACCCGAAGAATACCGGCTGCAAATCACCGTTCAGGTAATCTTCGCGGTTAAATTCCGGATAGACGGACTGCACAAGTTCCAGTTCCTCGCGTAAAGTAGCGGCGGCTTTTGCACCTATGACTTCATCAATTTGAGGGTCAGAAATATCATCAAATTTTACGGTATCGCCTACACGCTGTTTCTTTTCCTCCAGGAAGAGCTGAATATTGTTTTCCCAGATATTGTAAATCCCCTGGAAATCCGATCCCATACCGATGGGCAGTGAAAGCGGTACTACGGTAAGGCCCAGTTTCTGTTCCACTTCATCCAGAAGATCAAATGCATCCTTACCTTCACGGTCCAGTTTGTTGATGAAAACCAGCATCGGGATATTCCGCATACGGCACACCTGCACCAGCTTTTCCGTCTGCTCTTCCACACCTTTAGCAACATCTATTACCACAATTACAGAGTCCACCGCCGTAAGGGTTCGGTAGGTGTCTTCTGCAAAATCCTTGTGACCCGGAGTATCCAGAATGTTGATTTTATGGTCGCGGTAGTTAAATGCAAGCACCGAGGTGGCAACGGAGATTCCCCTCTGCCTTTCAATTTCCATAAAGTCTGAAGTAGCCCCTTTCTTTATTTTATTTGATTTTACGGCTCCTGCCTCCTGTATCGCCCCTCCAAAAAGAAGAAGTTTCTCGGTCAGCGTCGTTTTACCGGCATCCGGGTGGGAAATGATACCAAAGGTTTTCCGTTTTTGTATTTCTTTGATTAAATCTGACATATAGAAAATTGTGGCTGCAAAAATCGTGATTTTTAATGACATGTGAAAGTTCTAAACCTGCATGCCAGCAATACGGTTGAGGTCTTCATGGCAAAATCTTATATTTGCCGTAAATGCTTCCACATGTCAGAACTGACCCCTAAATCCTTACCGCATTATAAATTTGGCTGGCGCGGTGCCGTGGTCCTCCTGATGGGAGCCATGCTTCCTGTCATTCTTCTCAGTTTGGGCGTTTTTTTTACAGAAACTGTCTTCGGTATTGATGTTCGGAAAAATAATCTCTATATCATGCTCTCAAATGCAGCACTGTGGATCGGTGCCATTTGGGCTTTTGATTATTTTGAATGCCGTGCAGTTACGGGCAGGCCGCTGAGGTTCAACCTGAATCCCCTGAGTTTCCGCACGTACATCCTGATATTTCCCTTAATGTTCGGCATGATGCTGATCGCTGAATTTTTAAGTGGCCTGTTGCCGGTTACAGGACCTTTTTTTGGACCCATGTACGAAACTTTCTCAAAGTTAATGGAACAGATGACGCAGAATACTGCCACTCTGGTTATACTGGCTGTGATTATGGCACCTGTCTTTGAGGAAGTGGTCTTTCGTGGGATTATTCAGAAAGGTCTGATCAATAAGGGAATGAAACCTGTGACGGCCATTTGGATATCCGCTTTGGTATTTGGTGTTGTTCATGCCAATCCATGGCAGTTTGTAGGTGCGGTGCTGCTCGGTTATGTATTGGGACTGGTGTATCACCGTACCAAGTCGCTGCTGATGCCCGTTCTGCTGCACGCGTTTAACAATCTGCTCTCCGTGCTCCTGCTCACCAACAGTGACACCGAAAGTTTCTCAGAAGCTTTTGAATTGTCAGAATATCTTTTGCTGGCAGTAGGAATTGTACTTTTTGTCCTGTTTCACTTTCTTTTCATAAAAAAATATACATCTTCAAACCAGCTAAAAACTTAATATGGAATTACTTGTTGCCACGCACAATCAGCATAAAAAAGAAGAAATACAGCAGATCCTGCAAGGACTTTTTGAAGTAAAAAGCCTTACTGATTACGATATTCATGATGAAATCATTGAAGATGGCCACACCTTTCACGAAAATGCACTGATCAAGGCAAAATACTGTTTTGATAAAACGGGGATCCCGAGCCTGGGCGACGATTCCGGTTTGGTAGTGGATGCTTTGGACGGCAGACCCGGAATTTATTCCGCACGCTATGCATCCAACCATGACTTCCCGAAGAATATCTCCAAGGTATTGGAAGAGCTGGGGAATAATACAAACCGCAGTGCCTATTTTGTAACAGTTCTTTGTTATTACAGCATCGAAGGTCCAAAATATTATGAAGGCCGTGTCTATGGAAATCTGCTCTCAGAAAATAAAGGAAAACAGGGCTTTGGCTATGATCCAGTTTTTGTTCCGGAAGGTTACGAACTGACCTTCGCTGAGATGGAACCCGAACACAAGAACCGGATCAGCCACCGCAAAAAGGCTCTGGATGCTTTTCTTGCCGATATGGAGCAGTAGTTCCGGCAATTCCTGTTGAACCTTACGGCATAATCTTTCCTATATTTACGAGTTTAAAATAACCAACCTTGAGCACCTGTCTGACCATCCTGGGATTCAATTCGGCCATCCCTACAGTTAATTCCTCACCTACCGCGCAGTTCCTGGAAATGGAGGAGCGTCATTTCCTGATCGACTGTGGCGAGGGTACTCAGGTACAGCTCCGCAAGGCAAAAGCACGTTTTTCCAGGATCAACCATATATTTATTTCCCACCTCCATGGCGACCATTTCTTCGGTTTGCCGGGCCTTATTTCCTCTTTCCGGCTGTTGGGCCGCGAAACACCCATCCACATTTACGGGCCGAAAGGTATAAAGGAAATGCTGGAAACCATTTTCCGAATCACCCAAACCCACCGGGGCTTCGAAATTATCTATCATGAATTGCAGAGCAGGAGTTCAGAAAAGATCTATGAGGATAACAGAGTAGAAGTCATCACTATTCCACTGGATCACAGGATTTACTGCAACGGCTATCTTTTCCGTGAAAAACCGAAGGAAAGGCACCTCAATATGGCCGAAATCTCCAAATATCCTGAAATTGAAATCTGCGACTATCACAATCTGAAACTGGGTAAAGATTTTACACTAAAGGATGGTTATGTACTGAAGAATGAAAAGCTGACCCTGGAGCCCAGCAAATCGGTTAGCTATGCTTTCTGCAGTGATACACGTTATCTGGAAAGCGTTGTTCCCATTATTGAAGGGGTAGATGTGCTTTATCACGAGTCCACCTTTCTGCATGACCTGAAGGAAATGGCCGATTATACCGGGCATTCCACTGCGCTGGAGGCGGCACGCATTGCCCGGAAAGCCAATGTAGGAAAACTTATTCTGGGTCATTTCTCCAACAGGTATGGAGACCTGAGTGTATTTACAGATGAGGCAAAGTCTGTGTTTTCCGAATCTTACCTGCCAAAAGCACTGGAGCCGATAAAAATTGGTTAAAGCGCTTGTGTGACAAAATTTTCAATAAATATAATTTTATTTTGATAAATAAATTATTATTGTATCTTGCAGCTAATTATTTAAAGAGAAATTCAATCAAGGTTCCTTTGTTCATTAGTTGATTTCCGCTTAATTAATCAACAATTTTTATTTATTTATTTATTATGAACATTTTTATTTCAAATCTTAACTACTCAGTAGTTGAGTCCGAGTTGCAGGCGTTATTCGAAAATTATGGAGACGTAGATTCTGCAAAAGTGATTTCAGACAGAGAAACCGGAAGAAGCAGAGGCTTTGGTTTCGTAGAAATGCCAAACAACGAGGAGGCATTGAAAGCAATCGAGGAACTTAATCAAAAGGAATTCAAGCAAAAAGTACTTAATGTATCCGAAGCCCGTCCGAGAGAGGACAGACCAAGAAGTTTCGGTGGCGGTAACGGCGGCGGTTATAACAGAGGCGGCAACAGCGGCGGCGGTTATAACAGAGGTGGCGATAACGACAGAAGAAGAGAGTGGTAAAATAAACTACTGTTAATATAGAGTCCGGCTTTTGCCGGACTTTTTGTTTTACCTAGCGTTAATTGGGTGTTATTGCCAGTTTCAATTCACAATATATCCTTATCTTTGCGCACATTAATTTTATGGTTCAATCCGGAATTCCGGTTAGGACGGATTTTCAAATTCCTTTTTTATGAAATGTGGTATCGTAGGACTTCCAAACGTAGGTAAGTCAACTCTTTTTAACTGCCTAAGCAACGCCAAAGCACAGTCTGCCAACTATCCTTTCTGCACTATTGAACCCAACCTGGGAACCGTTTCTGTGCCGGATGAAAGGCTTTTTGAGCTGGAAAAATTAGTGAATCCGGAGCGCGTTCTGCCCGCGGTGGTGGAAATCGTGGATATTGCCGGCCTTGTAAAAGGGGCCAGCAAAGGGGAAGGTCTGGGTAACCAGTTCCTGGCCAACATCCGCGAATGTGAAGCCATTATTCATGTTTTAAGATGTTTTGAAAACGGCAACATTATTCATGTGGAAGGTTCTGTGGATCCAATGCGTGATAAGGAAATCATTGATATCGAGCTTCAGCTGAAAGATATTGAAACGGTGACCAAGGCAGTGGAGAAAGCGAAAAAGTTCATCAAATCCGGTAAAAAAGAGGATATCCTGAACTACGAAACCCTGCAGAATCTGCAGAAGTTCCTGGAAGACGGACGCAATGCCCGTGAATTTGAAACCAATGACCATACGAAAGCCATAATTGATGATGTCCAGCTTCTTACCAATAAACCGGTACTGTATGTTTGTAATGTAGATGAAAATTCAATTAAGAACGGTAACGAGTGGATTGCCAAAATAGAAGAGATGGCCAAACGCGAAAATGCGGAAGTGGTGGTTCTGGCAGCCCAGATTGAAGCCGATATTAACGAACTGGAAACATTTGAGGAAAGAAAAATGTTCCTGGATGAGATAGGTCTGGACGAGCCGGGTGTAAACAAGCTGATCCGTAAGGCATACGACCTGCTGCAGCTGCAGACGTATTTCACTGCCGGTGTGAAGGAAGTTCGTGCCTGGACTATAGGAAAAGGTTGGACCGCACCGCAGGCGGCCGGCGTGATTCATACCGATTTTGAAAAAGGATTTATACGCGCCGAAGTCATTAAATACAACGACTACATAACCTATGGTTCCGAAGCTAAAGTGAAGGAAGCCGGTAAAATGGGCGTTGAAGGTAAGGAATACATCGTTCAGGACGGCGATATCATGCACTTCCGATTTAACGTATAATTAATTTGAGCCAAAATAATAGAAGCCACCGGACAGCCGGTGGTTTTTTAGTTGAGAATTTCTTTTTAATGTTGATTATCACTCAAACGACAGCAGGTTATTACGGTACTTCGATTAATAAATATTTCATGAGTTTGAGTTTTCCTTGCGTACATGGCAGAAAGATTGTATACTCGATAGGATGTTTGCAAAAATATCCTTCTTTACCTTCCTTCTTTCATTTACTCTTCTATATTCGCAGTCCCGTGCCGATCAGGTGTTGGGCACCTGGCTGGCAACCGATCATTCTGTAGCGGTTGGCATCTATAAGTCCGGCAGGGAATACAAAGCTAAAATTCTCTGGTTTGACCCCGAGTTGGGGAGTGGTACACCCATTCATACCCGCCTGGATTACCGTAATCCAAGACCTGAACTTCGCAAGAGGAAAATTCTTGGCATGGAAATACTGGAAGGGTTGGTGTATAATGCAAAAAGTCACATCTGGGAAAAAGGGAAGATATATGACGCAAGCTCCGGTAAATTTTGGGATTCAACTGCCCAAATTACGGAAGAGGGGTTTCTGAAGGTCCGGGGTTTCTGGAAATTTTCCTGGATGGGCAAAAGCCTCACTTTCAAAAGAACAAATCTTACTAACTTTACAAAACTATAAATAATGTAAACTATGAGGATTATTATCAATTTGCTGGTGACTGCTGCAGTTGCCTTTCTGCTTACCAAGGTACTTTCGGGGGTTCATATTGACGGCTTCTCCACAGCCATTGTCTTTGCCATCGTGCTGGGAATACTTAACCTTATCGTATCACCCATCCTGAAACTTTTGGGACTACCGCTTACCATCATTACTCTGGGGCTTTTCTCACTGGTGATAAACGCCATTGTAATCCTGATCGCCGATTATTTTATCGAAGGTATGCAAATCGACGGGTTCTGGTGGGCTTTTATTTTCAGTATCGCTCTTTCGCTGATTACCTCCCTGGTGAGCGGCATATTCTCTTCCGATGACTGATTAAAAATGTTAACAGAAGCGCGGCGCAAAAATTTCATTTTTGCGCCGCGCTTCTTTTTTCTTTCCGTTAAGCATCAGAATCTGTAACTGAATCCTGCTGTATAGTTTCGTCTTTTAGTAGTAAATCCTACGACATCAGTGTAGCCCGTGTTTAAGAGGTTGCCAATGTTACCGAATACTTCAAAAGATTTCCCCAGCTTCTGATTGATGTTCAGATTCATCAGATGATAGGCCTCCAGCGTAACATCTACGCGCTGAAAATTCTCATCAAAATAATAATCAGCACGATTGGAAACGTATTGGTGTGAAAGGGCAATGCGTGTTCCTTCCAACGGAGTGATGTCAATATATGAATTTACCCGGTTTTTTGGTACTCTGAGTCTTGTAGCTTCCTTCTCCTTTTCAACAAAACTGTAATTGCCGCCAATTTTTACCTGATCAATGATTCTGTAATCAAAGCCAACTTCAACTCCCCTAATCCTGTTTTCGTCCACATTAACAAAATTTCCTGTAAAGTCGGGGTTCATTGCATAGGCAAATACATCCTGCTCCTCTGTAAGGAAAGCGGTGGCATTAAAAAGCAAACTCCGGTCCCTGTTCCCGATGCTAAGGTCTACCTCGTGTGTACTGTTGCGCTCCGGTTTCAGATCAAAGTTGGCCGTGGTATATGGGAGCGTTCCGTAGGTTTGATAGAGGGTAGGCGCTATGAATGCGGTGGCAAATGAGTAACCTATCTTGTAGTAAATCTTTGCGGTCTCTTTAAGGTAGTACGGATTTATACTGTACACAAAATGATTCCCGAACCTGGAGTTATTGGTCATCCTGGAACCTGCATCCAGATGGAAATCCATATAATTTACACTTGCTTTGGCGAAAAGATCGGTGTTATAAAGTTCCGTATCGGCTTTTTTTAGATCTTCCTGCATTTCAGAACCGCCCCAGGGCAGTGAACTGGAGCCCAACTGCTGTCTTTCGTGCTGAACGCCAGCTGTGATGCTGAACCGCTCGGAAACATTATAGTTATTGAAGAGTTCGGCGAAAAGGTTGTTGCCACCATAGAAATATTCGTCACGGTACGTATCATTCGCATAACCCTGAATCGTTCTTTCGGTGTTGGTATAACGCAAATTGGCCACCAGCTGACCTTTGTTGTATCTAAAATCAGAGTGGGCACCAATGAATTTCTGGGTATCATCGCCACGACTCCTCCCGTCAGCAAACGCCCCGGCATCATATTCAAAAAGATGGTGGTTCCAGCCTGCCTGCACGTTTGCACTTACACGCGCACCAAGATAGCCCACGGTGGCGGAGGCATTTTGCTTTTCAAACCCGTCTTTATCAAAACCCGAACCCTCGGCGGAGGAAAATCCATCTGACTTTTCATTAAATCCTGAAATCTGATAGTTAAATCCTTTCATCTGACCCCTAACTGCTGCATTTTGCGCAAATGTTCCGTAGGAGCCGCCTCTGGCTGCAACTTCACCTTCCACAGTTTTCGCAGTGTTTTTTTGCGTGCGGATATTGATTACGGCACCGGCAGCATTGGAGCCATAAAGAACGGATGAGGCGCCGCTGAGTACTTCTATTTGTTCTATATTTTCCAGCGCCAGCAATCTAAGGTCAGCAGCACTGTAGTCATTTCCGGTGACATCTTTTAGCGGGACACCGTCCAGCAAAATCAGGATATTAGCCAGTTTACCGCCGCGAACCTTGGTGAATTTGGGCTCCTGCGCATTGTTTGAGCTACCGGTTAGCTGAATACCGGCCACCTGCTGCAGCACCTCCGCTACACTTTGGCCCTGATATTTTTTCAGGTCCTCCTGCGTCAGTAGTTTTACATTTTTACCGGTTTTGTAAAGCTGCTGCGGAATTTTTGACGCCACAGTTACTTCATCAATGACGGTTTCATGCGTTTGTTGGGACAGTACATGCGAACTAACGACAAGCAAAGCTCCAACATAAATTACTCTTTTCTTCATGAAAAAAAATTTAAGTTAAGGTAAATGCCTACCGGAAAAAATAAAGTGTAAAAAACCACGCGTGAAAACGCACGGTAATCCGACTTTTCCTCCGAAAGCGATTAATAAAAAAAGTATTTCAGCAAGGTCTCCTGACTTTCACCTTTGTTTTGCCTTCCCGTTTCCAGTGGCTTAATTAAAACAAAATATTGCTTCACAGATGTTTTATCTCTGTGGGCGTGTGATTTACAGTTGCGGGGACAGTTCACGGATTGCACGTGATTCCCTTTTCTGAAAGTGGCGCAAAGATAGTCTTTAATTTATGTTGATGAACGCAGGTGGGGCAAAATTGCACACTTGCCGGATACAACAAACAGAATGTCAGTTATAAAGAATTTTATTTTTGCTGAATTTTTTAAAGGAAGCTCGAATCAAATGAGAAGGGTAAAAGATCCCGAACAGATGAAGTTTTATATATTTCGCCACTGAGGGAAGAGAAATATATTTCGATATTATCGCCCTGCACTGCTTCGTACTCCAGGATAGACTGCCGGCAGGAACCACAAGGGGGAATAGGTACAGAGGTGAGTGCTGAATCGGGTGCGCCAATTACCAAAAGTTTTTTCATTTTCACTCCCGGATAATTTGCGGATGTCCAGTAAATGGTAGTCCTTTCCGCACAGAGTCCCGACGGATATGCTGCATTCTCCTGGTTACTGCCGGTCACGATTTCACCGTTTTCAAGCAGCACCGCGCAACCCACCTTAAAATGAGAATAGGGTGCATACGCCGATTCCCGAACTTTTTTGGCGGCCTCAAAGAGTTGTTTTTCGGTCTCACTCAGTTCGGCATATCCTGCGATTTCCTCAAACAGGATCTTGATTTCTTTTTGCATGCATATAAAAAATGGGGAAGTAAAGGTAAGTGTTTTTTCTTTAGATTCTACATGGCTTTTTGGGCTTCTTCGTTGCGGTCCTGTCGCAGTTCCTGCGGTAATCACTAACTTTACGCCTTAACCAAATTTAATTCAAATATGCTCTATACTCCGATAAAATTCCGGAACCTTGAACTGAAGAACCGTTGGGTCATGTCGCCCATGTGCATGTATTCCTGTGAAGAGGGTTTGGCAAATGATTTTCACACTGTTCACTACGGCAGCCGCGCGCAGGGCGGTACTGGTTTACTGATCGTAGAAGCTACCGGCGTGGTGCCCGAAGGCCGGATCACGAACCGCTGCATGGGCATCTGGAAGGACGAACAGGCCCAAAAACTTAAAGATATCGTGGATTTTGTACATTCCCACTCAGAGAGCAAAATCGGAATCCAGCTTGCGCATGCGGGACGTAAAGCCTCTACCTGGAACGGCAAACAGATCCCGCTGGAGGAAGGTTGGGAAACCGTAGCTCCGTCACCCATTCCCTACGAGGAAAGTGAGCGTACGCCGCACGAACTTTCTGCAGAAGAAATTACGGGTCTGGTTCAGGCTTTCCGGGATGGTGCCAGAAGGGCGCTAGATGCAGGTTTTGACCTTATTGAAATACATGCTGCACACGGCTATCTCATTCATCAGTTTCTTTCGCCTTTATCAAACATCAGAAAGGATCAGTATGGGGGCAGTCTGGAGAACCGCAGTCGCTTCCTGCTCGAAATTGTAGAGGCTGTACAGGAACTCCTGGATGATGACCATCCTCTGTTTGTGAGGATCTCAGCCACGGAGTATGCCAAAAACGGCTGGGACTTGGATGAAAGTGTACAGCTGGCTAAAATGCTTAAAGAAAAAGGTGTAGATCTCATAGATGTCTCATCCGGCGGAAACATCCACGGTGCACGCATCTCGGTATTTGACGGCTACCAGGTTGCTTTTGCCGAAACTATCAGAAGAGAAGCCGGTATTGCCACCGGAGCCGTGGGTCTTATTACCAGTGCCGGACAGGCAGAACAAATCCTTCAGAAAAATCAGGCTGATCTTATTTTTGTGGCCCGTGAGATCCTGAGGAATCCTTATCTGGCCATACAGGGCGCTTTCGACAGCGGCGCAGACTGTCCGTTTCCGCACCAGTATGACCGTGCGAAAAAGTGATGTGTAAGACCTGAAAAAGTTGTATTATTGAATGCATAAAAATTAAGAATGGCGGCGGAGGATTATATGGTTTCCTGCCTGAATAAAAAGATATTCGGCATAGAATGTTTCGGTTGCGGTGCGCAGCGGGCCCTGCTTATGGTTTGGGAGGGCAGGTTTGCAGAGGCTTTCCAGCTTTTTCCGGCAGTGTACACATTGATTGTTTTCGGAATTACTGTAGCGCTGCATTTCCTGGACAAAAAAAGGAATTACGCTTCAGCCCTGGTCATTCTGGCCATCCTGAATTCCGTGATTATGGTTGTTTCCTATTTTATGCGGAACGATTATTTATTCAAATAAAAACATTTTAAAACAATAAACTATGAACGAACAGAAATTACCAAATGCTACACTTGTGCTCGTATTGGGCATTATCTCCATCCTGGGATGCTGCTGTTATGGAATTATCGGATTGGTGTGCGGAATTGTTGGTCTGGTGCTGGCTAAGAAGGATGAGGCACTTTACCTGGCCAATCCAACCCTTTACAGCGATTTTCAGACTTTAAAAACGGGCAAAATCCTGTGTTATGTAGGTATTGTGCTTAGTGCACTAACAGTGATTTACATCGTAATCATGGTCATGACGGTAGGTTTGGACGCACTTTCAGATCAGGAGCTTATGCAGGAAAGACTGCGCGACCTGATGGGTCAGTAAGACCGCCTGTAAAAGAGAAGACCGCCCCCGTTTAATTACTGGGGCGGTCTTTGTTAATACGGAATATCCGAATTTATTTCTTTGGGGGATAGTTGGCCATTATTTCGGCTACGATCTGTGGGATTTGTTTTTGTTTGGAACGCGGTGAATCTACCGAAATGCCGCTGCCAATTCCCTGCCAAACCAGTTTGTTGGTTTTTGCATCAATAAGGTCAATGATCAGTGCACCTTCATTATGATTGGAGGTCCACGTGCGGCTCATGCCCACACCCCATCCGAAAGGTCCGCCCCAGCCATACATTCCGTAAGGATTCCTGCTTTGGATATCTTTAATTTTTTTGTGGTTAGCCTTCACATTGATAATAAGGTCGGGACTGTCGGAAACACTCAGGCCTTTTGTCTGCAGTTGGCGTGAAACTTCGTTCAGTACCCGGTCTTTATCAATATCGTTTAGTTTAAGGTCGTCGATCCTTAATTTATACGTCCTGTAATTGCTGAAGGTAGCAGTTTCGGCATAATCCGAGCGCACGTTGAAAGGGCTGCAGGAAGTAAGTCCCAGGGTAGCCGAAGCTAAAATCAATAAAAGATATTTTTTCATGACTGTCTTATTTTTTAATTGGTTTCTTGAAGGTGTCTGTTTTCTTATCGTATCCGTAGGGGCAGTGCCTGCAGCCGCTTTTACAGCAGTAACCGCGCTTCAGGTGATACGCTTCTGTAAAGACCTTATAACCCTGTTCGTTGTAATAAAAGTCCTCGTTTTCTTTGATTGGATTGTTTTGCATTGGTTAAAAGGAATGCTGAAAATTTTATCTTTGTGCTATGATCATCATTTGGCAATGGCTTCTCAAAAATACAAAAATTTCAGGGATCACCCTCTATCCTTTCATTTTGCTGCGAAGCCCTGAGCTCCGCCGCAACCGGATCCTGCTGAATCATGAAAAGATCCACCTGCGCCAGCAACTCGAACTTCTGATTGTACTTTTCTACGTTTGGTACATCCTGGAGTATCTTTATTGGTATCTGCGGCTGGGCAATGCGCACCGCGCTTATCAGTCCATTTCGTTCGAACGTGAAGCCTTCAGCTACGAACATGACTTTAACTACCTGCGCAAACGGAAAATTTGGGGGTTCCGGAAGTTTATTGGAAAGCAGGCGGGAGCGTAAATTAGTAGTTTGATCGTTTGGATGTTAATTTATCCAGGAGCGCCACCATTTCTTTGCCTGTCAGAAATCCGGCATACCGGAAAAGCACCCTGTCTTTTTTATCCACTATAACAAGTGTCGGATAAGTAAGTTTCCCGTTAACTGCACCCAAATGCTGCGCCAGCTCATGTGTGCCGGTACGCGGGCCATTGGGCACATAGCGGTAGGTTTGTCCCTGCCAGACAATGGGTTCTGTATACTCCCCATTCAGTTCAGCAAAGTAAAAGTCAGTCTGCAATTTTCCGGCAACCTCAGGATTACTGAATACTTTATTTTTCATCATCCTGCAGTAAGAGCACCAGTCGGCGGTTATAAATATCAGCAGCGGGCGAGGCTCGGCAACACGACGGATTTCAGCTTTTTCCAGCGCATGTTTATCAGTGCTTTCATTATTGCTCTGTGAACACATCATCAAAGGAAATAAAAACAGAATAAATGCAGCAGTAAATTTCATATCAGTCCAGTTTAAATCTGATACCCAGGAATCCTCGTATTCCCTGGTTGGGTGCGTACACATATGTGGGATCAAAGGTAAGGGCGTACGGATTTTCCGGCGTAGCGACTGCCTGACCCAAAGGATCGAACACCACGTTTTGGTCAAACGGGTCATGGCTCCTCGCGATCAGGAATGGATTTCCACGGTTAGGCGTCCAGTTCAGCAGGTTTTTTACGCCGCCGTAGATTTCCCAGTTTTTAAGGCCGTCATAGCTGAGCTGTATATTCTGTATGCTCCACCATGGCGATGTAGGTTTCCGTGGGTCCAGATCTCCCAGAAGCGGTAAACGCATGGGACTGTATACGTTTCCGGTGTAATCCAGAGTTAGTCTGGCTCTTCGTATTTTATAGGAGATAGCCCACGTTCCGGTAAAATTCTCGGTAAGGAGTTGGTGGCTGCGCATGCCAAATTCCGAAAGGGTATTTTCCATAAGTGTGGCCCCCAGGATGAATTTAACTCCGCTGTGGTGGTTCAGGTCTGCGTTAAGGCTCAGGCCGCGGCTTACTGCGTGCCCGTCCAGATTGTCATAGATGATCTTGTTGGCATCGGTTTCATAATCCGGTACAATCCGGTTGGTAAAATAAGTATAAAATGCGGTAGCCTCCATTCCCAGGAATGTGCCGGATTCCGAATAAAATTTTTTAGTGAAATTAAGATTGGCATTATAGGACTTTTCAGGTTTCAACCCGTTTAGGATCAGAATGTCACGTGAACCGGTGAGCGCTGCGTGGTCTTCGGTAAAAAGATTTACCACACGGAAACCCGTGCCTGCATTGAACCTTAAAATGTTTTCATCATTTGGTGCCCATTTGTAGGCGAATCGTGGCATAAATATAGAACTGTGGCTTTGGTTATAATCAAAGCGCAGACCTCCCAGGACACTGTGTTTGTCGTTCAGCTTAATTTCATCCTGAACAAAAATACCCGGCAACAGTACTTTCTCGGGTTGGTTGTTATTGGAATGATTAACCGTCGCCGGCGTATTGTCATCATAATAAGTGTAGCGCACTGCTGCACCTGTAAGCAGGTCATGTTTTCCCAAACGTCGGTCCCAGGTCAGCTGTCCGAAGACGACTTTCTGATTTGCAATATAGCTTAGCGTACCGTAACGGCTGTCCTGGTCATGGTTTACAAAGGAAAAAGCC
The DNA here is from genome assembly GCF_029194425.1 of Kaistella sp. PBT33-4. Lineage (NCBI taxonomy): Bacteria > Pseudomonadati > Bacteroidota > Flavobacteriia > Flavobacteriales > Weeksellaceae > Kaistella > Kaistella sp. PBT33-4. The sequence continues at coordinate 442,517 of NZ_JARFYL010000004.1, read as the reverse complement.
AGATTCATACTCTCCCGAACCGGCAGCTGGTAGGCACCGAAAAGTTCGGCACGCTGGGTATAGATGCTCTCCCCATAAATTTCGTTTCCACCGCGGTAGGAACGGTTCCAGCGTACATCGCCGCCCCATCGGTCCTCATACATATACCGGGCAGCCATGCTGAAAAGTTTGTTTTCGGGACGCCTGAAATTCCATTTCTGAAAAACCGAAATCCTTTTCTGCAGCGGAACATCGGTAAAGCGGTCGCTGTTCATATCCGAAACTTCCTTATAACTGTAATAATTGATTCCGGTAAGCAGGGTAGTGCCGGGTCGGGCCTTTATTTGGAAACCCAGATCAATATTATTTTCCGCCCATGTCGTAGACATCACATCTGCACTGAAAGCCGGTGCGTTTCCCGCTTTTTTGGTGATAATGTTAATGATGCCACCCACCGCTTCACTTCCGTACAGTGACGAGGCCGGACCTTTTACAATTTCAATCCTTTCAACCAGCGAGTTGGGTATGCCCGTAAGACCGTACACAGTGCCCAGTGAACTTACCATCGGCATACCGTCAATGAGAACCATCGTGTACGGGCCCTCCAGTCCGTTAATGTGGATGTCGCCGGTGCTGCAGATATTACAGTTCAATTGAGGACGAACCCCATTTACGTTCTGCAACGCATCAAAGATATTAGGTGTAGGATTTTTCCTGAAGAATGCAGGTGAGTACACCTCCACCGGAATTGGACTTTCAAGTCGCTTTACTGCCTTCATGGTACCGGAAATCACCACTTCATCGATGGACGAGGATCCTTTTTCCGTAATGGTGTCCCGGATCAATGTATTCACAGATAAACTATCGTATGAGGCGGTTTGAGTGTGGAACATTAAGGGCAGAACAGCCGTCAGGCAGAATAATTTCAATTTCATCCGGGAAAGTTTAAGCTGTAAATTTACATAAGTTAGAATAATCTAACAAATTTATTATAACCTCAAAATATTAGTAATTCAAGGCCTGTTTACTATCGTCAAAAATGGATTATTAAGAGTTGATTATAAAATCACTAAAACTTCGCGGACATTTGCTTACAATCGTTTGATTACGAAATAAAGCAAAGGAAGCAACGTAAGGAATAGGACGAATACTGTCCATAAGCGTCCCTCGGTCAGATTGAAATCGCGGAACAGGAAATACCATGACTTGCCGGTCATACGCCCAAGGGAGAATTCAAAAATAACGGTCAGAATTGCCCATGCAACCCCAATGAATAAAGCTTGATTGGTATTCCGGATGTGTAGAAGTGGATAAACAATCCAGATATAAACTGCGCAAAGAAAGCAAAGTAATAGTGTAGAATACTGATGGGCCCGGAGTTCACTAAAATATTTAGTTTCCATTTTTTCGGCAGTTTAAGGGCTAACAGAAGGATTATGAAAGTTGCTGCCGCTGTGGTAGGTTGCATCCACGACACATAACCGATAATAATTATTTGGACAGAGAGCCACAGGATGATGGTAAGTACACACAGAAAAGAGAGAAAACGTGCTTTCCTGTGTCTCATAAATACCGATATGGCTGAAAAGAGTGCTGAATCGCCTACGACCACAAACAGTATCATGCTGGGAATAAAATAGTCCCGAAAAGGACTGCCCTCCAACCAGGATATTGGCACAGCATCCGCTCCGGCCATTCCGTACCAGCCACCGCCAAAGGCATTAAGAGCCAGCAGCAAAAGTAAGGTGCCCAGTGACCGGCGAATAAGACTGTAGCTTCGTGTTCGCATCGCCCCATCCTTTAGATTTCTGTATAAATTTAAGGAAATACACAGTAATGTTTATGCTTAGTCAACTGCCTTTACGGGATTATTAACCCTATATACTAATTTGTAGAAAAATAAGGCAGAAGAATATCCTCGAAATTATAAAGGCCGGTGCTTTTGTCGGTTAGGTTACCTGCCACAAAAAGCACTCCGTTGCCAAATGCGTCACGCGAAATGGATTCATGCGTAAGCCTGACCGTCTGATAGGGGAAACCAAATACTACCTCGTGCTTACCCACGATTCCCCCTGCCCGTACTGAGTTGATCTCAGACTTCTCTACATCCAGGGCTTCAGCAATCTTGGCCGCAGTTCCTGAAATTCCGTCCTTGTCCTTAAAATGTTCTTCAACGATTACAATGTCCACATCAGGAGCAATTTTCTTCAGGAATTTGGCTGCGAACAGCAGATAGTTTACGCCCAGCGTGATGTTTGGGCTCCAGAAAACCACCGTTTGGGCTGCAAGCTCCTGCAGAAGCTGCTGCTCCGCCTTTTTATAATGGGAAACTGCAGAGATTATTTTTATGCCACGCTGTGCTGCATGGCGACCATAGGAATGAATTCCAGAATCCGATGAGAAATCGATAATAATGTCTACAGGATACTTATCCAGAAGATCGGGAACGGTCATGCCGGCACTGGAAACTATCAGTCCGGGGTCTTCCGAGTCTACGCCCAGAAATTCAGCTGCATTTCTGTTTTCAAGCTGGTTACTGCGTTTGAGCACCCACTCCAGCTGAAAATTTTTATTTTGCAGAATTACATTCGCGACTGCTTTTCCTGTCTTTCCAAAACCCAGTAAACCTATTTTCATATATCTTTTTTAGCTTATTTTAGGCTTTAATTTTACAAAACCCTTCGTAAATATAAGAAATAGAAGTTTTATGTAGAAGTCTGGGTGCGATCTGCAGTGTAACTTTAACTGATGCCGGTTTGGTCCGTTAGATGTGCTGATGCAATTGGATTACCGCTGATTCCTGATCTTTTCACAGGAAAGAAATGGTCTGGTGCAATATTGAATGTCATTTTTAACCAGCCTCCTTCAGTTCTGTAAATCAATATTAACTGTACCGTGTAAATCAGTCTTCCAGCAAGTGCTTCGAGCAAAAGCTTCGAATTTCTCCATTTTCAAACTTTTTTACAACTTTGCAGGATGATTTTTCCTGAAACGCACATCCCCATCACCGAAATACCGTTACAAAACAGAGATGTGCGACTTTTCGTAAAAAGGGAAGACTTTATCGATCCTGAAATTTCAGGGAATAAGTACTGGAAACTCTTTTACAACATCAACAGCTATCTGGCGCGCAAAACGGCAAATCCCCGTTTGATTACATTTGGCGGAGCCTTCTCCAACCACATTGCCGCTGTTTCCGCGCTAGGATATCGTGAAGGTATTCCGACCGTTGGAATAATACGCGGTGATGAACTTGCAAATAAATGGCAGCATAACCCTACATTGAGCTTTGCCGCGGCAAAAGGAATGATGTTTTGCTTTGTATCTCGCGAGCAGTACAGGAGAAAGGAGGAACTTGGGGAAATAATGCTACAGCAGTATCCCGAAGCACTTATCATTCCGGAGGGAGGAACTAATGAACTGGCTGTAGACGGCATCCGGCACATGCTGAATGAACAAACAAAAAGTTTTGATTATCTTTGCTGCGCTGTTGGAACCGGCGGGACTTTAGCCGGAATTTCAAAGTTTGCAGAGGCAGAACAGAACATTCTGGGCTTTAAAATCGTGAATGATGATTCTCTTCAGCAAAGCGTGCTTGCTTTATCAGGCAGAAATAATTTTTCGCTGATAAATGAGATAAATGGCAGATACGGCAAAATAACTGACGAAGATATTCGTTTTATAAATGTTTTTGCCGAAAAATACGGCATACAGCTCGATCCGGTGTATACCGGAAAGATGATGCAGGGAATATTTGCACTTATAGAGGCAGATTTTTTCCCGAAAGAAAGTAAAATCCTTTCCTTTCACACCGGTGGCCTTCAGGGCATTTCCGGCGCCAATAAAATGTTGGCAGCAAAAGGCAGGAAGCTGATTAACAATACAGTAAGTTCACAAACTAACTATTTATGAGAAAAATATTTATTGCTTTAGCACTGATTATTTTATCGCAAATTCAAGGCCAAACCTGGACCACCGACGAACAATATATTCAAAAGTTTGCACCTTATGCGGTAGAGGAGATGGAAAAATTCAAGATTCCGGCTTCCATTACACTGGCACAGGGACTTCTTGAAACCGGTGCCGGACAAAGCCGTCTGGCAAAGGAAGGCAATAACCATTTTGGTATTAAGTGTAAGGACGAATGGACCGGCAGAACAATGCGGCATAACGATGACGCACCCAATGAATGTTTCCGCGTGTATGATGATGTCCGCCAAAGCTACGAAGACCATTCGCGATTTCTGGCAGAAAGAAAATACTATGTCAGCCTTTTCAAGCTCGACATCAAGGATTATAAAGGCTGGGCCCACGGTCTGAAAAAGGCCGGTTATGCCACCAACCCCCGCTATGCGCAAATCCTTTTATCCATCATTGAAAAGCATAAGCTCTACGAGTACGATAATACAGATTCCAAGACGGTATATACGGCTCTACTCAATAAATATCCATCCCTTCAGGACGACCGTACTTTTCTGGCGCAGATGAATCCGGGACGTAAATCTGCATCAGACAGTCAGGCTAAAACGATTAAGGTGCGTTACGAGCAGACCTCCTATGCCACTCAGCAGAAAAAAGTTCAGCAGCAGAAAAACAGCGATCTCTTAAAAGAAGTTTTGGTTAAGAACCATCCGAACGGCGGGATGAAATATCTTGTAGTACCTGCAGATATGGACCTTCTTCAAATTGCTGATAAATTCGGCATCAGTGAGAGCCGCCTGATGAAGTGGAATGACTTGAGCAGCGGCAAGCTTAAACAGAACGATATTGTTTTCCTGGAGTCTAAAAGTGCAGAAGGAAATGTTCCTGCGTACAAGGCTGAAGTTGGCGAAGATATGCATGCGATTGCACAGAAGTTCGGCGTAAGGTTGGATAAACTGCTGGCCAAGAACAGAATGGACGACGGCGGGAAACTGCGTGCCGGAGACCTTGTTTTCCTGCAGGGACGTAAGCCAAGATAGTTAGAGACACTTGCACATTATTTAAAAATAAACTGATGATATATCAAAGAAGTTCTGCGCTTTTTACAGAAGCGCAGCGCTATATTCCGGGCGGAGTTAATTCACCTGTGCGCGCATTCAAATCTGTAGGAGGTGTACCCGTTTTTATGAAGTCGGCTAAGGGAGCCTACCTGACCGATGAGGATGGCCGAACCTATGTTGATTATATAAATTCCTGGGGTCCTGCCATTTTGGGACATACCCACCCTGTGGTTCTGGAAGCTGTCCAAAAGCAGGCGGAAAAAGGGTTTTCCTTCGGAACTCCCACCGAACTCGAAACTGAAGTTGCCCGGTTCATTGTAGAAAATGTTCCCAATGTGGATCAGATCCGCATGGTTTCTTCCGGCACGGAAGCGTGCATGAGCGCCATACGTTTGGCCCGTGGATTTACCCAAAGAGACAAGATCATTAAATTTGAAGGCTGCTACCACGGACATTCCGATTCTTTCCTGATCAAAGCTGGAAGCGGCGCCGTCACTTTCGGGCACCCCAATTCACCGGGAATTACGCAGGGAACAGCGAAGGATACTTTGCTCGCCAGATATAACGATATAGCACAGATACATGACCTTTTCCGCCACAATGAAGGGGAGATCGCCGCGGTAATCATTGAGCCTGTGGCGGGAAATATGGGCTGTGTATTGCCTGAAAACAATTTCCTGCAGGAACTTAGGAAAGCTTGTGATGCCAACGGGGCCTTATTGATTTTTGATGAAGTAATGACCGGCTTTAGGTTGGCTTTCGGAGGGGCACAGGAAGTATTCGGCGTAAAAGCCGACCTCGTGACTTACGGTAAGGTGATTGGCGGTGGTCTTCCGGTAGGCGCATTTGCCGGGCGCAACGAAATTATGGACCATCTTGCTCCAAAAGGAGCTGTTTATCAGGCCGGAACTTTAAGCGGGAATCCACTGGCTATGCGTGCGGGTCTTGAAACACTGAAACTGATAAAGAACGATACCGGTTTCTATGAGCGGATTAACAAAACCACCGAAACGCTTGATTTTGAGATCGGTAAGATTCTGAACAGCAAAGATATCCAGCACCGCATCAACAGGAAAGGTTCCATGATGAGTGTGTTTTTCCACATTGCAGCCGTTTCTGATTTTGATGAGGCACAGCGTGCCAATCATTCTCTCTTCAACAATTTTTTCCACCATATGCTAAAGAACGGAATCTACCTGCCACCGAGCGGTTATGAAACGTACTTCATCAGTGACGCGGTCAAAGACGCGGAAATCAGCCGGACGCTGGAAGCGGTTCAGAGCTTCGAATATTCAGATAAATAATAAAACCGGTTCCCATTTGGAACCGGTTTCGTTTTTCTCATCATTTTTATGCCTAACGGGACGCAATAGCGATTTCTACCGGCATTACATAGGTCACAGGCCTCTCACGCTGCCCTTTAAAGCGTAAATGAAGACCGCTTAAAGCATTTTCAAGGTTTTTGTTAATGGCCCTGCAGCGGCTATCTGCCCGAACATTTTCAATTTTGCCGTCTGTTGAAATATTAAATTTCACCAACGAATTGGTGGTTCCTTCGGTGAGCTGCGGATCGGTAAAATCAAAATTCTGCGCTATAATGTTTCTCACCTGGGTAAAGCCGTCCTTATTCGAAATTCTTACTTCTTCTATAAGGCTGTTGGTATGCTGTGCCTGCAGACCTCCTGAAAATCCCAGGAAAAGTAGGATTCCCAATACTGCTGTTTTTATTGCCGTCTTTTTCATATCTCAATTATTTATGTCTTCCGTTTGTTCAGTCAAAGTACTATAATTATTATTGAATTAACAAAAAATTCATATTAAATTAACACTGGAACGGAAAAATTTAATATTGGAAATCCTGATGTATAGAAAAAGACGCCGGATAATTCCGGCGCCTTGCTGATATGAATGAAAGAAAAAAAGTTCTAAAAAAGTCCGCTCCAACCAGTTGCCCATGATGGCAGTCCAGTTCCGTTGCTTCCACCTGCGCCGGTTGCTGCGGCATTTACAGTGAATGTACCGGGCAGTACAGGTATTGTGACTCCAGGCGTAGTTCCTACCGCCGTTGCTTTCGCTGAGGCCTCGGTCTGCACATTGTCAAATCTTACATTGGTGATTTTACCAGCTCCGTTGAAATAAGCGACAGACTGGTCGTGCTCTACATTGATTCCTGTTTTCCAACCGGAAAGAACAACATTGTCTATGGTTGCGTGCGTTCCCTCTCTAAGTTTAATTCCGTCCGCTTCACCGGTAAGAGCTCCTATGAATGTGGCGTTTTTAATGGTAGGGTTAGACCTTGGACTTGCATCTCTGTTATTGGAATTGTTATCGGCTTCAATGCCTCTGTTTCCGGTATTGTCGGCTCTTCTTTTGGTATAAACTCCGTTCACCGTACCGTTCCAGCCTTCAGTCCAGTCAAAAGCATCATCTTCATTGCCTACAGACAGGATATTTGTGGCATTAACAGTTCCGCCAAAGAATTCAATACCGTCATCCGAACCGTTTATTACGGCTAAATTGTTGATTTGAGTCCCGCTGCCCACTCCAAAAAGGGACAGACCGTTAAATTCCTTTTCTGCGGTGAAGATGGCGCCGGCATATTCGATACGCACGAAGTTCAGTGTTCCGGAATTATCAGTGGCTATGGTGCCTCCGTAAGTAGCATTGCCCACTTCAGACATTGCAGTTGTACCTTTGTTGATGGGTGCGCGGCCACAGATTACGAGTCCGCCCCAGGCACCGGGTGTCGCATTGGAAGCTGTGAAAACAACAGGTGCAGCCGCAGTACCGTTGGCAAAGATCTGCCCGCCCTGTTCAACAGTGACGTAGGCTGAAGTACCTCCTGTAGCTTCAATTCTGGTTCCGGCAGGGATGATCAGCTTACCACCTTCTTTCACAACCAGAGGTCCCGTAAGTTTGTGTACTTTGGAGGGATCCAGTGTAATTGTATTACCCGTGGTTATTTCACCTTTAAAATTTCCCGGCTCAAAACTGCCGGCGGGTGTGGTGATGATGGGATCATCATCATTACTGCAGGACTGTACAGCAAATGTGGCTGTGCTCAGGATAAGTGCTGCGGTCAGTACTTTCAGACTGTTCTTTTTCATAATAAAGCTTTTTTTAGATTATAATGGTTTTGATTTTTAAAACTGATAGGAAAAACCGATTCCGGCGTTTATCCCTTTTTTATACTCCCTCACTATTACATCACCATTGGCATTGGCCTGTACGCGGGTGAAACTTGTGTTCAGCAAATTTTTCGCACTGGCAGATATTCCCAGGCCATTATTAAGGGAAAACCTCACGGTCGCATCCAGAAAATTTACTGCTTTATCTACCAGGTTGCCCTTACTTTCATAACCCAGAGCATAGATATTATCGGAAATATGAGAGTAGGACAGGACTACATCCATAGTGTTCCGGTTCCATTTCTGTTCCCAGCCAAGGTTAAGGTTGGCCAGGAAGTCGGAAGCCCCCTGCATTCTGTCCTGGCTGCTGATAAAGGAAACTGCAACTTTTGAATTTGGATTTTCTCTGTCCACCTTTTCGGAATCCAGTTCCTGTTCGGTATTTAGGTACGTGGCGTTCATAAAAGTATAGAACCGGGAATTGCCATTCGTGTACAGATCTTTTCTCAATTCGGCCTCAACACCGAAGATCATTCCCCTGTCGCCTGTGTTCACAAACGAAACTGAATTTGAAGAGGAGTTTACGGTGACGCGGGAAATTGGGTTTGAAATGTATTTTCCGAAAACTGTAGCCGAAATCAATTCGCCCCGTTTTGGGAACCATTCCCACTTCAGGTCCAGGTTGTAATTATCTGCCGGGTTCAGGTCTGTATTTCCAAAGCTGAGTTCGTCTATATCTTCATACTCGAAAGGTGCAATTTCCAGAAGAAGTGGGGTAGTGTACGTTTTGGACGCGGACAGACGGAGGTTATGCAGGTCGTTCAGACTGTATTTTAGGTTCAGCGCCGGAAGGATTTTAGAATAGTTTTTATCTACATCACCTTCCTGAATACTAGTATTGTAAAGGATGGACTGCTGTAGGTTCTCATAACTCACACCGAGTTGGGCAGTCAGCTTTTCTCCGGCTTTAAATTCAGCATTGGCAAAAGCTCCGTGGTTCATCACTTCGGATCGATAGTATTGTGGAACAAGGGCCATCTCATCTGCACCCACAATTCCGCGGAAGGTCCTTATGTCAAAGAATGCACCGGACTGGTAATTTTCATAGTTGAAAAATGCACCGTAATCTTCGGGAGTTACATAATAATTGCCAGGAGCCAGTTTAACCCGAAAATTATATTGTGTAGCACGGAAATCCGAATCTTTTAAGCGTCCGCGGTAACCTGCGGTTAACTTTATACGGTCGCTCAACTGATAATCTGCGTAGATATTGGCAGCGTAATCATTCTCCAGAAGCTGGTCAAAATACCGGTGATTGGCTCCGGCGTTTCCGGCAATGAAGTGGTGAAGGCCTGTATTCAGGTTTTCAACACTGATATTCTGCTGCCGGTCCGGTCTTCTGCTGTCCAGACGGTTGTAACCAAGATTCCAATATAGCTTCAGCGGATCGGTAATACGGTGCTCACCGGCAATCTGGTTAATCCAGAGATCATTTGTTTTGTAGGTTGCCCTGCGCAGGTGTGCTGTTTCATTGGCCCGGTCTTCATTTGTATCCCGTATATACCCTTCATAAAGTCCCAGTTTCTGTTCTGTGGTATGAATATAATTGGTGGTAGCCTTCACCGTATGATCACTGTTGATGCGGTAATTGAGGTTTAGAAGCCCGGTGGTGTTGGTGTCGTAGGTGAATTCCTGACCCCACAGATCTTTGAGTGGCGCGCCGGAATTATCTACGGAACGTATGATACCTTCCCTGAAGTTATAATCATTGTCAAAGTTTCCAAATCCGAAAACACTCAGCTTTCCATCTTCGCCTATGCGGAAAGATTTGCCAAAGTCAACGCCAAGTGAAGAGTTGATGGGGTTATAGGTCTCCTCATTTTGCCAGCCTGTATTGAAGGCATATCCAAATTGTGCGATCTTGGCATTTTTGGGCTTACTGATCTGTTTAAAACCCAAATAGTCCGGACCGTTCTGAAGGTAAAAATTGGACTTTGAAAAAGCGTTGAAGTTCACTGATGATCCCAGATTTACTTTGAAATAGGGCTTACCGGTGTATACTTTGGAAACAATATCCACATTTGCGCCCGCCATATCGCCCCAAAGCCTGGGGTTATATACTTTTTCCAGGCCTACGAAATCGATCATGTCTGTTTTCACGATACCGAGGTCAATGTTCTTATAAGCGGGATCGTTGGAAGGAATGGGCAGCCCGTTCATGCTTGTGGAGTTACTTCTGTCGCCCAGACCGCGTATGAAAACCTGCCCGCTGCCTTCCTGCTTCTGTGCGCCGGTGGCTTTGGTTACAGCTACAGATACGTCGCCGACTCCCTGTTTCTCAAGCTGCACTGCACCTACTCTTTCAATTACTTCGGCAGATTTACGCTGAAGGCTGATCAGGTTGCTTTCCGCACCTTTTTTTACGCTGCCGCGCAGGACAACACCTTCAATCTGTTTCTCTGTCCTAAGCGTATCCTGTGCGGCCTGTTGTCCTGAAAGTGTCTGTGCCGTTCCCAGGAGGAATAAAACTCCAACACTTAATTTAGTGATTTTCATTTCTTGTTTTTTACTTGTTTTTCTTTCACTGCAAAGGTCCTCAGTCCCCTGCGAAATGCTGTATACTCAGTTTTAAGTTTGTTTTAATAAATAATGAACAGGAAAATGCCAATATTAACTTTGCGTGAATAAAGGCGGTCAGGCCGGACCACGTGTTAATTTTTAGTAATTTTGAAAGGATAAAAACTGAAGATGAGTACCAAAAAGATCTTACTGATTGATGATGAACAGGACATCCTGGAAATCCTGTCTTATAATCTGGAAAAGGAAGGATATGAAGTAGTTACCGCCAGTGGTGGTGAAGAAGGTATCGAAAAGGCGCGCACACTTGTACCGGATCTTATCCTTCTCGATGTCATGATGCCCGGAAAGGACGGTATTGAAACCTGCCAGGAACTCAGACAGATAAAAAGCCTTCAGAAAACACTTATCGTTTTCCTGTCGGCACGCAGCGAGGAGTTCTCCCAACTGGCGGGATATCAGGCCGGCGGTAATGATTATATTGTAAAGGTCATCAAGCCCAAGGTTCTTATATCCAAGGTGAATGCACTTCTGCAGCTTACTTCGCAGGTAAATGAAAAGGCCAAACTTATTGAAGTGGGCGATTTGGTGATTGACAAGGATAACTTCAGGGTTTCCAGAAACGGACAGGCTTTTCTGTTGCCCAAGAAAGAATTTGACCTTCTTTATCTCTTAGCTTCCAATACTGATAAAGTCTTTAAGAGAGAGGAGATTTTGGAGAAAGTTTGGGGTAGCGATGTAGTGGTGGGAGAACGTACAATAGATGTGCACATCCGCCGCCTGCGGGAAAAATTAGGTCTCAATTCTATTCAGACGCTTAAAGGAATTGGTTATAAGCTCATTGTTTAACCGAATATCTTTAAATATTTCTTCAATTTGAAATTCAGGGAACTTACTTTCATCGCCTCGCTTTTCATCACCCTTGTGACGGTTTTTGTGGCGCTGGCCTTCAATCTCTCACAGGAACAGCTGGCGGAGGACCGCAACCGTTTTTACATGATTATGTCACTCTGTGTCCTGATAATGCTGGCCGTTAATTATTTCCTGCTGGAATTTTTGTTCGGCTATTATGGCAAAAAACAGATCAAACGCATCAGTACCATCCTGCCGCAGGGCATTATCCCGACAGACGAGAGTAAAATGAGTTTCACACAGCTTGGTGAAAAGGTTTCCGAGCTTTCCCAGAGAAATGCCAGCGAAATTGACACCATGAAAGGGATGGCCAGCTACCGCAAAGAATATATAGGCAATGTCTCACACGAGTTGAAAACACCACTCTTCTCCATTCAGGGCTATGTGGAAACCCTTATGGATGGCGGTGTTGAGAACCTGGCCATCCGGGACAAATACCTGGAACGCATTGATAAATCGGTGGAAAGGCTGTTGGATATTGTGAAGGACCTGGATATGCTGAATCAGTTTGAATACGGCGAAATCAACCTTAATATTACCACATTTGACCTCAATATCCTCATCCGCGAAATCATGGATATGCTGGATCTTGAAGCTGAGCGTCGGGAAGCCAGGATGCAGCTCCAGACCTCGCATGCCGCAATTATGGTGCGTGCGGACAGGCAGCGTATCAGCCAAGTGATCATTAACCTTATCTCAAATGCCATTCATTACTCCAACCGCGAGAATGCACTGATCACCGTGCGTACCAACAAACTGCGCTCAAAAGTGCTGGTAGAGGTGGCCGACAATGGAATGGGCATCAAAAAGGAACTTTTGCCGCGCATCTTTGAAAGGTTTTACCGGGTTGAATCTTCACGCAGCCGCCGTGGTGGCGGTTCCGGATTAGGGCTGGCCATCGTAAAACATATCCTCGAGGCACACAACGAAGCCATCTCCGTACACAGTGTTTATCTGGAAGGGACCACCTTTACTTTTATGCTGGAAACCGAGCCTTAGACGGCGCGGAATGTAATAAAATATTTTAAAAAAAAAGATTTTTAAAACTTTTTGCTCCGCTTACAATTATCCTATATTTGTACCGTTAACATTAAGCAAAACTAATACAAGAAAGCACTAATGGTTTATAAAATCCGCGTCATTTTAGATACCAAGGACAATATTTTCCGCGATATTGAAATCAAAGGGAAACAGACACTCTGGAACCTGCATTTAGGTATCAAGAGTGCCTTCAGCCTTCAGGGTGAGGAACTGTCGGCCTTTAATCTGCTCGAGTCAGACGGGACCATCATTAAGTCCGTACCTCTGGAGGATATGACCGATGAGGGCGATGGTGAAATCATGTCAGACGTTTATATTGATGAAGCATTCGCAAATGAAGGCGACCGTGCACAGTTTCAGTACGGACTGCTTGACCTTTGGGAATTTTTCTGCGAACTTGTGGAAATAGTGGATGAAAAACCTGCTGTTAATTATCCTATAACCGTTTTCCGTTTTGGTGCTGTGCCGCTGAAGGCACCAGGTAAAAGTACAGGTAAAAGCAAGAAGCCGGTCATGCCGCTTCTGGACGAGGACGAGGATTTTGGTTTCAACGATGATTTTGAAGAAGGTGATTTTGCCGATGAGGATGATGATTTTGATGATGACGATGCTTTGGATTTCGCTGATGAGCCACTGGATGATGACGATGAAGATTAACAAATATACACCCTGCAACCGCAGGGTTTTTTATTGTCCGGATGCGAATTTTGTTTCGCTGGAATTGTAGGACTCCATTTCTGGAATAATTGGGGAATTATCCCGACCTTGCTGCTTTAACTCTTCTATTATCAGAACCAATGAATGGAACCTGCAGGTGGAAGCACACCACCAATATCTACGAAGTAAACCTGAGACAGTACACTCCCGAAGGAACTTTCAAAGCCTTTGCCGCACATTTGCCCCGGCTTAGGGATATGGGTGTTGAAACGCTGTGGCTGATGCCGATAACCCCTATCGCACAGAAAAACAAAAAAGGAAGTATGGGCAGTCAGTATGCGGCGGCCAACTATACAGCTGTAAACCCGGAATTTGGTTCGCTGGAAGATTTAAAAAATTTAGTGCAGGAAGCGCACAGCTTCGGCTTCAGAGTGATTATGGACTGGGTAGCCAACCATACAGGCTGGGACCATGTGTGGACATATACCCACCCGGATTTCTACCTGCGGGACCCCCTTACCGGCGATTTTCAACCCGCATCCGGAATGGCCGACATCATTGAACTGGATTACTCTAATCCTGATATGCGCCTGGCCATGATTGAGGCCATGAAATATTGGGTTAGGGAAGCAAATATAGATGGGTTCCGCTGCGACCTGGCAGCATGGGTGCAACTGGATTTCTGGCAACAGGCAAGACCTGAACTGGAAAAACTGAAACCACTTTTTTGGCTCGGTGAATTTGACGAACTTGATGATCCCGGGTACGGAAAGATTTTCGATGCCAGTTATTCCTGGAACTGGATGCACCTGACCAGGGATTTTTGCGATGGCAAAGTGACTTTAGGTGAACTTAAGACACTGTTGACCAGATATTCAGAGATTGGAGACGGCTCTATGCGTGCCTGGTTTACATCTAATCATGACGAGAATACCTGGAACGGTACTGAATTTGAGAAATATGGGATCTATGCAGAGGCGCTGGCCGTCTTTTCAGTGACGTGGAACGGCGTGCCACTCATCTATAACGGGCAGGAAATACCGATGCGCACAAAAAGACTTGAGTTTTTTGAGAAGGACCCTATCCCGTGGACCGGTACTAATAAACTCCATGACTTCTATAAAACTCTGTTGCGCCTTAAAAGCAATTATCCGGCGCTGCGGGGTGGCGACCCGGCCGTGCGGACGCATTTGCTGAAGACTACAGCCGATGATAAAATTCTGGCATACCTAAGACAAAACGGAATGCACGCAGTACTAACGGTGCTCAGTTTTTCCACAAAACCAATCAATTTTGAGATTACAGAAGAATCGCTATCCGGAGTTTATACCTGTGTTTTTACACTTTCAACGCGTGATTTCACCAACGGGGCCCATTTTTCTTTGGAACCCGGAGGATTTGCGGTTTTTCAAAAGTAGAGCTACTATCGCGAATTCTATTCTTTATGCTTTCTTTTGATGACCTTACCGCGCGGTTCATCCGCTTCAAAGAGTGCCAGTTCCGAATGCAGAAACTCTGCGGCTGCGGCAGAATCTTCCACCTTAACAGCACTTCGCTGCAGCATCTCTGCTTCAAAACGATTCAGAATGTTTTCCCTTATGTCTTTATCCTGCCCTGTGTTAGGATTTGAACACGCCTTTGTTATTTCCCGCGCCAGTGACAGTGCATCCAGCAGGGCCTGATTGGCTCCCTGACCTTTAAACGGACTCATGGGATGTGCCGCATCACCAATCAGTGTGGCAGCGCCTGAGGTATTCAGAAGCTCAGGAGTGAGCAAGTCACGGTCATACACCGGATAACCGGAAATTTTTGATGGGTCGCTAGCGTTCAGAATTTGCGGAATGGGGTCGTGCCAGGGGGTTCTTCGGATAGCTTCCTGTTTTAAGGCTTCATTACCTCTGTTACGTAAAGCAATTGCCTCTTCCTGCGAAATGGGAAAACTAAGTTGCCACATTACAGATACGTCGTCGTAAGGCATTATATAGATGCGTTCATGACCGTTGGCTGTCTGAAAGACAGTAGCCGAATCCAGGAGGGAGCGGTCGCATTCGCCAATTTCACCGAGCCTGCAGATTCCCAGGATTACCATGCAGCCCAGGTAACGGAGCGGGAGCGTTTCTTCCCCTAAAATTTGTCGCCTTACAATACTCCTTATACCGTCAGCGCCTATTACCACATCTGCTTTCTCCACAACCAACTCATCATTCACCCGGAATTTCAGGTTTAGGCTGTGATCATCACAATGGTTGAATTGCAGAAGTTCATAACCCCATTTTACAGAACCGCTGTTTTGCAGTGGTCTCAGAAGTACCGACCGTAATTTCTGTCTGGCAATATGAATATTGGTGCGCCGGCTGCCGGCCTTACTGTTGGTCCCCAGCCATTTCCGCATTCCCCATTCGCCCACAATTTTACCGTCTGGTGTGTGTACAATATGTTTGGTGGAAACCACGCCATCTTCGAGATTATTAATGCCGAAGCCTTCCATAGCTTTACTGGCCTGCTGCAGGGTAAGTCCATAACCCTGGGAACGGTCACTGAAACTGTTGTCTTTTTCGTACAGTGTGAACGGGATGCCGCGGTGCAGACAGGCAAGTGCGAGTGCAGTTCCGCCAATGCCGCCACCAATGATGGCCAGATGCGGGAATCTCTGGGTATCGGGTACAGGATAGTTTTCAGAAGGTATCAGCCCACTGCCGGAACATACACTGCAAGTGGTGTAATGAGGTTTTGGTTTTCCGGGTACGGGACCTATGGCTCCTTCTGAATGCCATGTCTCCAAAGCTTTTTCATAACGGAAACGCACACTTTTGCGAAGGCGCTGCTTTTTTTTTCCAATTCCGCCACATTCTCCGCAGGCGGTCCGGCATCTTAATTCCGAATCCATTCAATATCTGAAGAAGCGCATCCTTCCTGCACTTTTATAGGGTTAAAACAGGGCGCAAAGGTATTCATTCTGCGAAAATAAATCTGTAATTAATTATCACTCTTCATATTAAAAATTAAAAGCCTAATTTTGCACCCCGAAATTCAGACAGGATGATGCTTATTATTTTTTAAGCCGAATGCCTTTCTATTTCCTGAATCAAAATATTATTTTATATGAAAAGAATTGGCGAACACCGCAAACTGCTGGGCGTAGACAAGACGGTGACCCTGAAAGAACTGAAAACCATTTACAGAAATACAATGAAGGAAGCGCATCCGGATAAATTTGTAAATGACGAGGAAGGACGTACCGAGGCTGAAGCCACCAGTAAATCGGTGATTGAAGCCTATCATTTTTTGGTGAGCATCAATCCCGAAACGCAGGAGAAGTACAAAGAGGAGTACAGCGAAACCACATCGAAGTCCAATATCCAGGATTTTGACTATGAAAAACAGATCCTTAAGATACAGCATGTGAATGGTAAAATGTACGAGTACATTGGTGTTCCGCGCAACACTTATATTAAGATGGTAAATGCAGATTCGCCAAGCAGATTTGCCAGGCGCCATATCTATGGTAATTTTATCCACCGCAAGGCGGGTGAGGCGATGGCTGACTAGGCCTGATGCTTTTTGTGAAAATTAAAAACCTCTTCGAAATATACCGGAGAGGTTTGTTTTTTTAATGGGCTACCTTTTTATCTGCTGTAGTATTTGCCGATGCCGGGCGCATCATACGTAAAACTGCTTTCGTTTTCGAATTTATCAAGTTTCCTGCTCACGGTAAGTGCCCACAGAACCAGCTCCATACAAAAGTAGCGGTCGCCGTCGCCTAGATCGCCGGTATTTTCATCTACAAGTGATACCAACGGTTTTATGCTGTTCAGTTTATTGCGGTAGTCTAGATCTTTGTCCAGATAATTCAGATGAAGCTGGTTTTCATCAAACCACCGGACAATGTCGGTATAGGGAGTTTTCACGCCTTCTTTCTCCAGTTTGCCAATCTTTGGGAATATATTTTCAAACTGATTCATTACTGCCTGGTCAATAAGGATTCTGGCCACATGATCCGCACCTTCCTGTTCGCCTTCATAAACGAGTTCGATTTTTCCCGTAATAGACGGAATTACTGACATAATATCAAGTAAACGAACGGCTGTACGGTACAGATCAGATTCAATAAGGCGAAGTTTGGCGGCAGCCATCAGGTTTTCCATGGCGCTGATGGTGAGCCTGGCGCTCACACCACTTTTTGCATCAACAAATTCGCTGTTCCGCGCAGCAAAAGCGATCTCTTCAAGCAGGTTTTTTGCATAATCGGGAACTTCAATTACTGCGCTGTCTTCAGCAGAAATCCGAGCTTCCTGCTCCGTGATTTGCCGGGCCAGGGCAATGTTTTGAGGATAATGGGTGAAGATCTGAGAGCCTATACGGTCTTTAAGCGGGGTAACTATGCTTCCGCGGTTGGTGTAATCTTCGGGATTTGCCGTAAATACAAACTGGATATCCAAAGGCATCCTGAGCTGGAAGCCACGAATCTGGATATCACCCTCCTGAAGGATGTTGAACAGTGAAACCTGAATGCGTGCCTGAAGGTCCGGCAGTTCATTCAGTACGAAAATACAGCGGTTGGCCCTTGGAATCATCCCATAATGCAAAACCCGCTCATCGGAGTAAGGCAGGTTCAGCGTGGCGGCCTTAATAGGATCGATATCGCCAATGAGATCGGCTACATTCACATCCGGAGTAGCGAGTTTTTCAAAGAAGCGGTCGCTGCGGTGTACCCAGGATACTGGAGTTTCATCACCCAGCTCATCAACAAGGTCGCGCGCCAGCTTTGATATGGGCTGAAAGGGACTGTCGTTGATTTCTGACCCCTGCACGATGGGCATATATTCGTCCAGCAGACTTACCATACTTCGCGCAATACGTGTTTTTGCCTGTCCGCGCAATCCCAGCAGATTAATGTGATGTCCCGCCAGCAATGCTTTTTTAAGTTGAGGAATAACAGTGTCTTCATAACCCCAAAGGCCTTCAAACACAGGCTCTTTCGCCCTGATTTTTGCGATAAGGTTTTGCTGAATTTCCTTGGAAATGGTTTTATGGGCATATCCTGATTTTTTCAGTTCGCCAAAAGTTGTACTTTCTTTCATTGTTATTTAATGTTCTTTGAGGGCAGATGCTGTACAGTAGAGACAAGAGCCAAGATGTCAGATTTCAGATTTCAGACTTTTGAGTTTAGATCTTAAAATCAATTCATAAATATTCAACTGTTTCCTCCCGGTAACCCAGAGTTTTAATTATTTTTCATCTTCACACTTCTGACTCATAACTCCCAACTTCCAACCTCTATTGTCTGATATCTGAACTCTGCCATCTGACATCTTAAACTAAATTCTTCTGATCCTGTTCCTTTCATAATCCTCGAAGATCATCCCACCCAGCTTGCTGAGTCCGGTAAGGAATGCTTTGCCCTGGTTCTGAGCCGTGAAAGCCTCTACAAAACGCTGTAAGTAAGGATCCTGAGCAATCATGAAAGTGGTGATCGGAATTTTGAGACGGCGCGCCTGAGCCGCTTTGTTAAGACATTGGTTCACTATAGTCTCATCCAGGCCCACACTGTTCATATACAACTCACCCGTTGCAAGTTTCATACAGCTTGGTTTGCCGTCGGTGATCATAAATATCTGTTTGTTGGTGTTTCTCTTTCGCCGGAGGATATCCATGGCAAGTTCGAGTCCGGCCACGGTATTTGTATGGTAGGGCCCAACATTTAAGTAGGGCAGGTCTTTGATTTTAATGGGCCAGGCTTCGTTGCCAAAAACAATAATATCTATTGAATCTTTTGGGTATTTCCGCTTAATAAGCTCAACAAGGGCCATGGCCACTTTTTTAGCCGGAGTGATACGGTCCTCACCGTAGAGGATCATCGAATGGCTGATGTCAATCATGAGAACGGTACTCATCTGTGCTTTGTGGTGCGTTTCTTCCACCATCAAATCATCCTCCGTGAGCCTTAGATCTGTGATACCATTGTTGATTTGTGCATTTTTGAGGCTTTCAGTCATGTTTATGTTCGATAGCTCATCGCCATACTGAAAACTGCGGTTTTCGCCGTCTCTTTCGTCACCCACACCCGCTTTGGAGGTCCGGTGGTTGCCAATCCCCGTCTTTTTCAGTTTGCCGAAAATCTGGTCCAGGGCAAATTCCCGGAGTGCCTTCTCGAGTTTGGGCGTAACAATATTCCGGCCCTTTCCGCTGCCGGTACTGCCTTCTTCGGGTCTGATCTCTTCTTTAATGTAGCCGCGTTTTTTAAGATCTTCTTCGAAATCGGCAATTGTATACTCATCGGTGAAGATATCATACTCCTTATCCAGCATTTCCAGCCACTCAAAAGCCTCTTCCAGATCACCTGAAGTGTGTGTCAGCAGATCCTTAAAAACATCAAAAATCCGCTCGAAGTGAGACACCTCTTCCGGAGTATGTTTTTTAAAAGTAAATCCTTTCCTGTTAAAGTTGCTGAGGTTCATTACTGAATGGCTAATCTTCAGCCAAGGTATGGAAAATTCATTCCATTTTTTCCGCAGAAATATAGATACTAAGTATCACCGTTATGGATTAGTTGGTACATTACATTCCGCGGCCAACTAAACCCTGCTATCCGGCTGCTGTTTTTGTTTTTCGTCCGTTGTCTTTACTTTCCATCTGCCTTCGCGCCACTGCATTTGCTCCTCCCGGGTCAGGAAAGTCCAGGCTACAATGCGGCTCACCTTATTGCCGGTACCCATCGGAATGGTTTTTCTGTACACGATTTGGGCTTCTTCCAGTGCGCTGTACACCTTTTTCAGGTTGGACTCTTTAGAAACCAGCGTCGTAAACCAGTAGCAGTTTTTGCCAAAGGCACGGCTCTCCTTAATCATTTTGCGTATAAAGGCTATTTCACCCCCGGGATAGATAAGTTCCTGACTGATTCCGGAAAAATTCAGTTCCGCTTCTGCAGCCTTTTTTCCGGTGAGGTTGCGGACTTTCCGCTGTGTACCCTTTTCTGCCTCCTCTGCCGAGGAATGGAAAGGAGGGTTGCAAAGCGTGAAATCGAAGCGCTCACCATCGCCGATTATGCCATGAAATACAGAATCAGCATCAGGCTGGAGGCGGATTTCAACATTGTCCTTTAACTGTGCATTGGACTCCGCAATTTTGCCCGCGGAAGCTACGGAGTTCGGATCCGCATCCGAACCTACGAATTTCCAGCCATACTCACTCACGCCTAGGGCGGGGTAAATGCAGTTGGCACCCACGCCAATATCGAGTACAGTGATCTTTTCTCCTTCCGGAATACTCCCAAAATTACTCTGACCCAACAAATCTGCCATATAATGCAGATAATCGGCACGGCCCGGAATGGGAGGGCAGAGATTTTCGGCCGGAAAGTCCCAGTTCTTTATTCCGTAATAATGGCTCAGCAATGCTTTGTTGAGCAACTTAACCGCTTCAGGATTCGCAAATTCGACCGAATCGTCACCGTATTTATTGGGTTGAACATAATTCCCGAGTGCCGGTTCAGCCTCTTTGAGGGCATTCAGGTCGTAACGTTCACGGTTTTTATTGCGTATATGAAGTCTTGTTTTTTCTGTAGACATGGGTTGAATATTTAATTCTGCAAAGATGAGGCTTAATAATTAAAAAACACTGTCCGACCCAGCGGTTCCGATCGGAAGATCAATAGCTCGTGGAATTTTGTAATATCTAAAGATTTCAGATTTCAGATTTCAGATGTCAGAAATCAGACAGTGATTATAGTTTATTACCGTAAGTTGGATGGTTAGAAGGTCAGGAGGTTCGAAAGTTCACCACTCTTGCAGATATTAACTTTGTGTTCCTGGTGCAACCCTTGTGCTCCTTGTGGTTAAGTAGAGTCAGGATTTTAGATGTCAGATGTCAGATGTCAGAAATCAGACAGAGATTATAGTTTATTACCGTAAGTTGGATCTGAACAGGACCAAATATCCCCAGGGCTCCAGTTCAAGGTGACAACTTTTTAGCAGAATCTTATCTGAACCGCTGAAAAGTTCGGTGTAGGTGCCTGCGTGCTCCGAAGTGTCCAGGGTGACATTCACTTTTTTGGGGCTGAGGTTAAAGACCGCCAGAACCTTGTCGCCCTCTTTCTCCCGAACAAGCGAAATGATATGCTCCATGCAGTCGTTGGTCACACGCTCCATTTCACCGCCGAACCTGCCGTTCCAAAGCCCGCGGTTTCTATGTTTTAAATTAAACAGGGTAGTGTAAAGGTTGGAGTTGCGGTGTGTTTTCCACTCGATGGGGTCGCGGTCAAAAAATTTGAGCGAACGGCTCAGTCCGGCTTCCTGACCGTTGTACACGAGCGGCATCCCGTCCATCAATACTGTAAAGACAGTGGCAGCTTCCAGGGCGTTGCCGAAATTGGAGACCGAATTACCTTCCCAGGAATTTTTGTCATGGTTGTCAATGAAATTCAGCCGGATGCCTTCCTTTGGAAAAATGGAAACATGCTCCGCCAGATATGCTTCGGCCAGGATCTTGGCATTACTTCGCCCCTGAGCAATGGCATGCAGGTGGTTCCACAAGGCCCAGTTGTAGGTGGCATCAAACGCTTTGCTGTGAAGGTCGCGGTCCTCTGCTTCAGCCAGCATGAAGACAGGTTTTAGGGTTTCAAGTTCTGTGCGAACATTTTCCCAGAAATCACGCGGAACAAAACTGGCCATATCGCAGCGAAGTCCATCAATGTCAAATTCTCTGACCCAATATTTCATCGCTTCCGTCATGTATTTCCGTAGTTCAGGCTGGTCATAGTCCAGTTCAATAATATCATCATAATCGCGCCACGGCGTCGGCCGGAACCTGCCATTGCGGGACTTTTTGTAAAACTCCGGATGTTCGGCCACAAGATTACTGTCCAGACTGCTGTGGTTGGCTACCCAATCCAGAATTACATACATGCCCTGACGATGAACAGCCTGAACCAGATTCCGGAAGTCTGCTTCGGTTCCAAATTCAGGATTAATTCCCTTAAAATCCTTCACTGAGTAAGGACTGCCAAGACTGCCTTTTCTGTTCAGTTCTCCTATTGGATGTATGGGCATTAGCCATATAATATCTATCCCCATTTCCTTCAGTCGCGGCAACTGTTTCTCTATTTCTCTAAAAGTTCCCTCAGCGGAAAACTGCCTGATATTCACCTCGTACACTGTGGCGTTCTTCACCCAGTCCGGATTATCAATCTGGACGTACTTTTTTGGTTTATAAGCATCATGGTCCTGTGGATTCATATATACGTTTGGTTACTGTACGTATCAAATTCCAGGCAATAGTTGTCAATTAACTAGCGTGCGATGAATACCTGGCGACTAAATTGTGACTTCACTGCAGCCTTTCCTGATTTAAACTGCTGTCAATTACTTTCTGAAGCCTGTCATAGCGGGTGTTTTCCCGTTTGGCCGACATGATCCAATGAATGATGACTTTACGGTAGGAGGGTGGTTGTTTGCAGAAAAATTCCCAGGCAACAGGATGGGAGCTGAATGTTTTTTCATATTGAGGTGCAAGCTGCTCTGCAGGTTTTTCATGCGAATAGATACCAGAGCGGCCTGCTGTCCTTTTGCTGAAGGCTTCTAATCCTGCGGGCTCCATCAAACCCGCTTCTTTCAACTCCTTTACTTTTTTAACATTAACGTCACTCCAAATACTTTTGGGCCGCCTCGGCGTAAAGCGGATTGTGTAGCTTTCAGAGTCCAGTGATTTCCGGATGCCGTCTATCCAGCCAAAGCAGAGCGCCTGATCCACTGATTCGGACCAGGTGATGGACTGTCTGCCGCTGTTCACTTTGTAGAATCCAACCAGGAGTTCGTTTTCTGCAGCGTGGTTTTTAGATAACCATTCGCGGAAAAGAGCCGGAGTTTCAAAAAATACGTGTTCCATTTTGCCTGATTTCAGACAAATCTAAGGAAAAACAGAGGATCTGATGGCCGGATTATGTGATATTAAGTCTTTAAATAGGCCAGGTTCTCCAGATTCAGCTGAAAGATGAGAATTTGCTTTCGAGCAGTTAATCAGCGATTTCAGTAATTGGGCTCGTTTTTCTGTTTTCCCAAATACTAACCAGTTTAGCGATAATCACATCGCCACCCGCATAAAAAAATACGGCACCCATGGGCGGATTGGCAGCAGGGATGAGACCGAAGGTTTCAGGAACCCACTTCCAGCAGTTGAAACCCGTACCCAGCAGTTCAATGTAAATCACACACAATGCAATAAAATAGTAAAGCGGATCGCCTTTCTTTCTGCGCAGGATGGCAAAGAAAAATACACTGAAGATCAGTGTGAACATGTCATTGAAAAAAATAACGGGTATCAGGAAAATCAATATAAATAAGACAGGGAATGCCTTTTTGAGCGCGGTTTTGTTTTTCACCGCCCAAAACGTATTGGCGTAAATATAGCCCGAGGCATACACAATGGCATGTCCCAGTGGCACGTAAAGCGGTATGTGCACCGTTCGGTAATGATACATGCCTATAAGGCTGCAGAAAATAAGTTCACCGATATAGGAGATGATAACCATTGTAAACATCAGCTTCCGAAGCTCAGTGCCCGACACATAGAAAAGCCACAGGAAATATACTATTGTAAATGCATTTGCCAGCCAGCGGCCATTGAAGCCGTAATCATTCAGGAAAAAATCAGAATCCAACCAGAGAACCAAAGGGGTAAGGATCAGGAACAGCCATCCGGCCAATGCCATATTCGACCTGGCGGGATTGCTGTTGATGAAGAGCTGGGAGGAGAAAAATCTTTTCAATGGTTGGTTTTGTATTTAAGCCTGCAAAAATAAGATTTCATATTGGGTAGGCACTATGAAATGCACAGGGAGGCATACCTTATTCCAGGCCTACAATTGTGGTGCTTTTCACTTCCTTGATCATGAATGCGCTCTGTGTACTGGCAATATGCTGCAGGTTGGTTAATTTGGTCACCATAAAATCTCGGTATTCTGCAATGTCTTTCACTATTATTTTGAGGATGTAGTCGTAATCGCCGCTTACATGAAAACATTCCAACACCTCCGGAAACCGGCAAATTTCACGCTCAAACTGGGTGATGTACTCCTTACTGTGCTGAATGAGTTTTACGTGACAGATGACCAAGAAATCACGGTCTACCTTCTGGCGGTTCACCATGGCCACATAACTGCCAATGACCTGCTGTTTTTCCAGTTTTTTAATACGCTCAAAAACAGCAGTTACGGACAGGTTCAGTTCGGCTGCCAGACTTTTTGTGGTTCTTTTGGAATTTTCCTGCAGTAAATTCAGGAGTTGCCGGTCCTTTACATCCAGATTCATCAGAAAATATTTTGGATTTGTTACTCTATATTTTTCAAAAATAGAATAAAAATTTATAATACGCCCGTATGTTGTGGTTATTTTCTGAATTAAAGCGCATTGATTGTTTATTTGGCGGGTTATCGGCACTTTTATGGAAAATAAAAAGATATGAAAGAATTCAGTGCAGCAAACAAAATTCAGGACCTGCAGTTTTTTGGTGAATTTGGTGGTGTAAACCCTTCAATTTCCGACAGTTCCACCTACACCTTCCTAACCGCCAAAGCAATGTCCGACACCTTTGAAGGTCAGACCGAAGGATGTTATCTTTACTCCAGACATACCTCACCCAGCAATCTTTATCTGTCTGAAGCCCTGGCTCAGATGGAGGGAACGGAAAGTGCCAATGTGACTGCTTCGGGAATGGGTGCCATCACTTCAGTTCTGCTTCAGATCTGTAAGTCGGGCGATCATATTGTTTCCAGCCGAACTATTTACGGTGGAACCTATGCCTTTATGAAAAATTTCCTGCCCGGTTTGAAGATCGGTACTTCCTTTGTCAATATCACTGACCTGGCCGCCGTAGAGGCCGCTATAACCGAAAACACACGTATGATTTACTGTGAAACGGTAAGCAACCCTCTACTTGAAGTTGCCGACCTCGACGCACTTTCTGAGCTTGCCAAAAAGCATAATTTACAGCTGGTGGTAGATAATACCTTTTCGCCACTGATGGTCTCGCCAACCAGGTTGGGTGCCGATGTGACCATTCACAGTCTTACCAAATTCATCAACGGCAGCAGCGACGCCGTAGGTGGAGTGATTTGTGGTACAACCGATTTCATCAACAGTCTGAAGGATGTAAACAGTGGTGCCTGCATGCTTTTGGGACCCACCATGGACAGCCTGCGTGCAGCAAGTATCCTGAAAAACCTGCGCACCCTCCATTTAAGGATGAAAAAACACAGTGAGAATGCACAGTACCTGGCGGAAAGATGGCAGGAGGACGGCCTAAAAGTAAAATATCCGGGTCTTGAAAGTCATCCGCAGCATTCACTGTTTTCGGAAATGATGAACGCTGAATTCGGTTACGGAGGACTGATTGCTCTGGATGTAGAAACAGTGGAGAAGGCCAATGAGCTGATGGAGGCTATGCAGGCGGAAAATATAGGCTATCTGGCCGTAAGTCTGGGCTTTTACAAAACGCTTTTCTGTGCTTCCGGCACATCAACTTCGTCCGAAATCCCTACTGATGAGCAGAAAGAAATGGGGCTGTCGCCGGGGCTTATCCGTTTTTCCATTGGTTTGGATCAGGATATTGAGCGTACTTATATGAAGATGCGCGGGTGCATGGAGAAGACCGGCGTACTGCAGGCCGTAAACATTTAATTTTCATGTTGCGACCGACGCAACTCAATATATGAATTCAGAAAAGGCTGTCCTCACAAGCGTGAGACAGCCTTTCTGTATTGACAGGTATATCATACATCAACCATACAGTAAAATGGTAAAACTTTTTTTGTAGTTTTTGTAATATTCTTAGTTAGCGTGAAACTTCCCGTTTTATCTAAATTGTCAACTTATAAGCGTTTCAAGGTCTTCTTCTAAGGTTAAACCCCGACTTCCCTGCGGTATTTTGCACAATGTTGCTCGGCCTGTGCCAAAACAATGCGGAGTTCATGGATCTGGTCGGTTGTAAGACTTCTTTTGGGGATGATAATGGCTGAAAGATTATTCTGATAGATCATAAACCATCTGGTAAGTTCACTGAAGCGGTGAATCTGCTTCCACAGGATTTCCATATAAAAGGTTTCGCCGTGTATTTTAATACGGTCTGCGGTAAGTTCCATTTCCAGTGTTTCCCTAAGCTGATTGCTGGAGTAGTAATTGCGGTGCACCGTGCTGAAAACGATAGCAGGCTGCACCAATCCAATAAGACCCAGCGTGATATACTGATAGATGATGGGTTGCGGGAGTCCGAAGAGATCGAGCTGATAAAAGATAATCCAGAGAAAGAGAAGCGCGGCAATACCCACCAGAATGCGAAACATGATTTTCTGATAGGTAAGTTTAAACATCAGCTGCAGATACTGCTTAAATGTTACGTTGGTTTTAAGTTTCATGCTCAATTTATGGTGGTCCACCTGCCTATTGCAACTATTGTTCCGCAGAAAATCAATTATTTGGATCCTGCCGGTATCGATATGATGACATTGTTTTGCAGTATTTTCGGGATGTTTTTTTGGTTTAATAATTGATGCGGTTGGGGCACCCGACTTTTCTGATGAGATCCGGCTGATGCTTCGCATTAAAGATAACACCAACATTAACTAAATATAAAACCAATGGAAAAGAAAAAAACAAAGTCAGAAAATCAGAATGCCAAGGCGGATGCCATGCAGCTTCGTGACCTTTTCACAGATGGTCTGAAAGACATTTATTATGCTGAAAATGCCCTGCTAAAAGCACTTCCCGAAATGTATGAGAAGGCTTCAGACCCTAAACTAAAAACTGCCATTAAGGATCATCTTTTACAGACTCAGCAGCAGGTTGTGCGTCTGGAGGAAGTGTTTGCCTCCCTGGAGATGAAAGCAGAAGGTAAGAAGTGCCCGGCTATAGAAGGAATTCTGGAAGAGGGCCGTGAAACGGTGGCCAGTGCTGCGGAAGGTCCCGTACGTGATGCCGCGATTATTAGCAGTTCACAGAAAGTGGAACATTATGAAATTGCCAGCTATGGCACACTATGCGCTTATGCAAAAGTGCTTAACGAAAGGCCTGCATTGGACCTGCTTCTTCGTACATTGGGCGAGGAGAAAAAATCTGACTGTCTGCTGTCTTCCATCGCAGATACCAATCTTAACTCCCAGGCCGCCGGAGGTAAGCATCAATCCAAAGACCTGAATGCCGTATAACCATCACACACCAATTAGACATATGAAAGTGAACGAACAGGAACCATTTGAGAATGGTGCAAATCCCAAGCTCGAACAGTTGGGTAAATATACTGTAGACGATAAAGGTGAATTTATGACCACCGACCACGGCGTAAAGATCAACGACGACCAGAATACCCTGAAAGCCGGTGAGCGCGGTCCCTCATTGCTGGAAGATTTTATCTTCCGTGAGAAGATGACTCATTTTGATCATGAAAGGATCCCGGAAAGAATTGTGCATGCCAGAGGCTCCGGTGCTCACGGTGAATTCCAGCTTTATAAATCCATGGCAAAGTATACCAAGGCCAAATTCCTGAATGATACCACCGTTAAAACTCCGGTATTTGCAAGGTTTTCTACCGTCCAGGGAAGCAGGGGATCCACCGACTTGCCACGCGATGTGCGCGGTTTTGCAGTGAAATTCTACACACAGGAAGGTAATTACGACCTGGTAGGTAATAATATGCCGGTATTTTTCATCCAGGATGCCATGAAGTTCCCGGATCTGGTGCATGCTGTGAAGCCTGAGCCTCATAATGAGATTCCACAGGCGGCATCTGCACATGACACCTTTTGGGATTTTGTTTCCCTAATGCCGGAAACCATGCACAATGTCATCTGGAAAATGAGTGACAGAGGAATCCCCCGAACTTTACGGTCAATGGAAGGATTCGGGATCCATACTTTCCGGTTTATCAACGAAGAAGGTGAGTCACATTTTGTTAAGTTTCACTGGAAGCCCCTTCAGGGCGTCCTCGGCCTGGCCTGGGACGAAGCGCAAAGGCTGGCGGGTAAGGATACCGATTTTCACCGCCGTGATTTGTGGGAAGCAATTGATAATGGGCACTATCCTGAGTGGGAATTGGGTGTACAGATCGTTAAGCAGGAAGATGAACATAAATTCCCGTTCGACCTGCTGGATCCAACCAAACTGATACCTGAAGAACTGGTACCTGTGGAAATTATCGGCAAGATGACCTTAAACCGTAATCCTGATAATTTCTTTGCAGAAACCGAGCAGATTGCTTTTCATCCGGGGCACATCGTTCCGGGGATTGATTTTACTAATGATCCGCTGCTGCAGGGCAGGCTTTTCTCTTACACAGATACCCAGCTTTCGCGGCTTGGTGGTCCTAATTTCCACGAAATTCCGATTAACCGTTCCATCCCGGATGTCACCAATAATCAGCGGGACGGCATACACCGCATGCAGATACCGAAAGGAAGGGTCTCTTACAATCCCAACAGTCTCGCACAGGGATGTCCTTTTCAGGCAATGATGAAAGAGGGCGGTTTTACCTCTTTTGAAGAACGTATAGATGCCGGAAAAATCCGCAGAAGAAGTAAAAGTTTCTTCGATCATTTCAGTCAGCCGAAACTGTTTTATAACAGTATGACGATGCATGAAAAACGCCATATCCAGAACGCCTTCTCATTTGAACTGGGAAAAGTGCAGGTTGTGCCGATCCGCCAGCGTGTGGTAGATATGTTACTGGAGATTGATGAAGACCTTGCCAGAAAAGTAGGAGAGCATTTGGGACTGGTGCCCAGCAGACTGCCACAGCCTATTACAGGTGCTATACCCGCTGACGGGGATCCCGCGGACTATCATTCTATTGAAGTGGAACTACCTATTTCGGAAGCGCCGTCGGTAAGTATGGCCAATAAACTCCCTACTAATATAAAAGCTCGCCGCATCGCTTTACTTACCGCCAATGGTGTGAACGATGAGGCATTTACAAAAACACAGAAAGTTCTTTGTGAATTGGGTGCAGTGGTGAAGGTTATCGCACCGCGACATGGTTTTGTAACTACTAAGAAAGGCGATGAATATCCTGTTGATGACAGTTTGCTTACTGCAGATTCTGTTTTATTTGATGCGGTTTATGTGGCAGGTGGCGACAGTGTGAAAATTCTGATGGAGCATGCCGGTGCGGTTCATTTTGTAGCTGAGGCCTATAAACACTGCAAGCCTATCGGCGCAGATGATAACGGCGCCGAATTACTTAAAAAGGCAATTCCCGGACTTAATGATCCTGAAGACGGTATTGTTACGGACGGAAACCTGGACGAATTTGTGAGTGACATTATTCTACACAGATTCTGGGACCGCGAGATGAATCCATTACCGGTTTGATAGAATACCTGAGGAGAAAAATCCGTCTCACCGTAAAGGTGAGGCGGATTTTTTTAACGGTCTGGGCAGGATAATTTTCTTTAATTAGCAAGTTTAATGCGGCAGTTTATCGCGGAAATATCCGTAAATCCAGGTCCCGGCAATAGCACTCAGCAGGGTTACCGCAACAGGGGTGGCGCCGGTACCTATCTGTGCGAATAACGGCCCGGGACAGGCGCCGGTGAGGGCCCAGCCAAATCCGAAAATTAATCCGCCATAAATCTGTCCTTTATTGAATTTCTTGTCGTGGAGAACGATCTCCTCCCCGTAGATTGTTTTTACATTAAATCTTTTAATCAGAAATATAGAAGCCATGGCAACAAGGAT
Source organism: Kaistella sp. PBT33-4 (assembly GCF_029194425.1). NCBI lineage: Bacteria > Pseudomonadati > Bacteroidota > Flavobacteriia > Flavobacteriales > Weeksellaceae > Kaistella > Kaistella sp. PBT33-4. The sequence continues at coordinate 412,523 of NZ_JARFYL010000004.1, read as the reverse complement.
TGCCGAGCCGATGATGCCGTACATATGGAAGGACTGCAGCCTGAACATTTCCTGAATACGGAACCAGCTGATTACCTCAGCCTTAATGAAGACAATTCCGAAGAAAATGCCCACGATCAGATATTTAATGTTATGGAACCAGCGGTGTTCCAGGGCACTCTCGTTCACGCACATGGTGTCCAGCGACCGTACTTCCAGGTCGGCATTATTGTCTGTTGGTTTTTGCATTTTCATTAGATTTAAAGTGATAAAATGAGGGGTAAAATGTAGTTGGCCATAATAAACCCTCCAATCATAAAGAACACTGTAGCGATCAGGCTGGGAAGCTGGAGGTTAGCAATACCCATAATTGAATGACCACTGGTGCAGCCGCCCGCATAACGTGTTCCGAAACCTACCAGGAGGCCGCCACCCACCATCATGATCAGACCGCGGGCGCTGAAGAGCGACTCCCAGTTCATAAGTTCTACCGGTACCAGATTGCTGAAATCCGTAATGCCGTAACCTGCGAGTTCCTGAGCCAAATCCGGATGTACGTTTACTTCCTCAGAGCCGGACCATAAGGTGACCGAGATAATCCCGCCGATAAGAATACCAAGTACAAAAACCAGATTCCAGATTTCCTTCTGCCAGTTATACTTAAAGAAAGGAATGCCCGCCGGCAAACATGAGGCACAGATGTGCCGTAGTGAAGAGGAGATTCCGAAAGATTTATTTCCGAGAATAAGCAAGGCAGGAACAGTGAGCCCAATAAGCGGTCCGGCCACATACCATGGCCAGGGAGATGATAATAAATCGGTCATTTAATTTTGTTTTAGCAGGTTTTGAACATTTTGAAGGCTGCCCCCATTATATACATTGGAGATGCCGCCCTGATCCAGGATCATTTTCGCTTGGCTGCTGCGGTTGCCACTTCGGCAAAACACCACAATGTTAGTCTTGCCGGCAAAGTTCTTCAGCTCCCGGGAAACGGAACTCAGCGGGATGTTTACTGCGCCCTGCACAGAGCCGCCCTGAAATTCTTCGCGCGACCGTACATCCACAAGGAAAGGCTTGTTTTTCATGATTTCCAAAAGCTCTGACTGATCCGGTGCTGAAAAAAGGTTTTTTAGTAAATTGAACATATCTTAATTATTTATTTTTTAATTAAAAGTTTGAGATTTCTTTAAGGAGAATATAGACGCCCATCACCAGGACAAAATAACCAAAGGCAGGTTTTAATTTTTTGCCGTCGGTTCTGGCCGAAATATACATGCCCGCAAAAAGTCCGGCTACGGCCAGTAAGGCGATTTTAATGATGAAGGCCCACTCGATGCTGAATTGTGTGATTGAGACGCTGAATCCAATTAGCGAATTGACGGCGATGATAAAAAGGGAAGTGCCAATGGCTTTTCGGATGTCCAGCCCCAGCAGCGTAACCAGTGCTGGAATGATGATGAAGCCGCCACCGGCACCCAGCATGCCAGTAATCAGTCCTGTAGCGGCACCATAGAGCAGAACAGGTAAGGTTTTTTTGGTGATCGTCTTCTCCTCGTCACAGTTGGCGCCACGACATTTTTTTATCATGCTGTAGGATGCTGCTACCATTAAGATGGCAAATGTGATCATCAGGAACACATCCTTACTGACTGCCCAGGAACCGGAAGAAATTATTGTGTCCGGAACGGCGGGAAAAATATATAGCCGTGTAAGGTACACCGTAACGACAGAGGGAATTCCGAAGATTACTGCCGTTCTGAGATCAATCTGCTCTTTGCGAAAAAAAGAAACCGATCCAACCAGGCTGGTTAAACCTACTACAAAGAGGGAGTAAAAAGTAGCCAGGGCTGCATCCACCCGAAAAAGATAAACCAGTACCGGCACGGTAAGTATACTACCCCCTCCGCCAATCAGCCCTAATGAAATTCCGATAAGAAGTGATGCTGCATAACCCAGTATTTCCATGATGATTTTTTGATGCTGCAAAATTGCATCATACGGGAAACGCACACCGCTACTTAGGTTACATTAGCGTGATTTTGTTCCGCCCCAGCTGCAGCTGACCCCTTTCTTCCAGCTGTTTGAGCAGTCTGGAGACCACTACACGTGCGGTTCCCAATTCATTGGCCAGCTGTTCATGAGTGACCTGCAGGGTGTTGCTGCCCGAAACCAGTTTCTTTTTCTGAAGAAGATCCAATAAGCGCTCGTCCACTTTTCTGAAAGCGATGGCATTTACGATCTCTAACAGTTCTTCGAATCGTTTATGGTAAAGCCTGAAAATATAGTCCAGCCATTCCGGGTATTCACGGATGAAAAGCGAGACCTTATCCACGGGGAGGAAAAGGATTTCTGCATCTTCCTCCACATCGGCACGTACCTTACTCGTTTCGTCGTGCAGGCCGCCCAGGAAAGACATAATGCAGCTTTCGCCCGCTTTGATATAGTAGAGAAGAATTTCGCGGCCATCCTCTTCGGTGCGCATCACCTTCAGAGTTCCGCTTATAACAATCGGGATGGCGCGGATGTGTGAGTTTTCGTCCAGAATCATTTCGCCGGCTTTGTAATGCCGTACTACCCCGTACTGTGTCAGTTTTGAAATTAGTTCGGGGGAATTCTTAAGTTCAGTTATCTGTTCCAGTGATTGCATACATCAAAGATAACTAATTTCAGGAGCTTATGATATTCTTCCTTTTTCGTAATTCCGGGAAAAGCATTGGGGTCATCTGAAACTAACTGTTTTTATACCACCTTTTTTTCAGCCAGAATGCGATGCTTACCAGGGCAATTAATGCGGGAACTTCGACCAGTGGGCCAATCACACCCGCAAATGCCTGTCCGGAATTGATACCGTAAACGCCAATGGCTACGGCAATGGCCAGCTCAAAATTATTACCCGCCGCGGTGAACGAAATGGCTGCGTTTCTGGAATAATCGGCGCCCAGTTTTTTTCCCACAAAGAAACTCAGCAGAAACATAAGTGCAAAATAAATCACCAGAGGCACTGCGATGCGAAGCACATCAAATGGAATCTGCACGATCATTTCCCCTTTCAGGCTGAACATGATAACAATCGTGAACAACAGCGCGATTAAAGTAACTGGAGAGACCTTTGGAATGAAGACACCGTTATACCATTCCTCACCTTTGGCTTTCAGCAGAAAATATCGGGTCAGAAATCCCAGGGCGAAAGGAATTCCCAGATAAATTGCTACACTTTCGGCGATCTGAGCGATGGTGATATCTACTTCAGAGCCGGTGATTCCGAACAGCGGAGGCAAAACTGTAATAAAAAGATAGGCATAAAAACTGTAAAAAACCACCTGAAAAATGCTGTTTATGGCTACAAGGCCGGCGGCATATTCACGGTTACCTTCAGCCAGCTCGTTCCAGACCATTACCATAGCGATGCAGCGGGCAAGGCCGATCAGAATCAATCCGATCATGTATTCGGGATAATCGTGCAGGAAAATGATGGCCAATGCAAACATAATAACAGGACCTATCACCCAGTTCAGCAGCAGGGAAATCCCCAGGATTTTCGTGTTTTTAAAGACTTTCGGAAGCTCACGGTACCGCACTTTGGTAAAGGGCGGATACATCATGAGGATAAGACCGATCGCCAGCGGAATATTTGTAGTACCGTAGGAAAAGGTATTGATCACGGTAGAGGAATCAGGAAAAAGATTTCCTATCGCCACTCCCAGGAACATGGCCAGGAAGATCCAGAGCGTAAGGTTTTTATCCAGGAAAGAAAGCTTTTTTCTTTCATGAGGTGCGCAGTTATTTGCTGCCATCGGTATTCTGATTTGGGCCTGACGCAAGATTCATAACAAAATACATTTCAGCCGCAATCTCCAGGCTTCGCTCAAAGTAAACACGGTCCATCTCATGGGTGCCATCGCTGGATTTCGGATCATCAAATTTCACGGCAAAGCGCTTTTCTGCACCTCCGATGAAAGGGCAGCCTGCATCGGCATTCGAGCAGGTCATCACCGCGGCAAAACCGGAAACCGGATTAAAAGAATCATCATATCTTTTTGAAAAACAAATCACAGGATGAGCGTTCTCTGAATATTTAACAGCATATACCGGATTATCAGTTTCAGAGAGTTTCTGGATTTCCATTCCCTGAGTGTGCAGGATCTCGGCTATTTTCGGAAACATGGCAGTGGCTTCGGTTCCCCCGGAATAGCAGAATACGTTTTTAAGGCTAAAATGTTCCGCCATCAACTGTGCCCAGATCTGGGAAAGATGACTTCTTCGCGAATTGTGGGTACAGATGAAGTTCAGGTTAATCCTTTCCCCCGCATCTGCTTTTTTCATTATAAACTCAGCAAGAGGCTGCAGGATTTCCTTTCGCTCTTCGGAAACGGGCATTACGGCAATGTCTTCAATGCTTAGCTTGATTTTTTTGAACATGGTTTTATTAAGAATATCAGCAGATTAATACTGTTTTCAGCGATCTGAAACTCTAGCAGCAACCGGATCCCGGAGCACAGCTTGAGGATTGAAGGTCGGAAAGTTTTACCCTAGGTTTTTCCTGAGGCACTCCACAGGCATCCTGCGCCAGACAGGCAGTGGTTTTTGTGGTGAGAACAAAGGCACTTCCGTTAAACTCCAGACCGAATTTACCGATAGTAGACTGCTGGTATTCCACTTCGATTTCAGCATCTTCCAGGCCCAGTTTGTCCTCGGAAAGGGCAATGATTTTTTTGAGTTTCTCGGCCTCCAGGCGGTGGTCATTATCGGTAGAAAACCAAAGCTGGAAGTTGATGGCCTTTTCGTCGCGTATAACGCCGCCACAGTCAATGAACCTCTTGTTGATCTGGCCCACTTCGGTTACATGGAAATGTTCAGGAACCTGTTCGCCATTTTCCAGTACGAAATGCAGTTCCTGTAAGTTTGTTAGGATGTCCTTGATTTCTGAAAGTTTCATTTTATTTAGTTTAAAAGTGTTGTTAATTTTAACAGCAACGGTTTTCCAGCTTGGCCGCCGCCCGGAAAATACCGCTGAAATAGAGTTCCAGTTTCTGAACCGCTTCTTTGTTTATGCAATAGTTAATCGCCTTACCTTCCACAGTCCCCTGGATGATCCCGGCATTCTTTAATTCCCTTAAATGCTGCGAAACCGTGGCCTGCGAGAGAGGGAGATGGCCTACGATATCGTTGCAGATGCAGGAATTGGTTTGGATCAGGAATTCAATGATTGCCACTCTGGCGGGGTGGGCAATGGCTTTAAGCAGGTTGGCTGTTTCATTTTGTGCTTCCGTATAATGCTCCGTTTTCGTAACTCCCATTTTCAATATTTAATATTGCAATATTACGATATGTATTTTAAACAATGGATGAGTTGCAGGCTTTTTTTTTAAAGTTTACAATTAATTACTGTCTATACCTGATAAATTTGTCTCTGTATACTGCTTTTTTATTTGGCAGAATTGTTGATGTGCTTATAAATCAGCACTCTAACATTAATCCTACAAAATATTTTATTATGAAGAATTCAGTTTTAGCGTTATTCTGCGTCGCGGCTTTAACAGCCTGCAAAAAAAATGAAACCACTGTAACCGATACGTCCACGGACAGTATGGATATGGCTTATCCTGTAGATTCTGTTACGGTGGATACAGCAATGGTGGCCGGAAGTATGCAAATGAATGAACAGGACAGGACATTTGCAAACGATGCAGCAAAAGGAAGTATGATGGAAGTTATGTTAGGAAATATGGCCGCTGGAAAGGCCACGAATGCGAAGGTTAAGGCTTTGGCCGATATGATGGTACGCGATCATACCGCCGCCGGTGACGAACTTAAGTCATGGGCTACGGGTGCAGGCTTCACTCTGCCTGCTGCGGTTGATGATAATCAAAAGAAACAGCATGATGACCTGCAGGCAAAGTCGGGTGCCGAGTTTGACCGCTCCTATGCCGACATGATGGTCCAACATCACACGCAATCGATTGAGAAATTCAAACAGCAGATTTCAGGAGGCAGTGATGCATCACTCAAATCTTTTGCTGAAAAGACGCTGCCAACACTGGAACGTCATCTTCAGGAATCAAAAGCTGCGATGGATGCAGTAAAATAGGACTTTTTTTACAGGTCACAGGTTCCCGAAAATACTTTCGGGGTTTTTTCATCAGGATTGTTGGCAATCGAATGATACAGGCGCTTAATCCACGCGGGTCCTTTGTCTGGAGACCGGTGCAAGCAGCAGGTAGAAGATCCAGGCAAACCATGAGATAAAAATGACCGCTAAAATCCAGGCAAGTTTTTCCTTACCATGTGTCCTGTTTGATGAGAGGATGATAATGAACGGCAACAGCCAGATAAATAACAGTAAACCGAAAATTACAACCGTACTCCAATCTGAAATAGTCATCACATCTGTTTTTATTATTACACAAAGGGTTCAGTACTGTATCAAATTTAAGATTAAATATTGATATTAATCTAAATTCTGTCTGCTATTTTTAATTATTTTAACTGAAATCTGCGGCTTAGATAAAATTTAACATACGCTGGAAGTTCAGTTGATGCCGCTTTCAATTAACTCATATTTGCAACTGAAAAAGGGTGTTTTTCCTGTTGTACAAATAAAGGTATGTAAGTACATTTGTACAGGATCAATAACCGTGAAGACCTATTGAAACTAATAACCATATTAATAGGAATCCCGAAGTAACTTTACTTTGGGGTTTTTATTTTTGTAGGTATACTAAAGGACGCTAAAGCGTTTAAGAGATATTGTCATATATCTGTAAGATAAAGAAGGCCGCAATAATGCGGCCTGTCTCGTATGTGAGTAAGTAAGATTACTTTGAAGCAACTATGTTCAGTTCCAGATCCACTTCCTGGGAAATCATCCAGTCTTTAGCATCACCTTCAGTACCGTAGGTTAGTCCCCAGTCCTGGCGGTTGATGGTGAAGCTGGATACCATTGTGAGACCGTTTTCGGTTACCTCTACTTTCGCCGGGAAAGAAACGTTCACTGTCTTGTCCTTAATGGTAAGATTGCCGCTCACGGTTTTATTGGCACCGGCAACTTTGCTTTCCGTTCCGGCAGCTAAATCTTCTACCTTCGTGATGTCAAATTTCACCGAAGGATATTTCGAAACATCGAAGAAATCCTCATTTTTCAGGTGCGCATCCAGGTCTGCGGATGTTTTTCCATCACTCAAGGCAGGATCTACAGCCTTGGGATCTGTTGTAAGTGTATTGATATCTGAAGTAAGGGAACCGGCCGTAAGTGAACCGTTTTCCACGGTAAACGTTCCGGTGGCCTGTGTAGTTCCAAAACGCGGGTTCAGACCTCCCTTGTGGTAAGCTGTCCATTTCACTGTACTGGCCGCTGTATTTACGGTAAAAGTGTCACCCACAGCAGCCGCTACGGTTTGTTCGCCGGAAGTGGTGGCGGTGTCTGTCTTGGATTCCTTACATGCTGCCAGTGTAAGAACTGCGCTAAGTGCGAGAATTGATAAATTTTTCATTGTCTTTACTTGTTAAATTTTCGGCAAAGATATAGTGGAAGTTCTCCGGCCCGGCTTGACCTATGTTAAGAAATGTGATTTTCGGCATCCTGGCCGCCATGTTCCTGCAGGTCCTTTAAACTCCGCTCCATTTCAAAAACACGGTACAGTATTCCCGGCAGGGAAAGCAGGACAGGCCCAAAGACAAGTCCCATTGCACCAAACAGCTGAAGTCCCAGCACTACTCCAAATACGGTAATGAGCGGATGGATATCCGCCATCTTCTTTAAAAGTGTAAAACGCAGCACATTATCAATACCGCCAACCAAAACAAGACAGTACAAAGCAAGGAGAAGTCCGCCTTGCACATCGCCGGTGGCAATCTGATAAATGCAGACAGGGATATAGATGAGCATGGTACCCAGAAGCGGTACAATTGAGGCAGCACCTGTTAGAAGTCCCCAAAATATGGCATTTTCCACACCAAATATATAATAGCCCACCATGGCTATGACACCCTGACTGAAACCCAGGATAGGAACACCATACGCATTGGATCTGATAAGTGCTGCAGTGTGACGGATGAGGTACTTTTTGCTCCCGCGTGAAAGTGGAAGCAGTTCCTTCAGCCGCTCTTCCATTTCCCGGGACTGCCTCAGCATAAAGTACAGAATGAACAGAGCTACGAAAATATTTCCAAATGTCTGACCTACCCAGTTTAATGTAGACGGAATGTAGGAAATAACCTTATTGACGATCTGCAGGATTCTTTGATCAGAGAATTGAAGGTCAAAACGTTTCAGAAATTCGTTGTTTTCCAGGAATTTGCGTACAGTGTTGTAGTTTTCAATAATAGCATCATGGTCGTTAATCAGTTCATTGATCTTAGGAATCAGGATTTCGATAAGGATCCAAAGCGGCACTGCAAAGGAGATGACTATCATAAACAGGATAAGTGTTATGGTAAGGTTGCTGTTCCATTTCTTTTTTTCGGTAAGATTCAGGTAAAAGCGCCGGGTCAGTATATAAAGTGTGACCGCACCCATAATTCCGGACACAAAGTATTTTAACTCAAACAGGATAATCCCAACAAGAAAGAGTGAGATGAAGAGAAGCGCTTTCTGCACGCTTATTTTGCTGAACAGTTTTTGCATAAAAAAGTGAGTTAGGTAAATTATAATACAATCATTTTTTGAGATGCCGAATAATTTTGGTGATTTCGAGAGCAACTAAAGGCAAAAGACCCAATGCTGCTGCCATGATCCAGCCTCTCGCATCAAGCATATGTAATTTAAAAGCATCGCGCAGCACCGGAATAAACATGACCATCACCTGTAACAGCAGTCCCAGCAGGATGGCGCCAATCAGATATTTATTGCCAAAAATTCCTGTCTTGTAAAGTGGTTTTTTCCGGTTTATCATGCCCAGTGAATAAAAAAGCTGTGAACATACGAGTACCATGAAGGCCAGCGTTCTTGCATTTTTCACCACTTCATCCGGCACCTGGTCATCCCAAGGCATATAACCGAGTTCATGGTAGCCATACCAGTAACCAAAGGTTGTAATAAGTCCAATGAAGATTCCACCTGTTATGGCAGATTTGCCGGCACCGTCTGAGAAGAAACTCTCATCTACCGGGCGAGGCTTTTCCTTCATCACTTCCGGATCGCCCTTGTCCATGCCCAGAGCGATGGCGGGCAGGGTGTCTGTAAGAAGGTTAATCCAAAGCAGCTGCGTTGCAATAAGTGGGGAGGGCCAGCCTGCAAGCAATGCAGCCACCATCAGGACTACCTCTCCGAGATTACAGGTTAAAAGAAAAATGACCGATTTCCTGATATTGTTGTAGATGTTCCGGCCTTGTTCAATGGCATTAACGATAGTGGAAAAATTATCGTCGGTAAGAATCATGTCCGCAGCACCTTTGGCTACATCAGTCCCTGTGATTCCCATGGCCACGCCAATGTCTGCAGCCTGCAGAGAAGGGGCATCATTTACGCCGTCGCCGGTCATTGAAACGATGTTTCCTTTGGCTTTCAGGGCATGTACGATCCGAACTTTGTGCTCAGGCGAAACACGGGCGAAAACCGAGTAATTGTCTACCATGGCTTCCAGCTCATCCCCGGTCAGCTTTTCAATTTCGGGACCTGTAATAACCTGCGCCGACCCCGTAGCAATATCAAGGTCTTTGGCAATGGCTAAAGCGGTATTCCTGTGGTCACCGGTAATCATCACTGTTTTTATGCCGGCTTCCTTAGCTGTTTTTATGGACGGTTTTACCTCGTCCCGTGCCGGATCCATCATCCCCACAAGCCCCAGCAGTACCAAGTCTTTCTCCATTTCCTCCTGGCCGGTACCGGAATCGGCCGGCTTATAGGCTACTGCCAGTGTTCGGAGTGCCAAATCTGACATCTGCCGTGCAGCCTCACTGAAACTCTGCAGGTCATCATCAGTAATTTCGCGGCTTTTCCCGTTGGCCCAGACATGCGTGACCAGTTTTTTCAGACTTCCCAACGCTCCCTTGCTGAAGACTTTATAATCATCTTCAGTGCGCACGAGTACCGACATCATTTTCCGGTCACTATCGAATGCTTTTTCATCTTTTCGGGATGTAATATGTGCCAAGCGCATCCGGTCTACACCTAGACTGTCGCCCAGTGCAAGCAAGGCGACTTCTGTAGGGTCACCGGTAGCCTCTCCGTCCTGCAGCGTGGCATCGGAACAAAGGATCATTGCTGTTGCTGCAAACTTCACTGTGTCGCTTGCAGCATCTGTGCCGTCCTTTTCCAAATCATAGAGACCTTCTGAGGTATAGACCTGTGTAACCGTCATTTTGTTCTGGGTCAATGTGCCGGTTTTGTCGGAACAGATGATATTTACAGATCCCAGCGTTTCAACAGCCGGCAGCTTGCGGATGATCGCGTTTTTCCGGGACATTGCAGTAACACCAATGGAAAGAACGACGGCCACAATTGCAGCCAGTCCTTCGGGGATGGAAGCTACAGCCAGGGAAACCGCCGTCAGGAACATCTCACCCAGATTCCGCCCCTGCAGCCACGAAAGTGCAAAGATGAAAACGCAAACGGCGACAGCAATTTTACCCAGCATTTTCCCCAACTCATTCAGCCTCTTTTCAAGTGGCGTTTTGGATTCAGCTTCATTTCCTATGAGGTGCGCGATCTTTCCTACTTCTGTATCCATTGCTGTGGCTACGGCAATTCCAGTTCCGCGCCCATACGTTACTGTAGACGACATAAAAGCCTGGTTATTCCTGTCACCCAGCGGGGTTGCGGGATCTGTGTGAACTGCGGCAGCATCTTTCGTAACGGGAAGAGATTCACCGGTAAGTGCCGATTCTTCAGTCTGCAGGTTTACCGCTTCTATAAGTCTGAGGTCGGCAGGAACAACTCTTCCTGCTTCCAGAATGACAATATCACCCGGTACAAGATCTACACTGCTGATTTCAGAAACGTGCGAATCGCGCTTTACCAGGGCTTTGGGTACCGAAAGTTGTTTCAGGGCGTCTATGGCTTTGCCCGCTTTTACTTCCTGGAATACGCCGATGGCTGCATTAATAAGTATCACGAGCAGGATGATTACCGAGTCAATATATTCCGCCATAATAAAAGTAATTATCACTGCGGCAAAAAGCACGTAAATCAGCCAGTCATTGAGTTGCGAAATGAAAATCTGAAGAATGGATTTCTTTTTTTTGGACTCAAGGCGGTTGGGTCCGGAGGATTTTCGGCGGGCCTCAGCTTCAGCGCCGGTCAGACCGGATTCAGGATTTACATTCAGTTCATTTAAAGTTTCATCAATTGATTTTGTAAACCACATATTCTGCTGTTCGGGGATGACACTTTAAAATTAGGCATAATTATGAAAACAGCGATGGTTGTTCGGACATAAAAAAAGCCTTATTACGAAGAATAAGGCCTTGAATTCCGTGAATGAAGATGTTAAAATTTCTCAACCCATTGATGGAAGGAATCAATAAAGTCGCTGAGGAATTTTTCGGTATCGGCAACAAGCGTTTTACCGTCTTCTTTAAATATTTCAGCTGCATTTCCGATATAGGCTTCGGGCTGCTGCATCAAGGGTACATCTACAAATACAAAAGCCTGACGGATATGATGGTTGGCGGCCAGACCACCCAGCGAACTTATAGATGAGGTCACTACAGCTCCCGGTTTTCCCGGCCAGACTGAACTGCCGTAAGGGCGCGAGCCCACATCAACTGCATTTTTTAGTGCTCCCGGAATGGTACGGTTGTACTCCGGCGAGACAATCAGCAGGCCGTCTGCACCCTTAATCTGCTCCCGAAAAGAAGTCCACGCTTCCGGTGGGTTCTGGTCAAGGTCCTCCGTATAAAGCGGTAAGTCTGCGATCTCCACGATCTTCATCTCCAGTTTACCTTCGGAAAGCCGGATCATTTCTTCAGCGATTTTTCTGTTGTAGGATTCTTTCCTGAGAGATCCTACGATTACTGCGATTTTTTTTGTCATAATATAGTGATTGATTAGTAGTTAAGGATTGCGCGTGTTTTTAAACAGCAAGATAGCCGCCGTCTACAGGATAATAGGATCCGGTCACAAAGGAGGCATCATCTGAGGCCAGGAACAGCAGCATGGCCGCTATTTCTTCTGGTTGTCCTAATCTGCCGAAGGCATGTTTGGTTTCCAGAAAAGTGAGTGCTTCTTTGCCCATGGATTCTTCATTCACCATTCCACTGTATACAAAACCCGGACCTACCGCATTGATGCGGACATTCTCCTTGGCATATTCCCAGGCTACAGCTTTTGTCAATCCCACCACGCCATGCTTGGCTGCCACATATCCGCTGGAGCTAGCAAATCCCGCCTGACCCAATATTGAGGCTATGTTGATGATGCTGCCGCCACCGTCTTTCACCATTTGGGGAGCCTGGTACTTTACGCCGTAAAATACACCGGAAAGGTTGATGTCAATCACTTTTTTCCAACCCTCAACGGACATGTCTCCGGCCTTGTTTATTTCTCCGCCGATACCCGCATTGTTTACCGCAATGTCCAGTCTACCGTATTTTTTCACCGTTTCCGATACCAGCCTTTCATTGTCTCCGGGGCTGGACGAATCTGCCATTACAAAAAAAGCTTCACCGCCCATACCTTCAATTTCGGACACGACCTGATTGCCATGCTCAGCGTTGATGTCACTTACAACTACTCTGGCACCTTCGCGTGCAAAAAGAAGCGCAGTTGACTTTCCGATACCGGATCCTGCGCCCGTGATCACTGCTACTTTGTTCTCTAATTTTTTCATTGTTAAATTTTATTGATTGGTTTTGATTTCGTTGGTGTATCAAATTTAATAATAATAGCTCTGGAATATCTTGATTTAGATCAAGTAATTGGCAACGGATTCCCGGGACCTACCACTCAGGTGCTGAAGCCGGCCATAGTTCTCAGTCTGTAATAATTTTCCTGATGCGATTGGACTGCAATTTCAAATGATAACCGGATAAACAGTGAAGTTTTGGATTACCCTATACGGTTGCAATTAACCGGCTTGAGCCGGTGTCTTCAATGAAATTCAGCAAAGCGGTGATCTAATTCAAATTTTGAAACCCAAAACAATAGGGAAGCTGGCGGCCTTTAGGGAATGTAGCAAAATGCAATCAGCCCTTCATCACGAACGGACCGGAAGGGATAGGAAATTATTAATAGCTGCATATTTGTCGTGCGGAAGTATCTTTACCTTCAATTCTTTGCCGTATTTTTGCAGCCATCTAAACCTGCACTGAATATGGAGTTTTTACAAACTGTACTTGATTTTTTCCTGAACCTCGATAAGCATCTGTTCACCATGATTATGGATTATGGATTATGGATTTACCTCATCCTCTTCCTGATTATTTTTGTGGAAACCGGACTGGTAGTGATGCCATTCCTTCCCGGCGATTCGCTGCTTTTCGCTGCCGGAACCTTCTGTGCGGGGGTAATTGGAGCCACAGGCGAAACTGCCAGTCTCAACCTTTGGCTTATTCTGGCCTTGCTCACTATAGCGGCCATCCTGGGGGATACGCTGAATTACTATCTTGGAAAAAATGTGGGACTCAGGATGCTGAGCTTTAAATTAGGAGATAAGCAGCTTGTAAACCCAAAGTATATTGAGCAAACACAGGCGTTTTACAGCAAAAATGGTCCAAAAACAATCATCATTGCCCGGTTTGTACCTATTGTGCGGACGTTCGCACCATTTGTGGCCGGAATTGGATCCATGAACTATTCAACCTTTATCAAGTACAATGTGATTGGGGCTTTTGTTTGGGTGTGGAGCCTGACGCTGATGGGTTATTTCTTCGGCAACCTTCCCGTCGTGCAGGAAAATTTTGAAACAGTAATCTTCGCAATTATAGGAATCTCTCTGTTACCCATGGTGTGGGAGTATGTGAATGCTAAATTCCTTAAAAAGGGGGATAAATAAACCGACTAATCCGGCAAAAGCAGCGTGTTGCGCGATTCTGCTTCCTCTATGAAAGCCTCGTAAAGTTTAATGTCGCGATTTTTAATGCTGTCCAGAAATCCTGTGGCAAAACGCCTCTTGCTGTCATGCTGTATGGCATTGTAGATTTCCACAGAATCGGAGCGCGTAAGTCCCTTCGTTTCTTTCAGTTCTTCATTCTCCTGGCGTAAACGGTCCACTTCATTTTCTTTGCAGGAAGCCAGCAGTAGAGTAGCTGTGGCCAGGCCTACAAGCACGGATTTTCTTTTCATTACTCGTAAATTGATTTGGAGAAAATTATGCAAAAATGTGACCATCGCGCGCTGAATTGTCTTACCCTTTCATAAAACCCATCACTGAGCTGCTGCTAAGTGCTGCTGTCTTTAATCTTTAGTATATTTGCAAAGACATTTCATGCACCGTTGGTACTGATGCATCCAAATGTTTGTTATTCCAAAATAAATGATTGACAGAAATTTTTATCTCGAAAACCTCACCGCATTTGATGAATTAATCGGCTCGGACCGTACCGCGGCAGAAAAGGTAATATACAAAGTATACTGCATCCTGCAGCGAGATAAGATCTGGCTGTATAACGTGGCCGCCCCTGAAGAATTAACGGACGAAGACGAGGATCTCCTAATCGATGTTGAAAATGAACTGGCCTTACTTGACCAAACTTACAACTTCCGTTTTCAGGAGTTTCATGAGTTGGTGATGGAAAATATGGCTAATGAACAGGATTCCTGGACTTTAGATGAAGAAGATGAGTTTGGTTATGATGAATGGGATCTGGAAGACCTTGATGATGAAGATGACGATGACGATGATTCTGAACAGAAACCTTATATATAAAATCGGAGCGCAGGAATATTCCTGCGCTCCGGTTTATGAAAGGGCTTTGCGGTGTACGCCGTTCAGTTCCGGTATATTTTCTTGTGCTTTTTGGTTTTCCATACGGTAGATTTCCTTCCGCAGATTCGTACTCGAAAAGCGGTGCCGCCTTTCATTGAAGTAAAGAACGATGTTGTTTTCGTCACAATAATCCCTTCCGGTAAAGTCTTTGTCCTTATATTCGGAGCCCACAATCCGTACGTCTATGGAGTACAGCTGAAGTATATCTTCCAGGTCCTTTTCGGTGGTGTAAGGGATAATCTCATCCACATACCTGCAGCCTTTCAGCTGTATATAGCGCTCAACCACTGTCTGTGTGGGCTTGTTTTTCTCCGGCCGGTCTATGGTTGGATCCGTTTGCAGGCCTACGATAAGGTAATCGCACTGAGCACGCGCTTCGGCGAGCATCTGTACATGACCCGCATGCAGCAGGTCGAAACAGCTGAAAGTAATACCTATAATTTTTGAATTTTCCATTGTAGATTTGTTTAATAGTTAACGTGTTCCGGGGTGTTCTGTAATTCCATAATTTGCCGGAGTTCAGCTATAGATTGCGTGTGGGCTATGCGGTTACATTGTTCATCCAAATCGAAAAGGCCGCAATTGCTGTAGCTGGAGAGGTTGTCCCAGTCCGGCCGGTCGGTTACAGGATAAATGCATATTCCGTGAAAATCGGCACCCATCTCAGCTGCCATACGGGTTTCATTGGCAATTTCATTGATCCATTCAGCGCGACCCTCACCAAAATGCCCCGTTTCCGAAAGAAACATTGGTTTCTTATAACGGTCATAGGCCTGTAGCAGTAACTGATGAAGAGGAATTCTTTCATCAGTCAGATCCGGCCAGCACAAACTTTCGCCTTCACCGCGCCACTGGCAGTTCCAGTAATAATTGAAACCGAGTATGTCCAGGAAACCTTCTTCACCTCCCAGTTCGGGACACATACGTCCTCCGATAATGTCCATTGCCTCAAACTGATACTCATTCCTGCGCTGTAGATCCAGCTCGCAGCCGCCATGACTGTGAATGCGAATAAGCGGTTCCACAAGCACGATCCTGCATTCCGGCACCTCTTCCTTCAATGCACGGATTCCGCGGATGGCCGCGTTGCACAAATGATACTTGATGTCCCAGCCGTTATGTGCTGCAAACGGAACTGTACCTCTGTTTTCGCCGGACATCCACGAAAGGAAACTGATCTCGTTGATCGGTACTACGAAGAGCGTGTCGTTACTGTGTTCTGTATAAAAGCGTGCAAAAGCCCGGCAAAGCTGTTCAAATCTTGCAGCAAAATGGGGATGGGTGGGGAACAGTCCGTCCGGGTATCCAAAATGAATAAGATCCCAAACCTGTTGGATTCCCAAATCCTGCGCCGCCCTCATCCTTCTTAGAACTTCTGAAAAATCATAGATGCCGGGTGTTTTTTCAACATTACTCCAGCAAATACCTTCCCTTACGGTGTATATTTCCAGATCGGTCAGTAGCCGGTAATCTTCAGCTACCCGCAGGTCGTGCTGGGTTTCCTGCAGCAGGTTTACACGGTCGCCATGCCGGTTGATATGGTCTGCGCATTCAAAGCCGCCCTGCCAGTAACTTTTGAAAATCTGCGTACTTCTCATAAGGCGTCAGCTTTTGCGTGCTCAAGTGTCCGGTAAAGGTCCAGTGCGTTTTTAAATGCCTGGTCCATATTGAAATATTTGTAGTTGGCCAGTCTTCCAACAAAATATACATCGGTGAGTTGGTTTGCCCGGGCCTTATACTTCTCGTAAATAAGTTGGTTCTTTTCATTGGGAACGGGGTAGTAGGGTTCACCTTCGTCCACGGTAAATTCCTTCACTATGCTTGTTTTAGCGGACTTTTGATTTCCGAAATGCTTGTATTCCACAATACGTGTAAAATCCACCTCGCGTCCGGGATAATTCACCACCGAGTTCTCCTGAAAATATTCTGCATCTACCTGCTCTGTTACAAAGTTGATGGACCTGTATTCCAGTTTTTCGGTCAGTTCTTCCTCAAACTCAAAAAATCGGTCAATAGGACCCGTGTAAAACAGTTTCTCATAGCCGTCATAGTGGTCCTTCACATCAAAATAATCTGTATTCAGAAGTACGGTAATGTTTGGATGGCTCAGCATATTTTCAAAAACTTTGGTATATCCACCTTTCGGAAGTGCCTGGTAGGTGTCGGAAAAGTAGCGGTCGTCATAACTTGAACGTACAGGTATCCGTTCCAGTACGGATGCGTGCAGTTCTGCCGGATATTTGTCCCACTGTTTCTTTGTATAATGCTTAAACATTTTATCATACAGCACCGGACCTACGCGGTTCAGGACGGCCTCCTCACCATTGGCAGGTGTTTCAAACGGAATGCGGTTCGCTTCCAGCCACTGCTTCATTTGTTCTTCTGTTTCCAGGTTTTCGCCAAAGAGGATATTAACAGTTGAAATATTCACTGGAATAGGAACTGTTTTGTCGTCAACACGTGCCACAACGCGGTGTTCCCAGGGGTACCATTCGCCAAACCGGTTTACATATTCCCAAACCTCCGCATCGTTGGTGTGAAAGAGGTGGGCTCCATATTTGGATACAAGAATTCCGTTTTCATCGTAATGATCATAACAGTTTCCTGCTATATGATCTCTTTTTTCAATAACAAGCACTTTTTTGCCGGCATTGGCATATCGCTCTGCTAATGTAGCACCGGAGATGCCTGCCCCGATGATCAGGATATCTGCCATCATACCGCCAGTGTTTTTTCAATGATTGCGCCCATTTTTTTTGCGGTACGGTCCCAGGAGGTGTTCATAAGAATTTCAGCGTAGCTGCCACTGAAATTACGAGCCGGATTTGTAATCGCTTTCAGAAAATCCTGTTCGTTGTCTATGAGCATAATGCAATGGCTGTAATCTCTCTCCACATCCTTAATCCGGGTGGAGATAATCGGTTTGTTTGCGGCCATATATTCCAGCGTCTTCGTTGGGCTTATAAACCTCGTAGAATCATTAAGTGCAAACGGCATCATTGCAATGTCGAAATGGTGCAGATAGGCAGGTAATTCTTCGTATGACTTCATACCCAGATAGTAAATGTTCTCCGCTTTTGGCAGGTCATTTTCACTGATCTTGCAGAGTGGACCAACCATTACGAAGGAAATTTCAGGCGCCAGCGCGGCTGTTTTTTTTAGGAGATTAAGGTCAATACGCTCATCAATTACACCATAATATCCTACTATGGTTCCGGGTATTCCCAACATATCAGCCGGTTTTTCAGCCTTGACACCATTTTTACCGGAGAAGTGCTCAATATCAACAGAGCTTGGGAAGCAGTGCACATTATGATGCTTTTTTGCTTTGGATTCGTAGAGTGATTTTCCACCGGTATAAACTACGTCTGCAGCTGCCAGTAGGGCTTTTTCCTGACCTACAAGTTCGGGAGAAGCGCCACGGAAAAGGGTGAGTTCGTCCATGCAGTCGTAAACTACAGTGTCAAAATCAAGTTCTTCCAATACTGATACGAATGCGGGAGAGTAAAACCAGCCCACCCGGAAGCTGTTCTTCGGGAGTTTCTTACGAAGGTAGCGCCCAATGTCGTTCATACTGTTTACCGGTGGACGGCACACATGCACATTTGGATAAACTTCCTTTATTTCAAAGGGTCCTTTTCCGTTCAGACGTGTAGGTATGGGCTCCTCAATTACTAACACGTTATAGTCCTTTGCCAAACGGCTGATGAGGTGTTGTGGGCGCTGATAGACAAAATCCCAGCGCAGATGACAAAAGACGATCATATCGTAGTTTGCCGGTTTCGGATAGTCATGATTAACCATAATAATATATTTAGTGTTTTAATGTTTAATGCTTCTGAGTGCACGAATAAAAATTCAGGCACAAAAAAAACCACCGGTCCGAAAATGGGTGATCCTGGAAATCCGAAGTCGACTAAAATTGGATCTGGAAATCGCAGGACGACGGTAGAACTTTAAATAATATGCAGCAATTAAAGTGCCAGGGATATTTAGTTGTAATTGAAAGTCATTATGATAACAAATGTTTAGTTAAAATAGTCAAAAACCATTAGCTGCTTTAATATAAATCTTAAATATTACAAAAAAGATAATTTCGGTTTAGAGAAGTATAAAATACTATAATGCGTATTATCGGTCATGGTTGTGAAATCTGTGTTTTGGCGGGAGAACTGTTTATGCTCCCGCTGATTCCGCTGATTCCTCGGTTGTTTTCTGTGCAAATCTGTGTAATCTGTGTGCTGTAACCGGCGCGGTTTTCAGTTTTACAGCAAAGGTTACGCGAAAAACATCTACAGAAGCAGCGAAAAAGATTGCGGCAAATGTCCGTTACGGGCGGAATGCTGCGGAAAGGTCACCAGGTTCAAGAAACTGGATGACAGCATCCACAAACCGCTGTACGATGAAATGCACGAAAAACTAAGCCGGGACAAGAAATACACCCGTTTTCTCACCAAACGCCGGAGTTCGCGAGTAGAGCCGGTTCTGGGAACGCTCATCAACCACCACAACATGAAATGCGAAGCATTCACGAACACCAATAAAGAAATAAAAACTAGTGAGCAAAATAATCAACTCGCGCGGCATGGCTCAGGCCAATAAACACAGCCTGTCCCGTTCCGGACGGGATTTTGATGGCCGCGCTCACTTATAACCTGAAAAAATACCTGAAGTTCATCACCCGAAAAGTTCACCGCAACTTTCAAATGATGAACCTTCCAAAAGGAAAGTTTCGGTTTTGGCAAAACCGCTTTCCCCTGACTTCACCAGCTTCCATTTAAGCCAACCGAAAATCCGGAAAACTTTCACCGCTAAAAACAAAAACCTCTCTTAAATCGCTTTAAAAGAGGCTGTTTTTTATAGCATTTGGAAACCTAACGCCGGAAAAAGAGGGTTGTGCAACAGCTACCGATGTTACCTGCTGGCGTTCTGTCTTTCGGTGTCACGTTATTCGCTTTTAGGTTGGTCGATTTTGTCATTCGGTTTATCTTTTTTGAAAACTACATCTTTCAAAAAATAGAATGCTGCAAAGACAATTATCCATCCTATTAGTCCAAGTCCTGCTTGCTGTTGTTGAAATAAAAATGTCATATTATCTAATGTTTGTTATTCTAAATGATTTTAAGATTGTTGCAAAGTCCGCTTTCCAATAATCTGCTTCTGAAAGTCGGTAAGAAAGTGTCAAATTGTGCATCCTGTCATTGTTATGAAAGTAATATATGTGCACCAAGACAAACGGCTTGTCTTGTAACTGTCTCTTGTAACTAATGTGAATACAAGACACTCCATTTACTTTTTCAACCTTTAAAGGATACCACTCTATTAACTTTAATCCTGTCCCAAGGAAACTTTGTTGAATTTGCTGTTTGTAAATTGTGTTCAGTTCAGCAATGTCTGCTTGCGTAATTTCAGCTAAGTTGAAATTAAATTTTTCAAAGTCACCTGGTGAACCGAATGTCGTTTCTACCATAACACGAGCATATTTTTCAAAGCCTTCTTTTCCAAATTCATTCAACCCTTTTTGTTGAGCAGTAAGTTGAGAAGCATCAAAGCCTTTTATTTTTTTAATCTCATCAACAAACTCCTTGTATTTTCCTTTTTGGACTTCCATTGTTGGTGGTAAATCAAAACTTCCAACATTTTTAATGTAAATTCTTTCCCAACCTGTCGGTAGTGGAGGTGTTGATGAAACCTGTCCAAAGGAAGATTGAATTAGTAAAAAAGAAAAGAGTATTAAAAATGATGTTTTCTTCATTTTACTTAGGTTTATGGTTATCGTAATTTTTTTGAGCCATACTGTAAAGGAATATTCCTATGGGTAATAATATTATGCCCAATATTGGGTTTCCAATTTCCCCTTTAGAAGTCAGACCGATTACAATGTTTCCACAGCCACCCATTGAAAGTAAAGCTCCAATCATTACCAAGAACGCGTTGCCCAATTGAAAACCTGTCTCCTTAACCATACCGACAACAAGTTTTGAAAACTCATCGAATGCCATTTTAGCAAAACTCTCAGCTTGTTCACGTGCATTCCTTGTCCATTGATTAAGGTCTTCATCTTCAAATTGTGGCTCTCGTTTTGAAGAATATGTGTGTTTGTATTCTTTCTCTTGGTTTGTCTTTTCTTGATATGATGATGAAGTTTGTTCTGTTTTTGCTTTTTGACCATAATAGTATTTATACTCTCGGTCATATTTTGCTCTCGCTTCTTCGTCAAATAAAATAAGATATGCTTCATTGATTTCAATGAATTTTTCGTGTGCATCTGGACTTTTATTTCTGTCAGGATGAAATTGTAAAGCAAGCTGTCTATAAGCCTTTTTAATCTCGTCCTTAGATGCAGTTGGTGAAATACCAAGAGTTTGATAATGGTTAGGTATCATTACTTTTTCAATGTGATGTCTTTGTTTTGGTCATTTGTTTCATCGTCTTTTTTGCCAAACATACTCTTGTAAATAAGTGGAATTGCCAATGCACCAAGCCACATTACTGCTCCACCGCCTGCTTCTTTGATTACAGTCAATACGACAAGAATTACTAAGCACACGAATACGAATACGATTACTTTTCCTGCTTTTCCCATTTTTTTTGTTTTAAAATTTTATTGCCTACTCTGGTCGGTTTTCGGCTTCCCCGTTTTTTTGTCTGCTGTCGCTCTACGCTTGCAGGTAACGTTTTCGGGCTTTGCGTTCGGGCGCGTTTCGGAGCACAAAACTGTCAATATACCACAAAATTTGATGCGAGTTAGAACCTTGAATTAACCACTTCACCCGCCATTGAGCCAAACGCCTGTTACCAGCTGGGCTTCTTCCTTCAGCCGTTAAGTTGTCCTTCATATTCGTCATATAATTCATAACAAATTGATTGGTCGGATAAATACCTTCCAGTATCAAGTTCGGCTTTAAAATACTTGTAATAGTTGTCGTAAGCGTTTCCAAAGATTTCTGTCCAAGCATTGTCTTGCAATTCTGTCAGGATAATATTTTTTACAGTCAATAAGATAAGAATGTGTTGTCCAGGTTTCTTTTTAATTCCGTTCTTCCAAACGACTAAACCGATTTCTATTTTTTCGTTGTCAATTGAAATAATTTGCTCGTAAAGGTATTCGTCTATAGTTGTTGGTTCAATTCTTTGAATGTTACCGTCTTCATCCACTTTGTTGAATGTCAAATTCGTTGTCTCAAAGTCAACTTGTATTGGAAAAACGAGTTTGTCGTGGTCAATTTTTATTTTTTTCTTGTCAACGATTACGTCTGAAAAAACGTGAGTTGTAAAGTCGTTGAGAGTAATTGAGAATTTGTCAGTCGCGATATTTGTTTTTATAATCCAACTGTCGTGAAGCAGACACAAATACTTGTGATAAAGTCCAAGTCGTTGTGCGTTGTCAGCGACCAATTTATTATTTTCTTCAAAAGTCTTTACGTCACTTTCAAAGTCCACAAAATGGTCGGCCAACAATGGTGCAATATCTTGTATGTTTCTTGTCATATTTTCGTTAGTCGTTGTCGTTAAAGCCTTGCTGGTAACTTGTATATATATATCACAAAATTATACATATACAACCGCCAGGCGGGAGATAGGTATCACAAACGTCATACTTTTCATTCAAATATATACAATTACTGCATACGGAAGATGCTTATAATGCGCGTAACTTTCCTAAGGACTTTAAAAAATCCTTAAATTGCCAGGCAATAGAATTCATTTCCAAAATAATGGATAAAACAAAACTCGTGAAAACTGTTAAGGAACGCCTGGCAGGCAAGGCAGCGACCCTTGATGAACTCATCCGGCAAACCCAGGAAGCCAACTCGGAGACCAAAAGCTCAATGGGTGATAAGTACGAGACCAGCCGCGAAATGGTTGCCCAGGAAATCCGTAACCTGCATAGCCAGCTCAGCGAGGTTCGGAACCAGATGGATGCATTGGCAAGGCTTAACAATGCTCCGTGTCAATTGGCGGAGCTTGGTGCCCTTGTGGAAACCGGCGCAGGACTGTTTTATATTGCGGCACCTGTTGGCCAGCTGGAGCTGGAGGGGAGAAAGATTATGACAGTTTCGCCGGAAGCCCCACTGATAAAAGCCATGCAGGGTTGCAGGTCCGGCGATACATTTTCACTCAATAACCGCACTCAAAAGGTTGTTGGTATCGATTGAAATTCCGTATTTTTGAGGTTTTTTACAGTCTAATATTCTATTCCTCCTCATGCGTAACTACCAGGATCTTCTTCAGCATATCATCGACCACGGAACCGACAAAACCGACCGTACCGGTACGGGTACGCGAAGTGTTTTTGGCTATCAGCTCCGCTATGACCTTAGCAAAGGCTTCCCGCTGGTGACGACAAAAAAAGTTCACTTAAAATCAATTATCTACGAATTGCTTTGGTTCCTGAAAGGTGATACCAATATCAAATACCTCACGGACAACGGCGTTACCATCTGGAACGAATGGGCGGATGAAAATGGCGATCTGGGTCCCGTGTACGGCGCACAGTGGCGCAGCTGGACAGGTTCCGACGGTAAAGTGGTGGACCAGATCAGCGAGGTGATTGACCAGATAAAGAAAAATCCGGACTCACGAAGGCTGATCGTTTCCGCCTGGAATGTTTCCGAAATCCCTAATATGGCGCTGGCGCCCTGTCACGCCCTTTTCCAGTTTTATGTGGCCGACGGTAAGCTATCGCTGCAGCTTTATCAGCGCAGTGCCGATGTGTTTCTGGGGGTTCCCTTCAATATCGCAAGTTACGCCCTGCTGCAGATGATGGTGGCTCAGGTCTGCGGCCTGGAAGTAGGGGAATATGTACACACGTTTGGCGATGTACACATCTACAACAACCATTTTGAACAGGTAAATAAACAGCTTTCGCGCACGCCCCGTGCTTTGCCCGTGATGAAGCTTAATCCGGAGGTTAAGGATATCTTCAGTTTTGATTTTGAGGATTTTACTCTGGAGAATTACGATCCTTATCCGGGTATTAAGGCGCCGGTGGCCATTTAATCAGTTATAAAGTACCTGCGGGTGTAAGTTTGAAATCTCATTCCCGAATAAGGTTTGATAAAGTTTGAGGTAGTTTGACCTGTTTATTCATCACCTTATTGTGTCATTGTAGTTATTTTTCAGGATTTTCGTTTGTAACTTAAAGTTGATCTTGCAGACTAATATTCTACATCAAACCTCCACATTATGAATAAAATTGCTACACTTTCGGCTGTATTTGCTTTTTCGGCGGTATTTGCACAGAGTTTCAATACCCAAAAAATGAACAGTTTTATGCAGGCTCTGGACCAGAACCGCAAATTTATGGGAACTGTTGCTGTAGCAGAGAACGGAAAGACGGTTTACAGTAACGCATTCGGGTATGCTGATGTGGAGAATAAGATAAAAAATACACCTGAAACCAGATTCAGGATCGGTTCCATCACTAAAACCTTTACCTCCGTATTGGTCATGAAGGCAGTGGAGGAGAATAAACTGAAACTGGACGAAAAGCTTTCCAAATACTTTCCTCAAATAAAAAATGCCGATAAAATCACGCTGGAACATCTGCTGAACCACCGGAGCGGAATTCACAACGTGACCGCACTGCCCGATTATCTGACCTGGAACAGTAAAGCAATTACACCAAAAGATATGGTGGCTAAAATTACAGCAGCCGGCAGTGACTTCGAACCCGGTAATACCATGAGTTATAGTAATTCCAATTACATCCTGCTCAGTTATATCCTGGAAACAGCATACCAGAAAACCTATGCTAAACTGCTTGAGGAGAAAATAACAAAACCACTGGGTCTTAACAATACCTATTTTGGTAAAGCGATTGATCCCGCCAACAAAGAAGCCTATTCCTATGTCTTTGCTGAAAATTTTGTTAAAGATGCCGAGACGGACATGTCTGTGCCCACAGGTGCCGGTGCCGTAGTGTCCACAACCGGTGACCTGTTGAAGTTTGCCAACGCGCTCTTCGGCGGTAAAGTTGTTTCAGCAGCAAGTCTTGAGAAAATGATGAAGATGACGGATAGTTATGGTTATGGGCTTTTCTCTGTGCCGTTCAACGGTCTTACCGGCTACGGCCATACAGGCGGCATTGACGGGTTCACCTCGGCTCTGTATCATTTTCCTGAAAACAAGACCACTTATGTCATGCTTTCGAACGGCAGTGCCTTCGACAATAACAGGATTGCCATCGCCGCCTTAAGTGCCGCCACCGGAAAGGATTTTGACATCCCAACATTTAAATCAGTTGCTGTAAAAACAGATGACCTGAATAAACTTACAGGTACATATTCGTCTACGCAGATTCCGCTGAAAATTGACGTCCGTTCCAGAGACGGCAAACTGTTTGCGCAGGCTACCGGTCAAAGCGAATTTGCGCTGGATGCTGAAAGCGCGACCGTTTTCAAATTTGAATCTGCCGGTATCGAGCTGCATTTCAATCCCTCCAAAAATGAAATGACCCTGCTGCAGTCCGGAATGAAAATCCCTTTTACAAAAGACAAGAAATGAAGTACCTGAAAATCGTTCCTGAAGATGATTACGACACAGTCAAACTTCAGGAAATCCTGCTCAACATTAAAGGGGTCGCAACTGTGGAAACGGTCGATGAGGAAAACCCTGAGAGTGAACTGAAGAAAGCATTTGACAAAAGTAAGGAGCAACTTAAGAAGGGGCAGTACGAGGATATTGTGAATGACATCTTCGACATCCTCATCCATCCTAAATCAAAATAATCCAACCAATTTTTATATGAAGAAATTAATTGTAGCGGTTTCGCTGCTCGGAATCCTGTTTACGGGACAGCTGCGCGCGCAAACCGAAACTTCAGGCAGAAATGAAATCTACCGTGCCACACATACCAAATCTACAGAGCTTAAGCATACCAAACTGCGCGTAAACTTTGACTATGCAAAGGAGCAGATGAACGGCGAAGCCTGGATTACGGCCTCCCCTTATTTTTATGCATCCGATTCTTTGATCCTGGACGCGAAAGCCATGCTCATTCACGAAGTTGCGCTGGAAAAAAGCGGTGCCAGATCTCCGCTTAAATATACCTACAGCAATGATATACTGAAGATCAATCTGGATAAAAGCTACAACAGGACTCAGGATTATACGGTGTACATAAAGTACACGGCCAGACCCAATGAAGTTACACAGACCGGCAGTGCCGCGATTACTGATGCAAAAGGGCTTTATTTTGTAAATGCACAGGGTACTGACCCAGATAAACCGGTGCAGATCTGGACCCAGGGTGAAACCGAAGCCAGCTCCGCCTGGTTCCCAACCGTGGATAAACCTAACCAGAAAACCACGCAGGAAATCTATATGACAGTTCCTGATAAGTATGTGACCCTTTCAAACGGCCTGATGAAATCTTCAGTCAAGGACGGCAAAGGAATGCGTACCGACCATTGGGTGCAGGACAAAAAGCATGCGCCTTACCTTTTCTTTATGGGGGTAGGCGATTATGCCATTGTGAAAGACAAATGGAGAAATATTGCCGTAGATTATTATGTGGAGAAGGAATACGAGCCTTATGCAAAACAGATTTTCGGGAATACGCCGGAAATGCTTGAATTTTTCTCCACTAAACTTAAATACGACTATCCCTGGTCTAAGTATGCACAGATCACTGCCCGCGATTATGTATCGGGTGCCATGGAAAACACCACAGCTGTGCTGCACCAGGAAGCTGCCCAGCAGAAGCCCGGCGACCTTATTGATGAAAACCGCTGGGAAGATGTGATTGCCCATGAAGCGTTCCATCATTGGTTCGGAAATATCGTGACCACAGAAAGCTGGAGCAACCTGACCGTGAATGAATCTTTCGCCAATTATTCGGAATACCTTTGGAATGAGCATAAGTACGGAAAGGATTACGCCGATTATACGCTGATGAAAGCTGCTCAGGGTTATTATGCGGATCCTGCCAACATTACCAAAGACCTGGTGAGATTTAACTATCACTCCAAAGAGGATATGTTCGACGGTGTTTCTTACAATAAAGGCGGTTCCATCCTGCATATGCTCAGGAATTATCTGGGTGATGACGCTTTTTACGCTGGACTAAATGATTACCTGAAAACCAATGAATACGGTACCGGCGAAGCCTCACAGGTAAGACTTTCGCTGGAGAAAGTTTCGGGTAAGGACCTGAATTGGTTCTTCAATCAGTGGTTTTATGGCAGCGGACATCCAAAACTGTCTTATACAACCACGTATGAGCCTGTTAAAAAGCAGGTAACGGTCACTTTAAGCCAAAACCAGGCAGGCGACGCTTTCGAATTTCCACTGGCGGTTGATGTTTACGAAAACGGAAAGCCCACGCGCCGCAATGTATGGGTGAATGCCAAATCACGTAATATCTTCAGCTTTCCTGTAGCGAAGAACCCGGATTTCATAAATCTGAATGCGGACGGTGTGCTGCTGGCGGAAATTACTGAGAACAAAACTCCGGAGCAGTATTTCATGCAGTATTCCGGTTCCAAAGAGTTTTTAAGCCGTTATAAAGCCGTAGATAATGCTGCAGAGAATTCCGCACAGGCGGCATCTTTAGAAACCTTAACTGCGGCACTTAAAGATCCCAACTTCCGAATCCGGATGCGCGCGCTGGCCGGTCTGGACCTTTCTAAAGCTGATCACAGTAAAGCTGCATTGGCCGAAGTTGAAAAGCTGGCCTCAAACGATCCGAAAACCCTTGTGCAGGCTGCGGCCATTTCAGCATTGGCAAAAACAAAGAACAAGAAGTACCTGCCGGTATTTGAAAAAGGAATCAGTGCTGTTTCCAACTCGGTTAAAGCCGGTTCACTAGCCGCAATCGCCGGAATCGATCCTTCGCGTGTAGGTGCCCTGGCCGACAAAATTGACCTGGAGAGCGCAGGGGAAGATCTGATGACCGAGCTTCTGCCACTGATCGTAAAGAATAAGATAGAAAAGCAGATGCACGCCATCGCCTCTACAGTAGCCTTTTATCCTTTTATTAAATTCCAGAATCCGAAGTTGGGCACCAGCGCGGAAGAAGGATTCAACTGGATCATGACATCAGACAATCTGAAAGCCACCGAAAACCTTACTAAGATCCTGATGCAGGCCAAGGGGCAGATCGGCCAGAACCCGCAGGCTAAAATGATGATCAGCCAGATGCTGAAGGACGGGCTGCAGAAAAAGATGGGTGTGCTGAAAGGCAATCCGAAAAGCCCAACCATCAATCAGCAGGTAGATTTGATCAACAAAGCGATTGAGGCGTATAAATAGGACCACTGTCTTTGGTGGACCGTTAATGAATTAATCAGCCTTTTGTCATTCCGAGCGAATCTATACAGTAGATATTCATATTCCTGAGATTCCTGCGGGATGACAAAGAGTCTGTTTTTTATGTGATGATAAAAAAGGAGTTTCAATTAAATTCGTAATCCGTGTTACATACCGGGCAGATTGCACTGTTTTATGAAAATAACGGCGTGCTGATTTCCGCTGCTGTACTGCTTACGGTGAGATAGCATTCCCTGTATCGTATGCTGATCCAAAAGCAAGATGTTTGGGGACTGCCGGATTAAGTTACAACTTATTGGCCCGGTGCTTTAAGTTTAGTCCAATAGCTTGCGGCGCTTAATCCCACAACAAGGTTTCGGATCACGGCACCGTCATGAGTGGGGAGGATCAATCGCTCGATCATAAAATCTCCTGCGTAATTGGGCAAAAAAAAGCCGCTCTCCATAATGGCAAATGGGTGACCGGGGCTGAAAAATTGAATAATAAACTGAAAAGAGAGAAGGCCATTCGGAAGAGTGGCCTTACTTTTTTCGGATATATTTGTTGAAATTATTCCGCCTCATCCTTCAGATTCACCGTAGTATAAAGATCTGTCCTTCGGTCGCTCATGGTACGTACGGCGCCGTAGTGGTGAAGTTCCTTAAGTAAATTGAGGTCTACATCTACAATCAGGGTCGTTTCCGTGTTTGGGGTAGCTTCTCCTTTAATGGCATTAGACGGAAAAGCAAAGTCGGAAGGTGTAAAGACGGCTGCCTGACCAAACTGGATGTCCATATTATTCACCCCCGGCAGGTTGCCCACACAACCGGCGATGGCCACATAACACTCATTTTCAATCGCCCGTGCCGCAGCGCAGTGCCGCACCCTTGTATAGGCATTTTGCGTGTCGGTTAGGTAGGGAACGAAAAGGATTTTCATGCCCTGGTCGGCCAGTATTCTTGGCAGTTCCGGAAACTCTACGTCGTAGCAGATCACCAAACCAACTTTTCCGCAGTCGGTGTCAATTACTTTAATCTCATTACCGCCTTTCATCCCATAAAATTTCTTCTCATTAGGGGTAATGTGGATTTTTCGGTGCTCGTCTATCCGACCGTCTCGGTGCAGCAGATAGCTTATATTGTACAGGTCATCATTTTCCACAATCGGCATGGAGCCGGCGATAATGTTGATGTTATAGCCAATGGCCAGTTCGGAGATCTTATTCTTTATTTCTTCTGTCAGTTCCGCCAGTTTAAACATACTTTCCCTTTCCGAAAGATGATTGAAAGGAGCCAGCAGCGGCGTGTTGAAAAACTCAGGAAACATAACGAAGTCCGATTTATAATCGGCCATTACATTCACAAAGAATTCAACCTGCTCATAAAAGGCATCAACTGTTTTGAAATGTCTCATCTGCCACTGCACAAGTCCCAGACGGATAACGGAATCCTGCATTGTATTGGGCTTGTTGCTGTAATATATATTATTCCATTGCAGCAGTACCGCGTTTTCCTTGGAATGCAAATCTTCCGGCAGGTAATTTTTCAGAATGCGTACCGGCAGGAAGTTATTGGACAGCTGAAAACTCAGGACCGGATCGTAAATTTCTTTTTTCCGCACCTGCTGAATGTACTCACGAGGCGAAAGTTCGGCACTGTGCAGGTGGTAGTTCGGGATCCGTCCGCCCACCATAATAGATTTCAGGTTGCGGGTTTCGCAAAGTTCCTTCCGTGCATCGTACAGCCGGCGTGCAAGCCTTAATTTCCGGTACTCAGGATCCACAAAAACTTCAATTCCGTAAAGCACATCACCCGTGTCCGAGTGAGTGCTGAATGTATAGTTGCCGGTAATTTCTTTATAAGTATGATCGTCGCCGAACATTTTATACTGAACTATAAGTGCCAGCGATACTGCCGCAATTTTACCGTCTACGGTGATACAGATCTGTCCGTCCGGGAAGATTCGCAGCAACTTTTGTATGCTCTTTTTGGACCAGATGCTCTCGGACATGGTAGGATAAGCCTTCTTCATTGTTTCGCGAAGCTCGTCATAGTCTTCAATTGCCAGGGGTCTGATGTCTATCTGCATAAAAAAAATATTTTAGTGTAATTAGGTTCCGTTTACGGTTGCGCACCGACACTCAAAATTATTCCGTAAGAAGTTTCAGATTAAAGAGGTATTTCCTCACCTTCAATGAATTTCTCGCCTGTAATTCGGGTTACCAGCATGGAGGCCACTGTATCGCCGCTTGAATTCAAAAGCGTAGCCAGCGGATCAACCAATGTGCCCAAAATCATAACCGCGGGAATGGCTTCTACCGGCAGCTGGTATACTGAAATCATCAGCATTTCACCTACATATCCGCCATTGGGTATACCTCCGGCAACTATGCTTACAAAGACCGTAATTCCCAAAGCTAAGAGCAGATTAATTGGGTCAAAAAAATCCTGCCCGATAATCAGGAACGCCACATAGATCTTGATGATGGACGACATGGACGAACCGTCTTTGTGCAGGGTGCTGCCCAGTGGAATCACGATATTCGCTATGGTAGCCGGTACTCCTATCCTTGATGCTGCCTGCAGGTTAGCCGGCATCGTTGCAAAACTGCTGCAGGTGGAAATTGCAGTAAGACCCGGATAGATATTGTTTTTCCAGAATCTGCGGACACCATCCGGACCCATAGCCATAAATGCATAAAGGGAGAAAAAGACAATAAAATAAACAGTACCGGCGGCATAATAAAGTCCGAGTGGCTTCGCATAGAACCCAAAAAGCTGAGGACCAACAGTTGCTACCTGATAGGCGAAATAAGCACCCAAACCTATGGGCGCAGCTTTCATCACCATTAACAGCAGTTCCTTCATCACCTCGTACCCTGAAGCCAGAAAAAGGCTGAAAGGTTGGCCTGCCGCGCCGCTTTTGCGCGCTGCCATTCCTGTAAGAAAGGCAAAGATGAGCAGCGCCAGCATATTTCGCCTGGAAAAGAGTTCTGTGAATTCGCCCACTGAGAAAAACCTGACCAATCGGTCCCTCCAGCTGTCGTCTGATGCAACTTCAGGTAAAACTTCGCCAGTTGAAGGCAGCGCTTCGGTAGGGAAGAAGTAAACCACACCTACTGTAAAAATAGCCGCAATAAGGATGGTAAAAAGAAAGGTACCGGCCATGCTGAAAATAATGCGGCCGAAACGCGACTGCTGCTCCAGTGATGCAATGGAATTGGCCACCGCGAAAAATACCAGCGGTACTACACTTACGAAAAGGAGATTCAGGAAAATATCGCCCAGCGGTTTAAGATATTCTACTGCCTGCGGCCAGAAAATGCCCAAAATACTGCCCGCAATTATCCCGGCCAGTAAAAGCAGAAGGCCTGAATAGTTTTTCAGCACTGAATTCATAAAGACTTTTTTTTCAAAGTTAATTGAAATTATGTTGTAAAATCTGTAATTTTGAAGAAAGCCCCACATAAAATGGCATATATCGATTACTACAAAATACTTGGAATAGCCAAAACAGCCACGCCCGAGGAGGTAAAAAAGGCCTACAGGAAACTGGCCCGCAAATATCATCCCGATGTGAATCCGGGCGATAAAGAGGCCGAGAGAAAATTTAAGGAAATCAATGAGGCCAATGAAGTCCTGAGCAATGCTGAAAACCGTTCAAAATATGATAAATACGGCGAGCACTGGCAGCACGGCGAAGAGTACGAAAGAGCACAGCAACAGCAACGCAGGCAAAAGCAGGCACAGGGCACCGGTGATTTCGGTGGATTTTCAGGTGCTGATTTTGGTGAGGGCGAAGACTTTTCAGATTTCTTTCAGAGCATGTTTGGTGGCGGTGGAGGAGGCTTCAGGAATGCACGTGGCTCTGCCTCCGGGAAATTCAGGGGGCAGGATATTTCTGCAGAACTGCAGCTTCATTTAAGGGATGCCGCACGAACGCATCAGCAAACGTTTGAAATCAACGGAAAGAAAGTCCGGATTACAATACCGGCCGGACTTCATGACGGGCAAAAGATAAAACTTGCCGGGCACGGCAATCCGGGATATAACGGCGGACCCAGCGGCGACCTCTATATCACTTTCGCCATAGCGGAAGACCCCCATTTTACACGAAACGGGGATGACCTGGCCGCTGTGGTTACCATCGATCTTTATACCGCGATGTTAGGAGGCGAGGTAAAGGTGAAAACCCTGGATGGTGAAGTAAACCTGAAGGTGAAACCCGAAACCCAAAACGGTACAAAAGCCCGGCTGAAAGGTAAAGGATTTCCGGTCTACAAAAAAGAGGGTCAGTATGGTGACCTGTATGTTAGCTACAGTATTGAGTTGCCGAAAAATCTGACGGCGCGGGAAAAGGAACTGTTTGCAGAACTTCAAAAACTTAGGAAATGAGCCAGAGAATATCACGTGAGGAGCTTGTAACGCTCTACAATATAGAAATCAATTTTTTTGATGAGCTTGAAGAATCCGGACTGTTGAAAACGGAAACTGAAGACGAGGTGAAGTATCTTTATTATGAAGATTTACCGGCGTTTGAACGCTTTGTAAACTGGCATTATGACCTGGAGGTGAACCTGCCGGGACTGGAAGTCATCAGCCATTTGCTGGACCAGATTGAAACGCTGCAGGCAGAGAGAAGAAACCTTTTCTACCGGAAAGGACACAATTTCATTTTAGGAAATGAAGAAGAATAGCTTAGTCGATCTGAAGTTGCAGCTAATTAAAGATAACCACATAAGATAAAACCCCTTAACCAAAAGCCAAAGGGGTTTATTATGAAATCTTGTTTTCTTAAAATTAATCCAGCCAGCCCATCTGTTTCATCCAGTCGTCGTTATAGATCTTGCCTACGTAACGGGAGCCGTGATCATGCAGAAGCACTACAATGATATCATCCTTCGTGAATTTATCCTGCATCTGCTTCAGTGCAGCGATGGCGCTTCCTGCTGAATAGCCGCAGAAAATACCCTCTTCTTTAGCCAGTTTCCTGGCGTAGACGGCACCGTCTTTATCCGTTACCTTTTCAAAATGGTCGATGACGCTCATGTCGTAGTTTTCCGGCAGGATGTCTTCGCCAATACCTTCAGTAATATAGGCATAAGCATTTTCCGGATGGATTTCACCGGTTTCGTGAATTTCCTTCAGTATGGAACCGTAAGTATCCACACCAGTAATGTGGATATTGGGATTGCGCTCTTTAAAGAATCTGCCGCAGCCTGTAACGGTACCTCCTGTTCCGGCGCCGGCCACAAAATGCGTCAGTTTACCTTCTGTCTGTTCCCAGATTTCCGGTGCTGTTTGCTCGTAATGGGTCTCGCGGTTGGAAAGGTTGTCATATTGGTTCACGTACCAGCCATTTTCTGTCTGCTCCGCCAGACTTTTGGAAACAGAATAGTAGGAACGCGGATCATCCGGGGTTACGTCGGTAGGGCAAACAATAACCTCGGCACCTACGGCGCGAAGGATATCACATTTCTCCTTGGACTGTTTGTCGTTCGTAACGAAAATACATTTATAACCTTTTACGATTGCTGCCAGGGCCAGTCCCATTCCTGTATTTCCGGAAGTTCCTTCCACGATCGTTCCGCCGGGTTTCAGACGGCCGTCTTTTTCCGCATCCTCAATCATCTTTACGGCCATACGGTCTTTCACGGAGTTTCCGGGGTTAAAGGTCTCCACTTTCGCCAAAACCAAAGCCGGGAAATCTTCGCCCAAAACTTTATTGAGTTTTACCAGAGGTGTATTGCCAATGGTTTCTAATATATTATTAGCAAATTTCATATCTGAACTTTTTATTTTTATGTGTATTTAATGGATTTGGCCGGCGATATCTTGGAGATCAGATAGCTCGGGAATATCATAGCGAATGCCGACACCAAAAGGATTCCTGCCGAAATAACCAGGGGAATCAGCGGATTAAGGTCCACCGGAACTGTACTGATATAATAGTTCTCGGGATTAAGCTCAATAATTCCGAAAACTTCCTGTAGCCCAAGCAGGACCAGACCGATCAGATTGCCAAACACCAGTCCCGGTACCATGATCAGCAAGGTGTAATAAATGAATAGCATCCGGATCTGAGCGTTGCTGGCACCCAAAGTCTTAAGCAAACCTATGGAATTGGTACGTTCGATGATCAGAATGAGCAGGACCATTACGATGTTAATGATCACTACAATGAGCATGATGACGATGATTACCGCGATATTATTGTCGAAGATATTGATCCAGTCTACGATTTGCGGGTATTTTTCAGTAGCTTTTTCGGTATAGTTCTTCAGGCCTACACTGCGTTCAATTTCGGGCGCTGCGTTTTCAATGTCATCAACATTTTTCAGGAAAATATCAATGCCGCCCACGTCATCCTTTTTCATATCCAGGATTTTGCGCGCATGGTTGATGTCGCCCAGGATAAACTGGTCGTCAATCATCTTGATGTCGGTCTTGTAAATGCCCACCACCTCAAAATTCCTGTAAATGGGCTGTTGGTTCTGTTTTGAAAATATAGCAACTATGCTGTCTTTCACACCTAAATGCAGGTCACTGGCAATCTTCTCAGAAATTACCACACCGTTGTTATAGCCATCTTCGGTGACCTTTGGCGTTGTACCGCTAATGATGAATTTCCTGAAGCGGTCATGATCAAAATCTTTTCCAATGCCCTTCATCACCACGCCGGCAAAGTTGTGCTCATTCCGAAGAATGCCGCTTGCGCTTACATAGTTCTGCGCTGTAGCTACATCGGGATTGGCCCTTATTTTCTTGAGGTCGAGACCGTTTTTGTCCAGAACCGAGGAATCGTAAGAAGAATTGGAGCGCTTGGATTTTATGTTAATATGTCCGCTGAAGTCGGCCATCCGCAGTTTGATGGCTTCCTTGGAGCCGAATCCTACAGAAACTGTGAGCAGGGAGACAATGATGCCGAGAGCTACAGAAAGCCTGCCGATAAAGATGATAATCCGTGAGAGATTATTTTTGTTATCTTTGGAAAAAGCTATTTTTTTGGAAAAATATAACGGAAACTTCAAGCAGATGATTTTAGCTGCCAAAATTAGAGATTTAGTTCTTATTTGCCTAATATTTTTAGCAATAAACCCCTTAAGTGCCCAAAAGACAGACTGTTTTCTGGCTGCTGCCGACAGGCATGAGCTTTATCTTCCTCTTCTTAAAAATAAAAATGTAGGAATAGTAACCAACCAGACAGGCCTGCTGAAAGACCGCACACACCTTGTGGATTTCCTGGTAAAGAATGACATTAAAATCAAGTCCATCTTTGCGCCGGAACACGGCTTCCGCGGAACTGCAGATGCTGGTGAACATGTAAAGAGCGGAGTAGATACCAGAACAGGTATCCGCATCGTTTCCCTTTACGGTAACAATAAAAAACCCACACCCGACCAGATGAAAGGTCTGGACGTTATCCTTTTCGACATCCAGGATGTCGGCGTGCGCTTTTATACGTATATCTCCACACTGACCTATGTAATGGAAGCAGGTGCTGAAAACAATGTGGAAGTGATCGTGCTGGACAGGCCCAACCCGCACGACGGTTATACCGATGGCCCTGTGCTGAAGGAAAAGTTCACGAGTTTTGTAGGTATGCATAAGGTTCCGGTGGTATATGGACTTACGATGGGTGAATACGGAAATATGGTGAACGGCGAAAAATGGCTGAAAAACGGAGTTAAGGCAAAATATACCGTTATTCCGATGCTGGGGTATCATAAGACCCAGCGATACGGTATGCTGGAAAAACCTTCGCCCAACCTTCCCAATGAAAAATCGGTCAACCTGTATCCAAGTCTCTGCTTTTTTGAAGGTACGCAGGTTTCTGTGGGTCGCGGTACAGCATTGCCGTTTCAGATCTATGGCTCGCCCTGGACCAGAAGTTTACCTTATCAGTTCACACCCCGGCCAACCGAAGGTGCCAAAGACCCTTTCCTGAACGGAAAACTTTGCTACGGTGAGAACTTATCTGATAACAGTGAAATTTTGCGCAGGATTAATCTGGAGTGGTTGCTGAAGGCTTACAAAGAGTATAAGAGCCCACAGCAGGATTTCTTCCTCAAGAATCTCTTTTTTGATAAACTTGCCGGTACAGACGAACTGCGCAGGCAGATCATTGCAGGAAAATCTGAAGAAGAGATCAGGGCCAGCTGGAAGGAGGGCCTGGCTGAATTTGAGAAAATCAGGACCCGATACCTTCTATACCCCAATTAAAATTTCCGTTTATGCGCCGTTTAATTGTCTTTTCTTTTGTCTTTATGCAGTGGTTTGCCCTGAGTGCACAAACCTCACTTAATGCGGGCAGAATTACGGCGGAAAATTATTACGAGGAAATTCCCTTTGAGTATGAAAACCGGTTTATCATTATTGAGGTGCTTTACAGGGACAATACTGAAAAATTCCTGTTTGATACGGGAGCTGCCAATGTGCTTTTTGGTGAAAGCAGCGTCAGCGCATCCGGCACATCTGTCAAAATTCGTGACTCTAATAATAACCAGGTTCAGGCGGGCATGATCACCGCTCAGCAGTTCAGGATCGGCAGTCTGGATTTTGACGGCATGACTTTCATTCATTATCCTGAAGAAAATATCCTTAGCAAATGTTTCGGCGTGAAAGGTATTATCGGGCCTAATTCATTTGCAAAGTCCGCTGTACAGATTGATTTTGGCCGGAAGCTCATTATTGTAACCAATGACCGCAGCAAACTGGACCTTAGCAGGCACAACCTGTTCCGCATGAACAGTAAGAGCAGGCAGCTGCTCCCTTTTGTTTATTTTGGCCATCAGGGTTCGGGGTCGGTAGAGGTGAACTACCTGCTGGACAGTGGCTTTTCCGGTGCCGTCTATCTTGCTGAAGCAGACCGTAAGAAACTGCAGAAGAAGGACGCGATTGCTGAAACTGAGACCGGTCGCGGTACGGTTGCATATTCTTTGTTCGGACAGAATGATGACCAGAACCTGATGCGCGTACGGCTGAAGAATCCGCTCACCTTTGCCGGCCTTTCCCGTCATGAAGATTATGTTTTCATCTCCAAAGACAATGACAGTAAGATAGGCAATGAGATCATGGAAAAACTTAACCCTATTTTTGATTTTGACAGAAAAGAAGTGTATTTGCTGGCCACTCCCCAGCAGATGTATGCCGAAAAGAGAAATATAGCTACGGTCGCCGACGGAAAAAAGCTGAAAATCGCCTCCCTGTGGGGAGAACTCCTGAAAACGGCTTCGGTGGGCGACGAGATTGTGGCACTGGATCAGGTGGAAGTGCTGCCCACGGATCTCTGTACCTCACTGAAAAACCGCGACGGATTGTTTGCCGGTGTAAAGCTCATTCGGGCGGTAAACCAGAAGACAGGCAAAACATACGAGTTGCCCATACGTTAAGTGTTGCCCCCTTTTAATCAAAATCATGCGGTGGCCGGTCGCCGTCGTTACGGTTGCGGTATACAAACCACATACCTATAGTAAGACCCGCCACGCCTGCCCCCGCCGTCATCAGTGCACGCTGCAGTCTGTCAGCTTCCGGGTTGCCGATGTAATTCATCAGGAACAGAATCAGGAAGGTTATTGTGGCAACAATAAGGTATTTGTAGCTTTTTATATTCATTATTTTATTTTATAAGAGAGCATCACACCGCCGCGGTACGGAATCCATTCGCCGCTGCGGTTCCAGCCTGTAATTTCATCATATCTCACCCCCAAGGTTTCGTGATAGCCTTTGTAGAAGCTCTGCAGGTTCCCGCCACCAGCAAAAAGATCAATGTTCCAGTTCTCTGAAAGTTGAAACTGGTAACCCACTGTGGCTCCCAGCATCACTCCAAAACCGTCCTGATAAAGATCCAACTCATTATATATGGGCGAACTTGGTGTCAGCTGAAATGGTCTGCCACCCCAATGGTTCCATTTTTGAGCAATAAAACGTACTGCTCCCAGATTGGCACCTACATACCACTTTCTGAAAGCGCCTTTGAAGTAATACCGGCCCTCCAGTCCTGCCATGTAAAGCTGTGCCTG
Organism: Kaistella sp. PBT33-4; assembly: GCF_029194425.1. Lineage (NCBI taxonomy): Bacteria > Pseudomonadati > Bacteroidota > Flavobacteriia > Flavobacteriales > Weeksellaceae > Kaistella > Kaistella sp. PBT33-4. The sequence goes on along the minus strand of NZ_JARFYL010000004.1, from coordinate 374,405 downwards.
ATGACCCGAAAAAGATTTCCAGGGTGAGACCAGGGCATCGGCCTGTACTGTAAACTTCCCGCTGAGCTGGTATTCTGCGCCCACATTCACTACGCCAACAGGCAGCAAGAGTGCATTTCCTTTTATATAAAGCGCTTTGGAATCCTGTGCCGCAGCCAGCACCACAGTACACACAAGGAGTGCGGAGTATAGTTTTTTCAAATAATTCAGTTTAGAGCTCGGTTAGTAATTTTTCAGCCGCGCTGCTGTCGGCACCTTTTTGTTTTGCCAGTCTTACAGCAGCCTCAGCATACATTTTTGCTTCCGCCTTCTTGCCGGATTTCTGGTAAAGTTTGGCGAGGATATAGCTGTTTTCCGGAGTTTCACGCATCTGCACCGAACGCTCGGCCCATTGCTGTGCTGCTTTCAGTGCCGCCGGGTCAGTGGCTTTTTCAGAAAATATCCAGGCCGCCTTCAGTTGCTCAGTAGGATCTGCCTTTGTATTGTTCTGAAAGTAAGCCAGGGCAGCTGCCTGATAGGCCGCGAAATTGTCGGATTGTTCGTAAAAGTCCAGCTTACGGCGGTTCAGTTCCCTCTCGGCAGCTTCCTTTCCAACCAGGGGCTCAGTTTCCTTTAAAAACTGCGTTGTGTTCACGGTTTTGGCTTTCATGTCAACTGAGGTTTCCCAGGATTTCTGGATTTTCAGCTGATTATCGAACTGCTCAAAGGTCTGCGCCGGAAAATGCTGCAGTAATGCACTCTGGTTTTTCTTGAAGACACTGTAATTGGGGTCATCCACGCTTTTGATTGCGAACATCAGGTATCCAACCTCCTCCTTGGTGAATTCTGGGGTCATCTTGTTTTTAAAATACCTTTCCGACGCCTGCTTTGCAAAATCATAGTCGGTCTCAGCATGCAGTTTGATGATGTTGATGAGGAATTGCGGGTCTTTTTCGCCTTTTTCAAAACGGGCTTTCATGGAACCCATATTTTTTACGGCTGAATGGGCTTCCTTTCCTAACTCCAGAAAAGTAGATTCCGGCATATAGCCCATGTTTCGCGATACCAGCTGTCCGTCACCATTGATGAAGAGAAAAGTGGGGTAGGAGCGTACACCGTAACGGGCTGCCAGCTCCAGGCCTTCACCCTTTTCCATATCAAATTTTCCGTTAATGAAATTGGCGTTATAGTAATCGCCCACTGTTTTCTGGCTGAAGACATTCTTGTCCATGAGCTTACAGGGACCGCACCACACGGCCATGGCATCGATAAAAATAAGTTTGTTTTCTTTTTTGGCCTGCGCCAGCATTTCACTGAAGGTGTTTTTCCGGAACTGTATGCCGTCCTGCGCGGCAAAACTGAGGGACAGAAGCAGCGCAAGAGCTGCAAATATATTTTTCATTCTCTGATTTAAAGGTTTGGAGAGCGAAGATAAATAATATTTTTTTGAAAAATAAGTTGAACTGTTTGAGTTTGCATTGGCAACTGCATGAAAGCATAAACTTCCAGTTAGCTATCTTTAGGAATTGCGTAAGGAACATTTGTCCCTTTGGACTGGACTGCGACGTCGAAATTTTTCAATATCCGGAGTTAATAAAGAAAGAAATCCTTCTGAAAGACTGCTTTGTAGGTTTAATTTTAAAATCGAAACTTTCACAGACGGTCAAAAAGCTGCCGAAACTTCCTTTTAACGGGCTTTCATTTTTGGTCTGCCAAGCCCAATGAAAGCTTAGCTATAAGGTGTAGTCTCTCTATTTGATTAATTTAGTTGATTCTGTTTGATTGTCATTCAGATCAGTTACAGTTAAAATGTACAATCCACGATCTTGTGTTATTTCATTCAGAAAAATGCTGTCTGTACTTTTAAATTGATTTTCGTAGATATTCTGACCAGCAGTATTGGTTATTACAATTTTAAAAAACCTGACTTTAGGATCGATTACGATTTTTGAAGTTTCATCAATTGGGTTTTTTGTAATAGTTAGTTTAAGGTTCTTCTTCTCAAAATTTTGAACATTTAATAAAATCGGATTGTTTCTGCATTCAATTGTCGTAACAGAATTATTGGAGTTTAGAATAATTGGATAAATGTCTGAATCTGAATCTATACTAACAACATTTTGCAAGAAAGGTGTTTGAGAAGTAGGAAAGGATTTTGAAACCAATATTACGTTTGTGTTTAATGTTGAAAGATTTCCAGTGGTCATATTTCCATATGTTGTCACATAATTCATAAAATCAGTTTTATTAAAATTTGAATTCAAATTTGGGATATTTTCCAATTTTGCATAATACTGATACAGACCATTATTCTGCTGATAGCAATTTAGTTGAGCGAAGGACAGATCAATGGTCATAAATAAAAACAGGATCATTAGTTTGTCTTTCATATCATTAATTTTTGTATTTCTTGTGAGTTGACAGCTAACTGCCGGGTATTTTTGTAATAGAAGGTTATGATAGCGGTGTTTGTAAAGATAACAAAAAGGATAATAACTCAAAATCGTTGTATTATTTACCTTCATTCCCGCTAAAAGAAGTAGCATGTTAAATAATACCAACCGCGGCCTTGCCTCTCTTCTGTTTAAAATTTTGGTAAAAAAAACAATAAAACCGTTAAAATGAAAAGTCTCTCTAAAAACTGCATTGGGATCCTAAATCGTAATACCGACTACTTCATCGAATGTTAAAAAAATCACCGTCGGTTCCACTTGTGGCGCGGGGTTAACTGGCTCTTAGGTCTAACCTCTGCGACTTTAAAAAAAGTCAAATACGAACACATTTCACAACTTTTGAACATCGCCGCTTTCATGTCCCGCCGCGCGAAAAAAACTGCATAAAAAAACCACCTACATTGCTGTAAGTGGTTTGTGGTTTCTCCAGGGATCGAACCAGGGACACACGGATTTTCAATCCGTTGCTCTACCAACTGAGCTAAGAAACCGTTAACTTCTGTTGTTTTAAGTGCTGCAAAAATAGAATCTTTTTGCATGCGGCGCAAGTATTTTCGCGCTTTTTATCGTGTTTTTTCTAAACTGCCTGATTTTCAGATTTATTATTTTCCTGTTCCTTGCGCATTTCTTCACTCATCTCCTCCAGAACCGGCTTTATGGTGCTTTCCGGCAGGTCGCTTATCCGGATGTACATCAGCCCGTCTATGGCATCATTAAACTTCGGGTCTACATTAAAGGCAACTACCTTCGCGTTCTGCTTAATATATTTCTTAATCAATACGGGCAGCCTGAGCTCCGGCTCCAGGTCGTCGATGATTTTATCCAGCTTGTTCAGGTCCGATTCCACTTCGTCCAGAAATAGATGCTTGTCGCGGTCCCTGAGTTTGATCTTGAACTCATGTTTGGGATGAATGTACTGTGCCACCGCAGAGTCGTAATAATTGGAGCGCATAAACTCAATGATCAGTGATTTGGAGAAATCCGAGAATTTATCGGAGATGCTAACACCTCCCATCAGGAACTTATGGTCCGGATTGCGCAGACATACATGAACAATACCGCGCCAAAGCAGGAAAAGGGGCAGGGGCTTCATCTGATATTCCTGCAGGATGTAGGCACGGCCCATTTCTATAACCTTCCGGAAGAAAGGATGGATTTCCTGGTCAAACTCAAAGAGCGAATTGGTATAGAAGCCTCCCACTCCGTGTTTCTTCATAATTTCGCGGCCCAGACCCATGCGGTAGGCACCGGCGATTTTCTTCGCCTCACTGTCCCAAAGGAAAAGGTGGTAATAATGCTGGTCGAATTCGTCCAGGTCATAAGGCAGGTTGCTGCCCTCGCCAATAGCCCGGAAGGTAAGCTCACGCTGGCGCCCGATCTCCCGCATAATGGATGGGATTTCGTCGTAAGCCGCAAAATAGACTTCATAGTTTCCGTTGCTGAAAAACATCTTGTCGTTGGCCCGCAGGGTGGCGATCTCCTTTACGATGTCTTCCGTGGGGGTTTCATCAATAATATTCCGGATAATATTTTCCTCCTTCAGCAACAGCGGAAACTTAATGTTCAGGTTGGGCAGTTTCAGGATATCCGGCAGCGATTTCCTGCGCTCATAATAGGATTTGAGCATATAAACCTTACGTTTCAGGAATTCGCCGAGTTCTTCCGCATCTTCCTGCTCCTCAATCACTTTTACAGAAATTGGCTTTCCAATTCGCATCCGGATGGGTTTTTCACGATGATGCATCATTTCAGACGGCAGCAACATGGTCTGCAGATTGGGGTGCAGTTTTGCAAGCCTGTAAAATGCTTTACTGTTCTTGGCATGGAAGTACATCGGAACCACCGGAACTTTCGCCTTCCGGATAAGTTTAATGGCAGGTTTTTGCCATTCCTTGTCCATTATTTCATTGAATGCATTGTTTCTGTTTGAAACCTCACCGGCGGGAAAGATGCCTACACAGCCGCCTTCAGCCAGGTGACGCAGTGTTTCGCGCATTCCCCCGGAACTGCTGTGGAGTTCTTTGCGGTTCTCAAACGGATTTACGGAAATGACATAAGGTTCCATTGGCTTGATGCGCGACAGCAGAAAATTTCCCATGATCTTGAAATCCGGCCGTATCTCAGAAAGTATCTTGGTCATCAGGATGCCGTCTATAGCTCCCAGCGGGTGGTTGGCTACCAGGATAAAGGGCCCGGTTCTGGGAATTTTTGCCAAATCTTCAGCAAATACGATGTATTTAAGGTTTCGCTCCCGTACAAAAGCATCAAAAAATTCCTTGCCTTCTTTATCTTTTACCTTATCATACAGATTATTTACCCTGTCTATATTGGTTAGGCGCATAATGGCGGCGGAAAGTGGGTTTTTTATGAAACCCAGTCTGCTCATGCCCGATGCATTTATCAGATCCTGTTTGGAAATTAAGCTCATTTTTATCGAAGGGGAATTAGTTATCGGATCACCATCTGCACGGTATTGTGAGAAATCTGTTCCAGCAGAATTTCCTTGTCTGCGCAATACCTGCTGATCTCCTCAGGTCCTGCGTTGCGTACTGTAAACAGCGATACTCCTGCCGTCATCTCCGTTGTGAATCCGGCGTTCAGATCTCTGTTGAAATCCTCGAGGTGGCCATATTTATCCTCCAGGCACAAGGCCAGTGATATGGCTGTATTCTGCATCAGAGACACTTTGATCTGGTATTTGGCGAGAAGGTTGAAGATCTGGCTGATATGCTCTTCTGCAATGAAGGAAAAATCACGCGTAGCGATGTGCACCAGAAACTGGTTTTCTTTCAGGATATAGGACGGCAGGTTGCTGCTGTTGCCGGAGCCGCTTACACGGGTGCCGGCTTGGTCCGGTTCCAGGAAAGATTTAACGTAAAAGGGTATGTTTTTCTTCTGAAGCGGCTGTAGGGTCTTCGGGTGGATTACCGAGGCACCGAAATAGGCCATTTCAATTGCATCTTCATAAGAGATGCTGTCCAGCAGCTGAACGTCTGAGAATTTACGCGGGTCGCCCGTCATCACGCCGGGTACATCTTTCCAGATCGTCAGCGATTCGGCATCCAGGCCATAGGCAAAAACAGCCGCACTGTAATCCGAACCTTCGCGGCCCAGCGTGGTGGTGAAAGTATTGGGATCCGAGCCTATAAAACCCTGGGTAACATAGCTCTGACTCCGGTTCAGGTCACCGATATTGCCAAGGGTGATCTGCCACTGAACATTACCTTCGCGATAATTTTCGTCGGTCTTGATATATTCCCGCGCGTCCAGCCATTGGTTGGAATAGCCGGCAGAGTTCAGGTATTCGCTCAAAATTCTGGAAGAAAGCAGTTCACCTGTGCTTACGGTCTGATCGTATACATAGCTGTAGTTTGGTGATTTGTTCTTCCTGAGGAAATTCAGCAAATCATCTGCTATTTCCTGCAGTTCACGCATAATGGGAGCATCCTTTGTAAAAAGTTCAGCAGCCGTTTGCATATGACTGTTCATAATCTTATCCACCGCCGAGACGTAATCACCTTTTTCAAAGTAGAGTTTTATGACGTCTTCCAGTGCATTTGTCGTTTTGCCCATGGCCGATACGACCAAAAGACACGGATGCGCTTCCTGGCGCTGCAGCACAGTGGCAACATTCCTTACTCCTTCTGCATCCTTCACAGATGCGCCTCCAAATTTAAATACCTTCATTTAATGTATTGGTAATCAGTTGAAAAATTAAAATACCGTGGTGCAGTACGACGATGGGAATAATTTTCAAAATTAGTGATTTTGGCTGATAAATGAAAACGCCGGAACACAGGGTTTTATGCCGGCTGCCGGCCTGAATCATTTTGCTGAATTAGCCTGCTATATTCAAAGAATTTTCCGAAATTTGTGCAAAATCAAAAACCCACAAATGTCAGAAAACGCATTACAGACCCTAGGTGAATTTATAATTGATAAACAGGACGACTTTCAGTATTCTACGGGCGAATTTTCCCGCCTCTTAAGTGCCATCCGGTTAGCTTCCAAGGTAGTGAACCGCGATGTAAACAAGGCCGGTATCGCAGATATTGTAGGTCACGTAGGTATGACCAATGTCCAGGGGGAGCAGCAGCAGAAACTGGATGTACTGGCAAATGAAATTTTCATTACCGCACTGTCTCAGCGTGAGGTGGTTTGTGGTATCGCATCAGAGGAAAATGATGATTTTATTGATATCAAATGCGGTCCTAACGGACATTTAAGTAAGTACGTGGTACTGATCGATCCACTGGACGGTTCATCAAATATTGATGTGAATGTTTCAGTGGGGACGATTTTCTCCATTTACCGCAGGGTAACAGAACCGGGAACTCCTGTGCAGCTGGAAGATTTCCTGCAGCGGGGAGTGGACCAGGTGGCCGCCGGTTATGTGGTTTATGGTTCATCTACGATGATAGTTTATACCACCGGGAATGGAGTAAACGGATTTACACTCGATCCAAGTTTAGGGACCTACTATCTGTCCCATCCTAATATGAGGTTCCCTGAAAAAGGTAAAATTTATTCCATCAACGAAGGGAATTATTCCAAGTTTCCGCAGGGAGTGAAGAATTACCTGAAATACTGTCAGATGATGGAGGGCGACAGACCGTATACTTCGCGGTATATCGGATCTTTGGTGTCGGATTTCCACCGCAATATGATAAAAGGCGGAATCTATATCTATCCTTCTTATGCCAACGCACCCAATGGTAAATTACGTTTGCTGTACGAATGTAACCCTATGGCGTTCCTTGCCGAGCAGGCTGGTGGTAAGGCTTCCGATGGATTCAACCGGATTATGGAGCTTGAGCCAACGGAACTTCACCAACGCACACCTTTCTTTTGCGGTAACATCTCAATGGTGGAAAAGGCAGAAGAATTTATGCGCATTGATGTTGTAAAAGACTAATAAGCAGATTTGTAACATACAGGAAGGCGCGATTTTTCGCGTCTTTCTTTTTAAGGCGAATTTTATGAAAAAGGCGGAATATTTCAAACATGTCCTGGAATTTGAGACACCGGGCGGTACTTCCCGAGGAGTTTTAAATACTAAAGAAACCTATATTCTGAAAATATCCGAAGGCGGTCACGCAGGAGTAGGTGAGTGCGGTATATTCAGGGGCCTTAGCTACGATGATGTGCCCGGTTATGAGGAGAAACTGAATTGGCTTTGTGAAAATATCAATGAAACTGAAGAGATCCTGAAAGGCGAACTGCTGGCTTTTCCATCGGTGTGGTTTGGATATGAACAGGCTATCCGTAATCTGGAATTTGGCGGAAATATCTACTTTCCGTCGAAGTTTACTGAAGGTTTAGGTGCCATCCGGATTAACGGTTTGATATGGATGGGAAATGCAGAACATATGCGAAAGCAGATTTCAGACAAGTTGGAGAAAGGCTTTACATGTTTGAAACTGAAAATCGGCGTGGACTGGCTCACTGAGAAGTTCATCCTAAAAAAGTTAAGATCGGCTTTTCCGCAGGAGCAGCTGGAAATCAGGGTTGATGCAAACGGCGCCTTTTCTTTTGAAGAAGCACAGACAGTATTGGCCGAACTTGCAGAGTTGAATATTCATTCCATAGAACAGCCCATCAAGGCGGGAAATGTTTCACAAATGGCCGGATTGTGCCGGAGTACTCCTACACCGGTGGCGTTGGATGAAGAACTTATCGGTGTACTGAATAAACAAGATAAGGAGACGCTTTTAAAGGCGGTCATGCCCCAGTACATCATTCTGAAGCCATCGCTTGTCGGAGGATTTTCGGGTTGCGACGAATGGATTGAACTGTCAGAAAATTTGGGAATAGGCTACTGGATCACATCTGCGCTCGAAAGTAATATAGGCTTGAACGCTATTGCGCAGTACACTTTTACAAAGAATAATCCTTTGCCTCAGGGCCTGGGTACAGGCGGACTCTTTACCAATAATTTTGAAAGCGCATTAATCTTAAAGGGTGAATCACTGACCTTTAATCCGGATAAGGTTACTCTACTTCAGGAATTTTAGAAGGGGGCCAATAAAGCGGTCAAAAACTTCGATGTGTGGTGAATGCCCTACATTCTCCAGCTCAACCAGTGTTGATCCTTTGATTTTATTCTGGGTTTCCTTGCCAAGATTTTGGTAAAGGCCCATCAGAGGCTGCAATTCCTTAGGGGCGTTGGGCTTTCCGATGGCCGTGCGGTCCCGCGTACCTATGATAAGCAGTGTAGGTGAAGTGATTTTTTCGAAATCAGCGACAACTGGTTGCGTGTAAATCATATCAGTGGTTAACGCTGCATTCCAGGCGGTAACCGGAAAATCAGGATGGATGGTCCAACCGGCAAGTAAATTCAGCCATTTATCATACTCAGGCTTCCATTTACCGTCGTAATAAAATTTCAGCTGATAGTCCCGGTAACTATCGTAGGTGTTCCTGAGTTCGGAGGCGTACAGTTTGTCGATATTCTGGTAAGGTGAAAATTTACGGTAATCTTCCAGACCTATGGGATTGGCAAGAATGAGTTTCTCTACATTTTCTGGATACATTACCGCCATTTTCGTAGCCAGCATGCCACCCATGGAATGGCCCAAAACCGCAAAACTGCTGATTTTGAGGTCATCCATAATGCTTTTTGTGTTTTCAGCCAGCTGCTGAAAACTGAACTGGAACTGTTTAGGTTTTGATGATTTCCCGAATCCGATCTGGTCCGGCATTATTACACGGTAACCCTCTTTCGTCAGGGCTCGTGCAGTTTCTTCAAAATAGTAACCGTTAAAATTTTTTCCGTGCAGAAGGACAACTGTTTTACCATTGGGTTTTGCTGGCTTTACATCCATATAAGCCATCCTAAGTTTCTGTCCCTGGTTTTTCAGTTCTTTAAACTGGACCGGAAACGGATATGCAACTGTGCTGAGTTCTGCATCCAAAGGCTTTAGAGTCTTCAGTTCCTGCGCATTCATGAAAACCGATAGAAAAGAAAAAATTGAGAACAGAATTATATTGATGTTCATCTGAAACTTTTTTAAAAATTACACGCAAATATCTGTTTAATAATCTGCCTGGAAGGCATTAAACAGATTTTCTTCGGATAATATTGATAAGGCTGCTGCCGAACAGAACCACAGCACAGATCAGGGCAAAAATGTATATCGTTGAAGAATTGTCAATATTTGCCTGCGCTATGGCAACAAAAGCCCACGTTCCCACCAGTGCAAATATTGGTGAGTCCCGGCGCCAGGTCATCAGTAAATGAATCACAGATGCAGTTGTAATCAGGATAACTGTGCATATTTCACCTGAAATTCCCCAACCGTCCCAACCAATCTTGCCCAACCAGGCGGCCGTGGCAACTATCAGCGCAACGCTCATCCAGCCCGCATAAATTTGGAAAGGTACGTTGACCATCCATTTTTTACCTGCCGTATCTGCAAACTGTTTGGTTTCAAGCAGAATTTTGGTCAGCGAAATCATGGCAATTACCAACAGCAAAACAGACAGCCCACTCCAGCCGTTCAGCCAGACCACGATCCAGGCACAATTGGCGACGCACGAAACTACAAACCACCATCCAATTCGCTCTACGATTTCATCGGCATCATCTATATCAGTCCGGAATAAGCCGCGTCCTGTATAGATCACGAAAACAAATAGAAGGAGATAAATGAGGCCCCAAATAGAGAAAGCGTAGCCCGCCGGCGTAATGGAGGTGTGGTACTGGTCCGAAACATCGCCTATGGTTTTACCGTCGAAGATTCCGGTGTTACTCAGGTAGTTGAAGATGATGGTGGCCACTAAAGCCACGCCGTTGGCAATCTGTAATGTTCTTTTCATACTCAGAAGCTTGTAAGCTGTTTGGCCGGGAACATCCGGCACCGATGCACCAGCCCTTCATCACGCAGAAAAAATCATTCCAAATGTCTGTCATAGTCTTCCCACCACTTTTTATAGATTTTAGCGTCGTCCAGCCAGGGGACTTTCTGTCCGATTGCAGGGGTGATTATCCTGAGATTTTCAGTGTTAAGTTCTGTTATCTTTTTCAGGGGCTCGTTCCAGGAATGTACAGCAAGTGCGAACTTTGAATTGTGAACCGGAATCATCCGCTTGGCGTTGAGTTCCTTCATCGCCTTAATATTTTCGCCGGGAAGGAAATGGATATACCGCCAGTCCCTGTTGTACTGTCCGTTCTCAAGAATGGCGAGGTCAAAACTGCCGTACTTTTCGCCGATTTTTTTGTAATGATCATCGTAACCACTGTCGCCGCCAATATAGATTCTCTGCGTGGGCGATTCCAGTACAAAGCTTGCCCAGATGGCCTGGTCGCGCTTGAGTCCCCGGCCTGAAAAATGGCGAGCCGGCTCACAGTATATTCTGAAACCATTGCCCAGATCAGAATTCTCAAACCAGTCCAGTTCCGTTATGAGGTCCGGACTATAGCCCCAATATTCCAGATGTTCGCCTGTACCCAGTCCGGTAACGACTCTCCGCGTTTTGTGCTGCAGTTCCTTAACTGTTTTATAGTCCAGGTGGTCCCAGTGGTCATGCGTTATGATGAGAAGATCCAATGTTGGAATATCATCTGGGGTGTACAGGTCACTTCCTTCAAAAGCTTTGGTCGTAAAAGTGAATGGTGAAGCGTTGCCGCTCAGCACCGGGTCTACCAGGATTTTCAGGCCGTCAATCTGCATATAATAGGACGAGTGTCCCATCCAGATAAACACGTTTTCATCGGGCTTTAGTGATTTCAGTTCGGTTTTGGTCATTCGAAAAGCCTGGGCAGGTTTCAATTGGTCTTTTTTTACGAAAAGGAAGCGGAACATGACCTCCGGCATAGAAGTGTCTTCAGCCAGCTGCGGGGTTTTGTTCAGATTATCGAATCTGCCGTTTTTATAATGCGGCGACTTTTGGATGCGCTCCAGGCGGGCACCGGACGGTGTCTTCCCAAATTTCGGCTGATTAATAATGATGAAGGCTGCTGCTACCAAAGCGGCGGTTATTACCAATAAACTTATCATGATTTTGCTTAGGGTCTTCATTTATTTGAGTTGGTTTGCCGGAATGAGACAAGTGTCACACTGTGAACCTGCAAAAGTAATTCAAACAGACCAACAATTCATTAACTGATCCAACCTCTTTCTTAATTACGGTTTTGCAAAAAAAAGCGGGTGCAATTTGCTGCACGCCGCTCAATAACTTTAACAGTTTCTTAATCGTGTTTTACCCAAATAAGATCTTCAGTTTGGTACCCTATACTTTTGGCTTTAGCCAGAAATCTCTGTTTTATATCGTCCGGAATGGTTTTTTCTCTGGAGAGGATCCACATATTATCCAGACTGTCACCAATAACCAGGGCATATCTGTAATCTTCGAGGTCAATCACATTATACCCAGCCCAGAATGGTTTGAAGAAGGCTACTTTAAGACTGCCCACCGTAGCGTCACCAACCGGCTTTGCTTCGCCTTCAGATTCTTTCCACTTGTCCTTTTTATAGTCATATCCGCGGTTAAGGACACTTATATTTCCGTTGTCTTTGGTGCCATATTCAGCGGTTACATTATTCAGGTTTTTCTCCCAGGTGAAGTCAAGTCTGGCAATTTCATACCATTTCCCTAAATAACGCCCTTTGTCGAAATCCTTCACAGCTTCGGCACCGGCAGGAATTTTCGCTTTGCAGGAGTTCAGTAACAGCAGCCCCAGAAGTCCAATGGAAACGGGAATCAATATTTTCCTTGTAGTCATAACTTCTACTAAATTTCAAGTTTGCCTTCCACACCGCCGTCTTCCATTTTGGCACCGGTAGCAGCTACAAAAAGCATTTTTGCCATAGCAACGACCTTGTTATCCTTTGTCTCGTAGTAATATGAATCTACAGGCTTCACCTTGATTATGGTTACCCGCGGATCATCCTTGCCGTCGAACCAGGCATTTGCAAATTCCGTCCAGTATTTGTCAATCAGTTCTTTATCTTTATGGATGGATGCGGTACCAAGTACATACAGGTATTCATAGCTGCTGTTGTTCTGAAAATAGAGCTGTACTCTGGCATCATCCGATATTTCTTCATTCTTATGGCTTTCGGAGGAACTTATGAACCACAGATTACCCTGGTCGCAGACTTCCTGCAAGGCCATCGGACGTGTGTGAGGCATGGCTTCGTTAATCTTAGTTGTGAAAAAGCAGTTGCCGGCACCTTCCGCCAGTTCCTTTAGTTTTTTAATTGCTTCCTCGTTGGATAAATTCTCTTTTGGTGAAATAGCATCAGACATAATCTTGATTTTTATTGTTAAAATGATTTGGTTGATGCTTGCTCAACAATTAATATTCCCAATAAGAGAAATGATTAAGCCGTATGGGAATATTGCAAATAACGCGGGAAATTTTGAAATATCTACATTTCGAATATAAAATCTTCATTGAATGGGATGCAGTGGAAGTCGCCGCAGCTTTTTGTATCCAGGCCTGTAAATTTGCTGAAAGCCGGAAGCACCAACTGCCTCTCGGTATACCTGAAACAGGGAAGGCTTATGTATTTATTTCTTTCCAGTTTTACACTGACCCCGGGATGAATGTGACCGGAAACAGTGAAATTATCGCTCTCTTCATCCGGAACATGAATAAATTTAAAAGGTTCAATTATCAGCTGCTCCTCATGGATTTCGGCGGGCAGGACTGACATGAATTCAGCCTTGATCTGATCGTGGTTTCCTTTGATTATTATTATTTTCAGCTGCGAAAATTCCTGCAGCCAGACTTCGAAGATTCGGAAATCGGCGTTGCGTCCCACATGCAGGAAATCACCGACAATAATAAGTTCTTTGGCGGAATAGTGAATAAGTAAAGCGGCCAACCGTGTGAGATCATCAGTCAGGATGCCGGAAGGAACTGCGATACCGTTCTTGCGGAAATAAGCAGTTTTACCGATATGCAGGTCACTGATGATCAGTGCCTGACGCTCTGCCCAGTATAGCGCCCTTTGATTGGTAAATATCAGTGTCTGACTGTGAATTTTCTTTGTGAGCGATTTCAGCTTCATTTCCTCATTCGTTTTTTCATGGCTTCCGGCTTAAGCCTCAAAATTCTTGCCGAGAGATCCTCGCTGCTCAAACTTTGGCGCAAACTGTCCACTTTTATGGGAAAACTGAGTGGGGTGAAGGTATTGGACTCCTTTAGAATGATTTGGCTGTCATGAATCCGGTTAAACGCGGTGGCCAGACGTGCTTCATCTATCTGCTGGAAAAAAACCTCTGCATAAGCCTGCTTCAGGAGCAGGTTTTGAGGATCGTAATCTTCCAGTACGTTGAATATTAGACCGGCAGATGCCTGAAGGTTCTTATTGTTCTTTTGCTGCCCCGGATAATTGCGTACCACCATGCCGGAAATTACTGCGATGTCGCGGAATTTCCGTCTGGCCATCTCTGTTGAATTTACTGAACTCAGCACGTCCTGAATCAGATTTTCTTTGCTTAAAATGTCATTAACATTGTCCTCATCTACCGGGATTTCAAGTTTGGAAAAGAGTTCAAAACCATAATCGTTCATGGCCATCGAAAATGAGATTGGGGAAATTTTTGAAATCCTGTAAGCTACGAGGGCACTTATGATCTCGTGCATTAGCCTGCCTTCAAACGGATACATAAACAGGTGAAATCCTTCCCGGGTCTTTATTTTTTCAACCAGAAATTCATGTTCATTGGGTATGTGCGAATTTTCCTGCTGACTTACCAAAAGCGGGTGCAGGAAAGTAAGCTCTTTTTCGGATGATTTGGCATTCAGTGATTCGGACAGTTTCTCCCGCAAAAATCCACTTAAATTAGATGATAATGGCAATCTGCCGCCTAAATAGCTTGGTACAATTGCTTTGCCGGACGAATTTTTCACATACACCGTCATTTCTTTAATGTGCGAAACTTCAAGAACACGGCCGGCCAGGACAAACTTATCGTTTTTGTTGAGTTTTGAAATGAAATATTCCTCAATCATCCCAATATAACCACCTCCGAAGAACTTAACCTTCATCATGGAATCGCTCACGATGGCACCAATGTTTATCCGGTGCAGCATGGCAATCCTTCTGGAAGTCACCTTATACAGTCCGTCCTGAATAACTACTTTATGGTATTCCTCATAGTTTTTAAGTTTGCCTCCTACGGTAATGAATGAAAGAAGCCAGGACCAGTCTTCAGGAGTGAATTCGCGGAAAGCGTGGGTCTGCGAGATCTGGCGGTAGGTTTCCTTTTCCTCAAAGCCGGTGCCCACCGCTAAGGTCATTACATACTGAATAAGTACATCATAACAGAGCACGAGTGGCTCGCGCGGTTCCACCTGCTTTTGCTTCACTGCCTCTTTCAGTGCTGCTACCTCAATCAGTTCAAGCGAATGTGTTGGGACGAAATAGATTTTGGACGTCTCAAAAGGGGAGTGCCCACTACGGCCGGCCCGCTGCAGAAACCTGGCAATCCCTTTACTGGACCCAATCTGAATGACAGTGTCCACTGGCTTGAAATCCACACCTAAATCCAGTGAGGAGGTTGATATCGCTGCCTTCAGATAACCTGATGAGAGGTTCTCTTCAATCCATATCCTAATGTCACGGTCCACCGAACTGTGATGGATGGCTAACTGGCCCGCAAACTCGGGATTTGCGGACAGCAAAACCTGATACCACATCTCCGCCTGACTTCGGGTATTGGTAAAGATCAGGGTGGTTTTGCTGGCCATGATAATCGGGATAATCTTATCCACAAGTTTGGTACCCAGATGACCTGCCCAGGGAAGTACCTCCACATCGTCCGGGAATACAGAATGAATTTCAATTTTCTTTTTTTCACGGGCAACCACCCTGGTTTTTTTAAGATTGTAGGGAATGAGCACTTCCATCGCCTGATCCAGATTCCCAATCGTAGCCGTAATTCCCCAAATCCTGAGTTTTGGGCTGTAAGCTGTGATTCGGCTTAAGGCCAGCTCGGTCATGACGCCGCGTTTGGAGCTAAGCAACTCATGCCATTCGTCTATGACTACGCAGTTCAGGTTTTTAAAAAAATTGGGATGATTCTTCTGAGCTAAAAGCAGATGCAGGCTTTCCGGCGTGATTATCAGTACGTCAGGCATCTTCTTTGTCTGGCGGGCACGGACATCTTTGGGCGTATCGCCATTGCGAACATCCACTTCCCAATCCAGACCTATGTCCTCAAGCGCTTCACTCATCGCTTTGGCAATATCTTTCGCCAGTGCGCGCAGCGGTGTGATCCAGAGCAGTTTCATCCCGGAATTGTATTTTTCCGGATGGTTCATAAAGTCGATGACTACAGCCAGGAATACAGAAAAGGTTTTTCCAAAGCCTGTAGGCGCGACCACCATACCGGAATATTTAAGCGAGTACCTGTACCAGGTTTCTGCCTGAAAGGTAAACGGTTCCATATCCCGGGATTCCATCCACCGTTTTATGATTTGGTATCCGTTGCTGCTTTTGAATTTTTCTGTCATCTGTTTTCTGGATTACCGGCCGGAATTATTGGATCAGTTTCTTAATTTCCTCAATATCATCAATCTCATCTACCGTCTTATCACGGCGCCACCGGACAATTCTGGGGAACCTGAGTGCAACTCCGCTTTTATGCCTTTTGCTGAATCCAATTCCTTCAAAAGCGATTTCAAAAACAAGTTCGGCCTTCACCGTCCTCACGGGGCCAAATTTTTCAACTGCATTTTTATTCACGAACTTGGAAACTTCCATAATTTCCTTATCTGTAAGTCCGGAATAGGCTTTCGCAATCGTCACAATAGAATCGCCGCTCTTCACTCCGAAAGTATAATCAGTATAGTAACTGCTCCGTCTTCCGGAACCCTTTTGAGCATAAATTAAAACCGCATCGATGGTGAGCGGACTCACTTTCCATTTCCACCAATCCCCTTTCTTACGGCCGGCGTGGTATTGCGATTCCTTCTCCTTCAGCATCAAACCTTCCGAGTTGTTGTCCCGTGACCTTTCACGGATATTGGCGAGTTCCTCCCAGCTTGCTGCTTCTAAAACTTCAGAAAGATGAATATTGGCGGTGGGGCTATTCATAATAAGCCCTTCCAGCAGGACGCGCCGGTCTGCCAGAGGTTTTTCACGGAGGTCTTCATAATCCAGTTCCAGTATATCATAAACAAATATCTGCACGGGAAGTTCTTCCAGCATTTTTTTTGATATGGTTTTACGGTTCAGTCTTTTCTGAAGTTCGTTGAAGTTTAGGACTTTATCATCTTTTACCACCAGAATTTCTCCGTCAATAACAAAGTTCCCGGACATATCCTGCATTGCGGAAACTATTTCAGGAAATTGATCGGTAACCAGTTCTTCGCCGCGGGACCATATAAATATTTCATCGTTCCGTTTAATGAACTGGCCGCGGATACCGTCCCACTTATATTCTGCCTGCCATCTTTCGCGTTCGCCCAGGTCTTGAGCTTCTTTTTCCAGTGGATACGCCAGGCAGAAAGGATAGGGTTTGGATTCGTCCGGGTTGATATCCGTGCCCTGTATAAGGTTTTCGAAATCAACTTCATCAATATTCCACTTGCCCATAATGCTGTGCATCAGGATATTTGCTTCGATACCGGAATATTTTGCCAGGGCGTTAATAAGCAGTTTCTTTGAGACACCAATACGGAAACTTCCGCCAATCAGTTTGTTAAATATAAAACGCTCTAGATGGTTCAGCCCGTTCCAGGACTCAATTACATAGGCTTTTTTTTCTTCCTCTGTAAAATCTTTTAGAGCTATGAGTTCTACCATCCACTGTGTCAGCGATTTTTCAACTGTTTCTACAGGATTGGGAAGGATCAGCGAAAGTGTTTCGCCAAGGTCACCTACGGAAGAGTAGGCTTCCACAAAAAGCCATTCCGGCAGACCGGTAAGTTCCAGCGCCCACTGCCTAAGAAGATTGGTATTGACGGGTCGCTTGGGCCGTTTACCTGTAAAAAGTGCCAGAAACCACAGTCTGTCGCTGGAATCGGCGGTTTGCAGGTAATGCACCATTGCGTCGATCTTAGCATTGGTTTTATTGGTGCTGTCCAGCGTATTTATAAGAAGCGCAAAATCCTTCATCGGCTTACTTCATTGGTTATGATTTCCTTTTCCTCCATTTCCTCATCGCCAAAAATAGTTTGCAGTTCCACTGCATCAATTCCCAGTTCGCGCAGGTATTTCGAGAAAACAGCGGTTTGTCCGTGAGTGACGTATACCTTTTCGGCTTCCGTGGCTTTCACGGTCTTCAGCAAACCATTCCAGTCGGCATGATCGGAAATGGAAAAACCGGCATCTGCAGAGCGCCACCTTCGGGATCCGCGAACCTGCATCCAGCCGGAACAGATGGCAGTAGCCCGGTCCGGTATTTTTTTAATGACATTGGAGTCCAGCAGAGCCGGTGGTAGGATTACGATTTCACCTTTGGCCGCTTTGGCTCCTTCCAAAAAATCAAGGGTTTCATACTCCGGCAATTCAATATTAACCGATTCCATGGCTTCATTAAGCCTGGCGATAGACTGATGAACGAAGATTTTCCCGCTGCCTTCCAAAGATTTCATGATGCGCTGGGCTTTACCCAAGGAATAACCGATGAAAACTGAAGTTTTACCGTTCTGTCTGTTCTGGTTCACCCAGGTCTGCATGAGCTCCGCATAATCTGCGGGCTGCAGCCAGTTATAGATGGGCAATCCAAAGGTACTTTCGGTAATGAATTCGTTACATTTCACCAGTTCGAAAGGGGTAGACAGACCATCGTCATCGGTTTTATAATCTCCTGAAAAAACAATTACATAACCCTTATATTCCATCCTGATCTGTGCCGAACCTACGATATGCCCGGCAGGGTGAAAGGAAACTTTCACTCCATTGATGTTAATTTCTTCGCCATAGCCAAGACTTTGGATCTCAATGTCCTGTCCGATACGGTGTTTAAGTATTGGTTTGCTGTAATCATGGCAAAGGTATTTTTTCATTCCCCATCTGGCATGGTCGCCATGACCGTGTGAAATTATTGCCAGATCTACAGGTTTCCACGGATCCAGGTAAAATTTGCCGGGCACACAGTATATTCCTTTGTCGGTAAAGCGGATGAAGGTTTTCCTGGCCATCTGTTAGATTAAATGTTTAATATGAATTAAAAGATTGCAAAGGCATGAGCAAAATCTGAACCCTTCACAAAATCACTTATAATTTCTGCCCAAAAATATTCGTTATATTTGGACGGTTCAATCAAAGAAAAAATCAAATGAAAAAAATAAGTATAGGCCTTTTAGCTCTCTCCGGTGTCGTATTTCTTAATTCCTGTACCACAGCGAAGACCGCTAAGACTCCTGCATCTGAAACTACCGCAGCTGTAAAATCCGAACCGGTGAAGGAAGAAGGACTTAATCTTTCCTATATGGACACCTCCGTACGTCCGCAGGATGATTTCTTCAGTTATGTGAACGGAAACTGGGTGAAAACAGCCGAAATTCCTTCTGATAAAGCCAGCTGGGGAAGTTTCAATGCGCTTAGGGAAGATGTTGATGTTGCTTCGCTCGGCATCTTAAAACAAATTCTGAATGACAGCTTTGCTGCGGGTTCGGAAGGACAGAAAATTCAGGCTTTGTACGGGACATTTATGGACTGGGACAAAAGGAATGCGGACGGCCTTAATCCTATTAAAGGTGATCTGGCAAAGATTGATGCTATTAAATCTATTGCTGACCTGCAGAAATACCTGATAGAAGCCACTAAATCCGGCGACAATCCGTTTTATGCCTGGAGGGTAGGACCGGATTTGAAAAATTCGAACATGAATGCGGTCTACTTTGGCGGACCGAGCCTGGGACTGGGGCGCGATTATTACCAGAAAGAAAGCGAGTCCAATACAAAGACACTGGCTGAATATAAAAATTACGTTTCTCAGCTTCTTACGGAAGCAGGACATCAAAACGCTGTGCAAACGGCGGGTAAAGTCGTTGATTTTGAAAAAAAACTGGCCCAAAATCTTCTGACCAACGAGCAGAACCGGGATGCTAACCTGCGCTATAATCCTAAGACCGTAGCGGAACTTCCGCAACTTGTAAAAAACATTAACCTGGCCGATTATCTGAATAAGGTAGGTGTGAAAACCGACCGGGTGATTGTTTCTGAGCTTAAATACTACCAGAATATGGACTCCTGGATGACGGCGAAAAATCTGCCATTAATCAAAGAATACATGAAAGCCAGGATGGTGGCCGGAAATGCCGGAAACCTGAACAAAACACTGGACGACATCAACTTTAATTTCTACTCCAAGTATCTGCAGGGCCAGAAAGAGCAGCGTTCCATGGATAAACGCGGCTTAGGTGTAGTAAACGGTACTTTGGGTGAAGCTTTTGGTAAACTTTATGTGGAAAAATATTTCCCGGCAGAAGCCAAAGCCCAAATGGAAACCTATATTTCCTATTTAAAAAAGGCTTTCCAGCAGCACATCAGCAATCTGGACTGGATGTCTCCGGAAACCAAGGTAAAAGCACAGGAAAAACTGTCTAAATTCGGGGTTAAGATTGCCTATCCCGATACCTGGAAGGACTATTCCAAACTTGAATTAACCCCTGCAGGCGAGGGCGGAAGTTATTACGAAAACCTTCAGAAGGTAACCGAATGGAACTATGCGAAGAATTTGGATAAAGTGGGCAAACCGGTGGATAAAACGGAATGGGGTATGGCTCCGCAGACTGTTAACGCTTATTACAGCGGTTCCAATAACGAAATCGTATTCCCGGCAGCCATCCTGCAGCCGCCCTTCTTTAATTTCAAAGCCGATCCCGCGGTCAATTTTGGCGGTATTGGTGCTGTAATCGGACATGAAATCTCTCACGGTTTTGATGATTCCGGTTCTAGGTTCGACGGCGACGGTAATCTGAACAATTGGTGGACTGCCGCTGACCTTAAGAATTTTGAAAACAAGGTAAATCAGCTGGCTGATCAGTACAGCAAATACGAGCCTGTAAAGGGGACATTCATAAACGGTAAATTTACCAGCGGGGAGAATATTGGTGATCTTGGAGGAGT
This sequence comes from Kaistella sp. PBT33-4, assembly GCF_029194425.1. Taxonomy (NCBI): domain Bacteria; kingdom Pseudomonadati; phylum Bacteroidota; class Flavobacteriia; order Flavobacteriales; family Weeksellaceae; genus Kaistella; species Kaistella sp. PBT33-4. The sequence continues at coordinate 353,938 of NZ_JARFYL010000004.1, read as the reverse complement.
AGCTGTGGCTTATACGGCGCTTCAGATGTACCTGAAAGACCATGGCAATCCGGGACTTATCAGCGGTTTCACCCAGGATCAGCGTTTCTTCATGAGTTGGGCTACGGTATGGCGTACGAAATCTACGGAGCAGTATATGATCAACCAGGTGAAGACCGACCCTCATTCTCCGGGTTATTTCCGGGCTTTCGGACCTTTGGTGAATCAGGATTCCTTCTATAAGGCTTTTGATGTAAAACCTGGTGACAAGCTTTACAGGGCACCGGAAGAAAGGATAAAGATTTGGTAAATAATTAGAATCACTCAGTTTAACTCTGGGTGATTTTTTTGGGCGCGACTCTGGCAGCGGCGGCGAAGGCGCCGCTGCCAGAGTCGCTACGTCCGCTCCAATCTTTCTTTTTTGGGGCGGCGGCGAAGCCGCCGCCCCAAAAAAGAAAGGATTTCCGCTCCCATCGCTCACGCAGATTATTTATGTATTCCATATGGCCACATTTGCACGGAATTTGAAAGCAAAATCATTTTATTTATCCATGAAAATCAATATTCAGAAAAATATCATCATAAAGAATCCTCAGACACGGGATTTCCTTGCTGATGCCTATTTACCGGAAACTTCCGGCCAACTTCCGCTGGTCATTTTTGCCCACGGATACAAAGGATATAAAGACTGGGGCGCCTGGGATTTGATGGCTGAAAAAATAGCGCAGGCCGGATTTTATTTCGTGAAATTCAATTTTTCACATAACGGCACCACGCTGAACAACCCTTCTGAATTTGCCGATCTGGAAGCCTTTGCAAACAATAATTTCAGCAGGGAAATGCTCGATTATGACGCCGTAATCAACCATTTCATCGTTCAATCCGAAATCAATACTGAGAAAGTTGCACTTATAGGCCACAGTAGGGGAGCCGGCATCTCGGTAATTAAAGCTTTTGAAGATGATCGCGTAAAGGCGCTTGTTTCGCTGGCCGGTGTAAGCCATTTCGGCTACCGCTTTCCCTCCGGCGACCGGCTTACAAACTGGCAGGAGTCAGGTGTCATGTATTCCGAAAATGCACGCACCAAACAGCAGATGCCACATTATTATCAGTTTTACGAAGATTATAAGGCAAATGAAGACCGTTTTTCGGTACAGTACAGCGCACAGCATCTGGGGAAGCCAATGCTGATCATTCAGGGTACTGAAGATGTGGCGGTGAAGGATAAGGAAGCCTACCTGCTGAACGAATGGTGCAGGGATTCGGAATTGTTTATACTGAACGGTGCCAATCATACCCTGGGCGCGACCGAGCCATGGCCAAAAGAAACATTACCACCTGACCTTTTAAAATCTACAGATAAAATAATCGAATTTTTAAAAAATAATTTATAAATCGCCGGCCCCAATGGTTATTTTTGCATCAAACAAATAAAATATGGAATTATTCTCTCTGCTCGAATTACCGAATTTTGCCGATCCGCAAATATGGATCAGTTTACTCACATTAACGTTTCTTGAAATCGTTCTGGGGGTGGACAATATTATCTTTATTTCCATTATTGCAGATAAGCTGCCCAAAGAAAAGCAGCGTTTCGCACGGAACCTCGGTTTGGCTTTTGCCATGATCTTCCGAATCATCCTGCTTTTGATGATCAGCTGGATTATCGGCCTTAAGGAACCGGTACTCAACCTGGGTTGGTTTAATGAACCCGGCACCGATTTACCCTTGGCTCTGAGTTGGAAAGATATAATCCTGCTTGCAGGAGGTATTTTCCTGATCGGAAAAAGTACCATGGAAATTCATGCCAAGATGCGGGGTCATGATGATGTTCCAAAGCCTAAATCCGGTGCTTCAGGTCTGATGACAATGATCATCCTGCAGATTATTCTCATTGATATGGTGTTCTCGCTGGATTCCATCCTGACTGCGATCGGTTTGGTGGATAATGTGATGCTGATGATAATTGCAGTGGTCATCTCTATCGGAATTATGATGGCTTTTGCCGGTCCGATCTCTGCCCTGATCAACAAATATCCCAGTTTGCAGATGCTGGCACTTTCATTCCTTGTAGTAATTGGGGTTATGCTTGTGGCCGAAGGAATCCATCAGCATGTAAGTAAGAATATCATCTACTCCTGTCTGGCATTCAGCCTCATCGTGGAAATGCTGAACATCCGCTTCAGGGACAATCAGAAAAAGAAATATCTGAAACTCAATCCTGACCTTAATAACGATCTGAGTATCCGGGACGATCTTGAGTAGATCCTAAAGAATGCCATGCTAAAAAAAGCCGTTTTCTCAGTGAAAACGGCTTTGCTTTTATTGTTTAAGAAGTTCCCAGGCTTCGGAAACTTTACTTTCCTGCAGCAGCTTCTGTGCTTTTAAATGAACTTCTTCATTAGCAGAATAGGTACCTTCCGTCAACTCTTCCGTATTTGCCAACATTCCAAGGTCATTACCGCTGAAGATGCGGCTTAATTTTATACTGTCCGGAAGTCTGTCGAAACCAATACCTTTGGTTACCAATGGTTTTGGAACCTCAAAAAGGTTGCTTTCGTTATTACGCGAATACCAGTTTCCGCCTAATCGTGCCACCAGGTCAAGCTTCATTTGGTCCAGGTTTCCTTCATCATTGAGGTACTCCTCACGTACGTGGATTTTTATCACCTCGCAAATAACCAGGTTTCCGGCGCCGCCTTCCGTACCCAGGTGTTTTACCTCAATTACTTTGCACTCCAGGTTTACAGGGCATTCTTCAATCAGTTTTGGTTTCACAAGGTCAGCCTCTTTCATGGTCAGACCAGCTTTTACAAACTCGTTGACCTCCTTTTCATATTCTGTGGAAGCAAGTGATATCTGCTGCACGATATTAAAGTTTACAATACCGATAACTACCTCTTTAACCTGCAGAACATTTTCCAGCGTGTGTTTGGTGGTATTGTCGCGCACCCTCCTGGCCGGCGAGAAAATAACTACCGGCGGGTTGGAACTGAAAAGATTAAAGAAACTGAAAGGACTGAGGTTTACATTCCCTTCCGAATCTATAGTTGACGCTAAAGCTATAGGACGTGGTGCGATAGCAGTTTGCAGCAGCGTCTGCAGCTGTACGCCGTTAAGCTCATTAGGAGTAATGCTTTTCATACTGAAATTTGTGATGCTTAACTCCTAAATTGCGGGTAAAATTTTACCGGTCACCTCGCCGAATCCAACACGAATGCCGTCCTTCTCAGCAAAGCCGCGCATGATAACGGTATCATTATCCTCTATAAACTTCCTCTCGCCGTCATTATCCAGCTCAAGAGGGTTTTGTCCGCGCCATGTTAGTTCAAGCATGGAGCCGAAAGACCGTGGATTTTCGCCTGAAATAGTTCCCGAGGCATACATGTCTCCCACTTCCACGTTACAGCCGTTTACGGTATGATGTGCGAGTTGCTGGGCCATATTCCAGTACATGTATTTATAGTTACTCTGTGAAATCAGAGTTTCAGTTCCGTTTTCCGGTTGAATGTAGACTTCCAGATTGATGTCATAATTCTTATCGCCGTCAAATTTCAGGTAATCCAGAACCTCTGGTTCCTGAACCGGTGAAACGGTGCGGAACCGGTTAAGTGCTTCAAGTGTAACTACCCATGGTGATACCGACGAACCGAAATTCTTGCCCAGGAAAGGCCCCAGCGGAACATATTCCCAACTTTGGATGTCTCTTGCTGACCAGTCATTGAAAATGACCATACCAAAAATAGCATCCTCGGCCTGAGCTGTGGTGATACTTTCGCCCATTTCGGTATTCTTATTTACGATAAATGCCATCTCCAGCTCAAAATCCAGCTGCTTACAGGGACCAAACACCGGCTTATCGGCATCCGCTGGTTTCATCTGACCTTTAGGACGGATAATGTCTGTACCTGAAACCACGATTGAAGAGGCACGGCCGTGATAACCTACAGGCAGGTGCTTCCAGTTAGGCAGCAGGGCGTTTGCAGGATCGCGGAACATCTTACCCACATTGGTGGCGTGCTCTATGCTGCTGTAAAAATCAGTGTAATTAGGTACATGAACAGGCATCATCATCTTCACCTGATCCAGAGAATAAAAGCATTCATCAATACTTTTGTTATCAGCTGAAAGTGCAGAACCTTCAAGCAGCAGTTCCTGAAGCCTAAGCCTTACAGCCGATGTTACCGGTTTTCCCAGTTCTATGAACTCATTAAGAGTATAAGCTTCAAAAACATTGTCTGTAAGACCGTCAATATCATTCAGATATCCGAAATCATAAAGGGTGGCCAAATCAATCACCATGTCGCCGATCCTGGTTGCGCAGGCTATATATTCCTGGCCGAAAACCGCAACTCCAAACGGAATGTTATAGATGGAGAAGTCTGAGTTTTCAGCGTATTTTATAAAAGATGTCATAATGTATCAGTTAAAGAAAAGGTTCCTGAAATAAATTTCTTCATTCTTCGGAACCTTTGTTTTTAAATTAGTTATTTCTGTTTAGCAGGGCTCTCTTCTGTCCAGTAATCTCCGGTATGGATATCCTTAAGGTACAGAGTTTTCTCACGAACCACCAACTGCAGTGTCTTCGTGAGCGGGAGTCCAATTCTTTCACCTTCAAGCTTATCTGCCCGAAGTGAAATCATGTTGTGACGGGTACGTACCACATCGCCAGAGAATACATTGGATGAGGACTGACCGGTTTGTTTGTCATCAAAAACTTCTACAAAGGTGAGTTGGTTGCCGTTCACTGAAATGAAATTCCGTTCCGTATGATCCGGAAAATCCCTGATCAGTAAAAACTTTTTACCGTCCAGTGTGATTCTGCTCAGGTCTTTATTGGCATGCCGGCGTTCGGCAGTGCGGTCCAGAATTTTGTTCATGGTGGCAAACTGAGCCTGCACAGATACTGCGAAAAACACTGCCATCACCAGTAACAGCCTCAACAAACCTGAAGTTTTATTTTTTGACATATATTAAAGATTTCCTCTTCTTTCCTGCTCTTTTTCAAGTGCTTCAAACAAGGCTTTAAAGTTACCGGCACCAAAACTTTGGGCTCCATGCCTTTCGATAATCTCAAAGAACAGGGTAGGGCGGTCTTCTACCGGTTTAGTAAAAATCTGCAACAGATAACCTTCCTCGTCACAGTCGATAAGTATACCTAATTCCGACAGTTTTTTGATGTCCTCGTCTATCTTGCCCACTCTTTCCGGTACCATATCATAATAAGCATCTGGTGGTGCAGGTAAGAATTCAATCCCGCGCGCCTTAAGCTCAGTAACCGTGTGAATGATATCTTTGGTAGCCACGGCAATATGCTGTACTCCTTCGCCTTCATAAAAATCAAGATACTCCTCAACCTGAGACTTTCTTTTACCTTCTGCCGGCTCATTGATGGGGAATTTGGCAAAACCGTTTCCGTTACTCATCACCTTGGACATAAGGGCGGAATATTCAGTGTTGATTTGCTTATCATCAAAACTAAGGATGTTCACAAAGCCCATCACCTTCTCGTACCATTCCACAGTTGGAATCATACGGTTCCAGTCCACATTCCCAACACAGTGATCCACATAAAGCAGACCTACTTCAGAAGGATTATATACACTTTCCCATTTCTGATAACCCGGCATAAACGCGCCTGTGTAATTCTTGCGCTCTACAAACATATGAACGGTTTCGCCGTACGTATAAATTCCGGACATCCGTACCTCACCGAATTCATCTGTCAAAGTTTGGGGTTCCATATAAGGTTTTGCGCCTCTTTTTGTAGTTTCTTCGAATGCTGAATAAGCGTCATCTACCCAAAGGGCAAGTACCTTAACTCCGTCGCCGTGTTTTTTCTGATGTTCGCAAATCGGAGATTCAGAACTAAGGCCGGAAGTAAGCACCAAACGGATCTTTCCCTGTTGTATTACGTAAGAAGCTCTGTCCCGTACACCGGTTTCAGGACCTGCATAAGCAACCGACTGAAAACCGAAGGCTGTTTTATAGAAATGTGCTGCCTGCTTCGCATTTCCTACATAAAATTCAATATAATCGGTTCCGTTAATGGGCAGGAAATTCTCTGCCTGCGCTATTTTCTCCGCAAAAGTAAGTGTTGACATGTTTTCTGATTTTTGAAATGCCAATTTACGAAATTTTAAAACGCTACAAAAATTACAGTTTTTTAAAGTGATGCGTAAGGTTTAAAAAGTAAGCCTAATAAATGCAGAAGTCCCGCACGAAACGGGACCTCTTATTATCTTTAAAGACATTTAAATCTTTCAAATGTAGCACGTTCCAGCATTTCCCGGTCATCGGGATGGGAAATCTCAATTAATGCCTTCGCACGCTGCCTCAGGCTCTTGCCGTATAGATAAGCGGTTCCGAATTCCGTTACCACATAATGGATATGTCCTCTTGTTGTAACTACACCGGCGCCCTGTTTCAGGTAAGGAACAATTCTCGGCACCCCCTTTTTAGTACGGGAAGATATGGCGATGATCGGTTTACCACCCGGCGACAGGGCTGCGCCCCGCATAAAATCCATCTGCCCGCCAATCCCGCTGAACTGGTAGGTACCAATTGAATCTGCACAAACCTGGCCGGTGAGGTCAATTTCAATAGCGGAGTTGATGGCCACCATTTTTTTGTTCTTCATAATGTTGATGGGGTAGTTCACATGTTCCACATCCATGAAGGCGAAAGATGGATTATCGTCTATATAATCGTAAAGTTTACGGGTCCCGAAAGCGAAACTGGTAATGGTCCTGTTCAGGTGGGTTCCTTTGTATTTATTATTGATGACATCATTGGCCACCAGATCTACGATTCCGTCACTGATCATCTCAGTGTGCACACCGAGGTCCTTATGATTGTGCAGACATTTCAAAACAGCATCGGGAATGGTTCCGATTCCCATCTGCAGGGTGGAACGGTCGTCTATTAATTCAGCTACATTCTTACCGATCAGCAGTTCCTCATTGCCTACTTTCGCACCATAATCCACGGTAAGCAGTTCCTCTTCATGCCAAACCATCTTATGTATTTTGCTGAAGTGTATCATACCGTCGCCATGAGTACGCGGCATGCTCGGATTAACCTGCGCAATGATCGTTTTTGCCGTATCTACAGCGCTTCTGGCCACATCAACTGAAGTTCCCAAAGTGCAGTATCCATGCTGGTCCGGTGGGGACACTGTTACCATAGCTACATCAATAGGAAGATGGCCATTCTTGAATAGGATGGGTATTTCGCTAAGGAAGACAGGTACAAAATCGCCCTGATCAGAATTTACAGCCTGACGAACAGGAGTGGAAACAAAAAGTGAATTAATATAAAAACTGTCTTTATACTCCGGCTTTGCAATTTCTACTTTTCCCTGTTGAGTAATGGACACAAATTCCACATCCCTGAGCCTGGAAGACTGTTTGGCCAGTTCATCGATAAGAAGATTGGGGGTACATGCACTTCCGTGCGAGAAAATTCTGTCACCGCTCTGGATGAGTGACACCGCTTCTTCAGCGCTTACATATTGAACCATACAATGAAGTTATATTGCTGTGAATATTTCTCAAATTTACCCTTTTCACTTCAAAGGAGAAATGAGTAAACTCAGTTTTTCAGTAATTTTTTAAAGTTTTACAGTTAATAAATGATGCTAAACCTACCATTTTCTGTAATAAGTTTCCCTCCACAAAGATCTATGAGATATCCGGCTGATGTTCACACCACTACAGCGTAAATCACTGTTAGAGAAATTAAAGCAGGAAATAAAAAAGGCCAAATCCTTTCAGATGGCCTTCTGTACTGTTACTCCTGGCTCCGGTCTTCCAGATGATTTTCCTCCGTCTCCAGCCATGAGGTCAGATAGGAAGGGTCTTCTACTTTCAGGGCCTCTTCAGTAAGCTGTAAAGGTCGGAATGGATCCACCATCACGGCATATTCTTCAGTGAATTTTTTGCCAATGCTCCTCTCCATCGCACCCGGATGCGGTCCGTGAACTACTCCACCGGGGTGAAGCGTAAAATCCATCAGATCAATATGGTTACGGCTCATAAAGTCGCCTTCAGTGTAAAAGAGCACCTCGTCCGAATCGATATTCGAGTGGTTGTAGGGCGCAGGTACTGCCAGCGGATGGTAGTCATACATCCTGGCCACAAATGAGCAGACCACAAAATTATGCGCTTCAAAATTCTGGTGAATCGGCGGTGGAAGATGAACTCTGCCAGTAATGGGTTCGAAGTTTTTAATGTTAAATTTATAAGGATAAAAATAACCGTCCCAACCTACGACATCAAATGGGTGCGTGGCGTATATGAAATCCCATATCTGGTTTTCTTTTTTTACTTTGATCAGGAATTCACCTTTCTGATCGGTCGGTGGTACAAAGGTGGGCGCAACAATATCACGTTCGCAGAAGGGAGAATGTTCCAGCAGCTGACCAAACTCGTTGCGGTATCTTTTGGGAGTGTAAATAGGAGAGTGGCTTTCGACAACCATAAATACAGTATCTTCAGACTGCAGTTCTACCTGATAAATGGTTCCCCGCGGTATGATCAGATAATCGCCGGTCTCAAAATTTATATTTCCTATGAATGTTTTCAATACACCTGTACCGTTGTGAACATACAGCATCTCGTCACATTCAGCATTTTTATAAAAATAGTCAGTCGATTTCCGCGGCTTGGAAAGACCCATCTTAAGGTCGTTATTCAGCATCAGGATTTTCCGGCTTTCCAGAAAATCATCTTCCGGGGTTACATTCATACCCTTAAACATCCGGGGCGTCACATTTTTCTGTACCGCAATTTTTGGGGTTACATCTATTGGAGTACCGATGCTCTTGATCTGTGTGGGTCTGTGAATATGATATAATAAAGAAGAAATCCCATGAAAACCTTCGGTTCCGAAGAGTTGCTCGTAATAGAATTTCCCTTCACCGGATTTAAAGACCGTATGTCTCTTGGATGGTATATTGCCGGACTGAATATATCTCATTGCTGCTTTTTTTGGTTTCCGTAAATTTACAAATTATTCATCATATGAATCTGCAGCATTGTTGTTGAGTGCTGTCAAACATATGCACTTCGGAGCAGCCGTCAGGGTTCAAAACTTTCAAATTTCCCGCTTTCATAAAAGAGGACGATACGTTTTACTTTATCCTGCTCAGTACCAGTATTTTCCGGAAATTGCTGTGCTTCGTTCTGCGCTAATCGCTGAGAATCGTTTAAAACAGACCCGGTTGAACTTTGGTCAGGAATCTGCGATTCTGAGGCGCTCTGCAAAATTGAACCGGTAACGGGTGCGGCCAAAATCGTATCTTCACTTTCTGTTGATCCTAAGTATTCACCTTCGATCATATTAAAGAGATCCGGTAGGGAAGTGGTGCGCGGTTTAGTATCTGCCTCCGAAGCTACTGCACTTTCAAGTTGACGGAGCATTTCGCCTTCACCTTTAATAATCCAGTCCCACTGCAATTCAGGAAAACGGTCTTTGACCTTTACCAAAAAATCTAGGGAGGGCTTATTCCGTCCGGCTGTAATATGTGAAATGGATGAGCGCTGCACGTCAACGGTTTCAGCAAACTCTGAAGCAGTATAACCCGAATACTCAATAATTTTCGAAATTCTCTCGTTCAGTTCATTCATAAACAGCTCTATTTACAATTACAAATGTAAAGAATAATTGTTACAAATATAAAATACAATTGTAAACAAGAGTTTTGCATTCTGGATTACAAAAGTAAAAGCCAACCTTATATCGGTTGGCTTTCAGTATATTAAGGAATTATAAATGTAAATTAGTGCCTCTGATGATCATCATGTTCCGGGTCATATTTAAGTTTTCTTTCCTTCTTCTTCTCCGGGAAGAGTAATGAAGCGCCAATACTTAAAGCAAGGATGGAAACGATTATAAGCAGGGAATGGGAGGTCTCAAAGCCCCAAACTTCCAGATAGCTGTGGAAAATCATCTTCAGTCCGATAAATGTCAGAAGTGCTGCAAGACCGATTTTAAGGAACCTGAATTTATCCAGGATACCAGCCAGCAGGAAGAACATGGAACGGAGTCCGATAATGGCAAAAATGTTTGAAAAGAAAACAATATAAGGATCTTTGGTTACTGAAAATATCGCCGGTATACTGTCCACCGCAAATATAAGGTCGGTAGCTTCTACAATGAGCAATACGATGAAGAGGGGAGTCATCTTACGTACACCGTCTATTGTGACCCAAAAGCGGTTTCCCACGAACTGGTTATGAACTTTAAAATAACGGTTAGCGAACTTAACGATAGGGTGGTTCTGCGTATCCATCTGTTCGTCCTTATCTTTCTCCAGGAACATCTTGACACCGGTAATGATCAGAAAGGCTCCGAATACGTACATTATCCAGCTGAATTTAGCGATAAGTGCCGCGCCTACAAATATGAATATGAAACGCATTACAATAGCTCCCAGGATACCCCAGAAGAGTACTCGGTGATAGTTTTTTGGTGAAACACCAAATGCGGTGAATATGAGTATGATTACAAAAATATTATCAACAGAAAGCGCATACTCCACAATATAACCTGTGAGATATTCAAGGCCCAGATTCTGGTTATAAAGTTTAATAGAATGGTCCAGATCCTGGGGAATTACCTTCACGGGATGGCTGTGCCGGCTGATCACAGACTGAAGTTTCTCCATACTGTCTATACCGTGCAGCAGATGACCGTATGTAATCAGAACAAAATAGAAACACATTGATAGGGCTACCACAAAAAAGCTCATCAAACCGGCTTTTTTCATGGTTACCACACCGCCGGATTTTCGGCCCAGGCTCAGGTCAATCGCCAGGATAATCAGGATAAATACCAGAAATCCCGCAAGGAATAAAGTTTCGTTACTCATATAGTTATTTAAGGGCTCAAATATAGCGAAAAACTGAATCTGTGTATAATTTACAATTGTATAAACATGAATATAACATAAGTTATCCACAATTTACATGTTTGATATTTTTACCCATTAACCATTGAAATACGCTGTTAATCTACTTAAACAAAACCTATAGTTACTATTTATATAAATCTAATAAATATCTGAAATTTAGCTTATTACAATATCGTATTATTAATAATTCAATTAACATTTTTACCAACAGACAAATTGTCAATAGGTGGTGTTTGATTGATTTACAAATGTAAAGCTCATGATTCCACCTTAAAAGAGTTATTTTTGAGAATTGTAAATTTTTAATTGAATGAAATTTCTAGATGCATACCGGATAAATCCTGATTTTCCTAACCGTTATATTCCGCCCTCCAGCCTGGAAAAATATCTGAAGGCAAACCTCAGCGATTACACTGCTGAAATAGGAAAATCCACCCTCGGTAAGCCAATATATATGACAACAATTGGGAGTGGTCCTGTGAAGGTCCTTGCCTGGTCGCAGATGCATGGCAACGAAAGCAACTCCACCCACGCCATGCTCGACCTGCTGGAAACCATTAAACAACATCCCCTACTCCACAGCAATATCTTTGATAATATCACACTGGATTTCATCTTTATGCTTAATCCCGATGGCTCCGAAACATGGGAAAGGCGGAACGCACTGGAATTAGACCTTAACCGAGACTTCCTGAAGCTAGAAACTGTGGAATTGCCTCTTTTAAAGCATATTGCTCTAACGGGCAATTACGGTTTTGCGCTAAATCTCCATGAACAGAGGACCATTTTTACTACTGACGGGGTCCATCCTGCCACACTTTCCTTCCTCTCTCCTTCAGTGAGCGCCGAAAGAGAGGTTACAGCGGTGCGCCGCAAGTCTATGGCCGTTATTTCGGCGGTCTACAGTACGCTGAAAGCTGAACTACCCTCGGGAATCGGCCGGTATACTGATGAGTTTTACCCTACATCAGTGGGAGATAACTTCAGTAAGGCAGGAATACCTACCATTTTATTTGAAGGAGGTTATTATCCCAATGATCCCCTGCGGATGGTCAGCAGGAAATACTATGCCGCCGCACTCTATGAGGCCCTGCATGCCATTGCCGGACTGAAGGGCGACGAATCTGGCTATGAAACTTATTTCGAAATTCCTGAAAACCGCGAAACACATTATGATGTTATTTACAGGAATGTCCGTCTTAATACCAAATTCGACTGCGTTCTTGATATTGCCGTCCAATACCGGGAAGTTTACCGGAGTGGTGACCGGGAAATTTCATTTATGCCGGTTGTAGCAGCCGTTGGTGACTGTAATGACCGCAAAGGCTGGAAGGAGATTGACTGTACCGGAAAAAAGTTTCTTTCATCCACTGTCTACCCGAAAGTTGAGGAGGAAGTTCAGTTTGAAATTCTGTAAAATGCTTTCTGCAGCAAATTTTTCATATAAGTTTTTAGAAAATCTGCCTGCGGGTTTCATTTAATTCTATATTTACCTTAGTAAACATTGGAAACCAAATGAAGAAAAAACTGAAACTGTGGGACGGCATCATGCTTGTAATGGGCTCCATGATTGGCAGCGGTATATTTATCGTAAGTTCGGACATGATGCGTAATCTGGGCTCAGGATACTGGCTGATCGCGGTATGGGTCATCACCGGGGTAATGACGGTAGCCGCAGCTCTGTCCTATGGTGAACTTTCCGCCATTTATCCCAAAGCCGGGGGTCAGTACACCTATATTTCCAGGATCTTTGGTAAGATGCCGGGATTTCTATACGGTTGGGGCCTTTTTACAGTTATCCAGACAGGAACCATTGCGGCGGTGGCCATGGCGTTCGGCAAGTTCACGGCCTACCTCGTGCCGTGGCTCAATGATTCTGAACCTATTTTTCAAAACGGCGGATTTAAGATTACCTGGGTTCAGATCCTGGCCATTATCATCATCATTCTCCTCACCTATATTAATACGCGTGGGGTGAAAAACGGAAAGTTGCTGCAGAATGTCTTTACAGGTTCCAAAATCTTAGCCCTTCTGGGACTTATTATCTTCGGATTTTTACTGATAAAAGATTCTCAGTGGACAGAAAATATGAATTTCGGCTGGGCGGCATTTCAGGATTTAGGTACAGAAGTAGGTAACAACCTGCTTCCAACCGGATGGACAGAAATTGGAGGCATGGCTTTGATGGGCGGTATCGCCGCGGCCATGGTGGGATCTGTTTTCAGCTCCGTAGCCTGGGAAAACGTGACTTTTATGTCCGGCGAAATGGAAAATCCAAAAAAGAATGTAGTTAGGTCCATGGTTTTGGGTACCGTTTCGGTGATGGTGCTCTATATGCTCGTCAATTTCGTTTATTTGAATGCCCTGGACCGCGATGGGATTGCTTTTGCTGATAAAAACCGTCCTGCCGTTGCCGCCTCTGAAGTCATATTTGGGAATTTGGGGACTGTAATTATGGCGGTGTTGGTGATGATCTCCACCTTTGGATGTATCAACGGACTTGTTCTGGCGGGCGCGCGAGTTTACCAGACAATGGCCAGAGATGGTCTGTTCTTTAAAAGTGCAATAGAAAACAACCGCTTCGACGTACCCGCAAAGTCACTGTGGATGCAGGGAGTCTGGGCTTCTGTGCTGGCACTTTCCGGACAGTACGGCGATTTGCTGGATATGATTTCTTTTGTAATCGTACTCTTTTATATGATTACCGTTTTTGGGGTGATCTGGCTTAGATTCAAACAACCTGATCTCGAGCGGCCGTACAGAACATGGCTGTACCCGGTGACACCTTTGGTTTACCTCCTTATCGGTATGTTGTTCTGTCTATTGCTTATAATTTATAAACCGCAATATACCTGGCCAGGCTTCCTGCTCATCCTGATTGGACTTCCCGTGTACTGGTATATCAACAGGGGAAAAAAGGAAACTGAAGAGTAATATTAAAAGTTTTCAGTTCAAATTTTCTATTTTTGAGCTGAAAACTGAAGAATAATGAAGCAGATATTGTCCTTGCTTATGGCGCTCACCATAATCATCTCCTGTGGTACGGCTAAAAAACCTGTGAAGAGGCCTGATCCTTATGTTAAACCGGTCGCAAAATCTGCAGAACTGCGTTCACTTGTATCAAAATACAACGGAAAAATCTCCACAGAGACCACTGAACTTCTTAAGGATGCGGAAAAATATTTAGGGGCTCCTTATAAATATGCCGGAAACACTTCAACTGGCTTTGACTGTTCGGGTTTGGTATGTAAGGTCTTTGACGAGAATCAGATGAAACTGCCAAGACGTTCCGAAGATCAGGGGAAAGAAGGAAAGGAGGTTGATATTTCTATGGTACAGCCCGGCGACCTCTTATTTTTTGCTACATCAGGTGGTAGCCGAATTTCTCACGTAGGAATTGTGCACCGTATCCTGAGTGACGGCGAGATCAACTTCATCCATTCTTCCACGTCAAAAGGGGTTATTATTTCTTCACTGAATGAGAAATACTGGAACCACGCGTACCTCTTTGCCCGCAGGGTTTTTTAAAAAGATTAGAGAATGAAAAACTACAGAACTAAATACGGACTGGAACTCATTTTTTTCCTCATTATTATGTTCGGATTTATTATCTGGGATATAGCGGAATGGGGTATTGTAGTCATACTTGCGGCTGTATCGCTGTTCATTGGCTTTATCCTGTCGGGAATAAGATATTCGGTTAGCCCTGACAATCTGACCGTTCACACATCCCATTTTAGCCGCACCGAGATTCCGGTTTCCGCCATCCGGAAGATTAGGGAAACCAACAATCCTTTAAGTTCACCGGCCGGATCACTGGACAGGCTGGAGATTTTCTACAACAAATTCGACAGCATCATAATTTCGCCGGTGCGTACTGAAGAATTTCTGAAGGAACTGCTCGCAAGCAATCCAAATATTGAAATCATCCGTAAACCAAAGAGGAACATCTTCTCAAAACTTGCGCTTTAAATTCAATAATGCAGATTCAATTTGTATTTTTGCAGCTATAATTAATAAACGAAGATATGTCACTACAACAGACGATAGAAGAGATTTGGGCGAACAGGGAGTTGCTGGAAAAAGATGAAAGTAAAGTGGCCATCCGCGAGGTCGTTTCACAGCTTGACTCAGGTACGCTGCGTGTAGCTGAACCTACAGCCACTGGCTGGACGGTGAACGAATGGGTGAAAAAGGCAGTAGTGATGTACTTTCCCATCCAGAAAATGGAAACCATTGAGGTGGGACCTTTCGAGTTTCACGATAAAATCCCGCTGAAGACCAATTATGCTGAAAAGGGTGTGCGCGTGGTACCTCATGCCATTGCCAGACACGGCAGTTTTGTAGCCAGCGGCGTAATTATGATGCCTTCTTATGTTAATATAGGCGCGTATGTAGATTCGGGAACCATGGTGGATACCTGGGCTACAGTGGGCAGCTGCGCACAGATTGGGAAAAATGTTCACCTGAGTGGTGGCGTGGGCATCGGTGGTGTGCTGGAGCCGCTTCAGGCTGCGCCGGTGATCATTGAAGACGACTGTTTCATCGGTTCCCGCTGTATTGTGGTTGAGGGCGTTCATGTTGAAAAAGAAGCTGTGCTGGGTGCAAATGTGGTACTTACAGCATCAACAAAAATAATCGATGTTACCGGCCCGGAACCTGTTGAGATTAAGGGAAGAGTTCCTGCCCGATCGGTAGTGATTCCCGGAAGCTACACGAAGCAGTATCCTGCAGGCGAATATCAGGTTCCCTGCGCGCTCATCATTGGTCAGCGAAAGGAAAGTACAGATAAGAAAACTTCTCTGAATGACGCTCTAAGGGATAACAGCGTAGCCGTTTAACTGCAAACTTCTATGCCGATTCCGAAAAATATTTTTCAAACTTTTAGAACCGGTGATCTTCCGTGGATCACCCGGTTTTATATTTCCCGGATTAGGAAGAAAAATCCGGGCTGGAATTATCATTTTTATGATGACCGGCGCATCCTTAATTTCTTTGAAGAGGAATTTCCGCCGAGATATCTGAAAGCCTATAAGAGCCTGACCATTGGAGCCGCCAAAGCCGATTTCTTCCGTTATGCGGTACTGTACCGTTATGGTGGAGTTTATCTGGATATTGACAGTTACGTAAAAACTCCATTCGACAGGTTTCTGCAGGAAGATGATGAGTTCATCATCACCCATGAAGGAAATCCGGGTTTGTATTGCCAGTGGGGACTGATTTCGGCCAGGGACCATCCTTTTCTGAAGAGAACCTTAGAGAAAGTGGTTGATAATATTGAAACGCACCGTTATCCTAACGATGTTCACCGGACGACTGGACCCACTGTTTATACCGAAGCCATTAATGAAGTGCTGGCAGAAAATCCTGATACCCCGCACCGACTTCTCGGAACAGATTTTAACGGTCACCTGAAATTCAAATATAAACTCGGCCGGATTTTTCTTTATGGCAGGAAATCAGAACACTGGAAGAAAAAGCAGATGTCTCAGGACATCATTAAACCCTCAGGCGAATGAAAATAGCCTTTGACGCCAAACGGTTTTTTCACAATTCGTCGGGTTTAGGGAATTACTCCCGCGACCTTGTGCGGATTCTAGCCACCTATCATCCCGAAAACAGTTATTTGCTTCTGGATAAAGCGCCAAGCGAAAAGGGAAGTGAAATCACCGCTTTACAGGGAGTTTCGGTTGTGCAGACGCAAAAGAGTTTTCTTTCCAGGCAGCTTAAGATGGGTCTGGAAGCTCAGCAGGCCGGCGCCGAAATCTTCCACGGACTATCAGGCGAACTACCTCTGAAGTGGAGTCCAGATTCAGCCATAATAAAAGTAGTGACCATACACGACCTTATATTTCTGCGCTATCCCAATTACTATTCGTGGACGGACCGTAAGATCCATTTCTGGAAATTTAAAAAAGCGGCAGAAAATGCTGACCTAGTTATCGCGATTTCCGAACAGACCAAACACGACATCATCAAATACCTTAAAATTCAGGCGGAAAAAATCAAAGTAATCTATCAGGGTTGCCACGAAGCTTTTAAATCGAAGCCTGATGAAGACTTACAAAGTTCATTAAGAGGGAAACATCAACTGCCTGAACGTTTTATTCTGAGTGTCGGCACCATTGAGGCCAGGAAGAACCTGCTTAATACGGTAGCGGCTGTTCAGAACACTGAAATTCCGTTGGTGGTGGTGGGCCGTAAAACGGCTTATTATAAAAAAGTGGAGAAGTTCATCAGGAAAAATAAAATGGAGAAGCAAATCCTGTTTCTGGAAGGTATGGATATGTCCCAACTTGCTGAACTCTATAAAATGGCTGACATCTTTGTCTATCCCAGTTTATTCGAAGGTTTTGGAATACCGGTGATTGAAGCGCTTTTTTCAGGTACCGCAGTCATTACGAGCAATACAAGCTCACTCCCTGAAGCCGGCGGTCCCGATTCAATGTATGTAGACCCACTAAGCGTGCCTGACCTAAAGTCTAAGATTCTGTTCCTGTGGAACAGCGAAGCCGAGAGTGAACGCAGAGCTGAAAAAGGGAAGGAATATGCACAGCGGTTCACCGACAGCCGTGTGGCAGAAGATCTGATAAATGCTTATTCAAGCATTCTCTACAAAAAATCCTGAGCATAACTCAGGATTTTTATTTATCTTTTAATCATTATCTTTTTTGAAGAACTCTGATCTTTGGTCTGCAGCTTTCCCATATAAACGCCTGTAGGTAATGCGGTGACATCTATTTTCTTGGTGTCCTCTGTCTGAAGCACAGCCTTACCAGTCATATCGGTAAGTTCAAAGGTCATCTTACCGGATTCTGAACCTGAAGTTTTAATTTCAAAATAGTCTTTTGCGGGATTTGGATAGACGGTCCAGTCAGAACCTGCGTTCGCGGAAGTGGATTCTGATACAGAAAGTGAGGTCGAAGCCACGGCAAAATGCTGGACTGCCCCCAGGGCGGCCTTGGTTACATTAAACAGGAATACGGGATCCATATTGGAAATAATGTCGCCTGAAGTATGAGGATAGGGATTAGTATTGCCATAACCTTCGTAGAAACCTGTAATCACTTCGCCGTTGTTCTGGAAAGGCATATAATCTGAAGAATACGCCGGAGCCACGCCGGTATTGGTTTGCAGAGGCGAGTATAACGCCACACAATTCTTAAGCTGTTGGGTCACAGAAGCCGAAGAGGCGTTGTTTCCCACAGGAGAATTGTTGGTATCCTGCTCACAGAAAATCGTGTTGTGTGTCTGACCCGCAGTGCCGCCTACCTGATCCAGGTTGAAAACCAGCCTGATGTTCATCTTGGGGCTGGTAGCGTTCACTACATTGTTTACATAGTGCTGACTGCCGTACAGGCCCTGTTCTTCACCGGAAAAGTGAATGAACCTGATGGAATATTCCGTAGGCACGTCTTTCAGGATACGGGCCATTTCCAGGAGCGCGTTGGTGCCGCTGCCGTTATCATTGGCGCCCACACCGCTGATGGTGTCGAAGTGTGCGATAACCAGGACGTATGTATTCGGGTAAAGTGTTCCGGTTTTGGTAACCACCAGATTTTTGGAAGCGAGACTGCTCACGGTGAAGGGATCTTCCACCACCTGGGAAGTGGAGTAGCCGAAGGAGGTATATTTACTTTTCAGCCAGTTCAGTGCATTGGCATTGTTGGCACTGCCAGTTGTTTTCGTTCCAAAGTTTACAAAGTCCTGTAATCCGGAGTTAATGTTGCTTTGTGAAACCTGGCTCACGCGCGCACCGTAAGCGGGTATGAAAGTTTGAGCCTGCGCCCATGTAACGGACAGAATTACAAATAGATACTGAAGTTTTTTCATGAATGAAATTGTGAGGCAAAAATATAAAAAAATCCCGAACAGGGTTCGGGATCAGATATTGATAACAAGATTTTACATTATTTAATTTGATCTACAACAGCTTTGAACGCTTCAGGGTGATTCATTGCTAAATCGGCTAAAACTTTTCTGTTCAGTTCGATGTTGTTTTTCTTAAGAGCACCCATAAACTGAGAATAAGTCAGTCCGTGTTCTCTTGCACCAGCGTTAATTCTGGTAATCCAAAGTGCTCTGAAGTTTCTTTTCTTCTCTTTTCTGCCGCGGTATGCATACTGCATCGCCTTTTCTACGGCATTCTTAGCTACAGTCCAAACGTTCTTTCTTCTTCCGAAATAACCTTTGGCCAACTTCATTACTTTTTTTCTGCGGGCTCTGGAAGCCACCGCGTTTACTGATCTTGGCATAATTTAAAATGTTTTTTTTTGAAAAGGGCGTCTGCCGTGGCAGAACTTAGGTGCACCGTTTCAGGGTTAAATTTGTTGAATTTTTGAATTCTTATAAACCGCTTTGATTTATAAAAACTACTTTAACGCTAATTGGCGAAGTACGCTGTTCTTGTCCACCTCGGCCACGTAAGAAGTTTGCGTAAGATTTCTCTTCTGCTTGGTTTCTTTTTTGGTCAGAATGTGGCTTTTGTAAGCACCTTTTCTTTTAATCTTGCCGGTTCCGGTAAGCTTAAAACGCTTCTTAGCACCTGATTTAGTTTTTAATTTTGGCATTTTGCTTAATTTTATCTGTTTGTTATCAATATCTGTTTGGTCTGTTTCCCATGTCTGCCGGAGCAGGGCATAGTTTTCAGAATGCAAAAGTACAACATTTAGTTGTAATGGGAAAGGGTATTGGTAATAAGGATGTTTATTTGGGGAGTGTTGTGTGATTGGAATGTTTAGGTGCGGCCCCAGTCCGGGCCAAAACAATTCGGATTATTGAATTGCTTTCTAACAGTTTTCAGGTGTTGTGTTACTAACCCCTTCTATTTACCTACTGAGTTTCATTTGGCAACTGAAATAGGGTGTTTTTCCTGATGGTTATACAGACAATCAAATGTAATTTTAACGTAGTCGATTGCAGGCAAACATGTTTTATGATTATCTGTTCTTGTAGACATTGATATTAGGCGCAGTAAATGCCCAAAGATTATTATTGCTTAAGTAAATCCATCGGAATAATCATTTATAAAATTATATGAAAATAGGAATTTATATATCTGGGCTGGGACAATCTTTTGTTGAGGAAACGCTGGAAAAGTATGCAGAACGCTTCATGAATGAAATGAGTTTTGATACAAACGCAATTGAGTACGAACTTAAAACCGAAAAAATTAGCTATGGAACACAAGAAAGCACTGTCGTAAGTATTTTTGAGAAAAATATGGGAGGTACTGTCTTATATAAGTTTTATGACTTTAAATATCACCATATACTGACTGAAAGATTTAATAGCCATTCTCTAATCATTAGGAGTTTCCAGTTGTTTCTATTGGTTTTGCAAAAATTCCCCGTTTTGTTATTTAGAATATTTTCACATTCAAGTTATAGCAGACCATTTCAGACATTTTACCTATTTATAATTTTTTTTATTTTGTCTTTCGCCATTTTATTAATGTTGCCTTCATTGCTAGATATAGTGTCAAATTCACAGCTTATTAAGGCCGTTGTACTGTTTAAGAATAAAATTTATCCTCATGATGTTCCATATATACATCAGGAGGGCTTTATTAATACACTACAAACTATTTCGAAAATAACGGTGTCTTTTACCGCGATATTAATATTGATTATACCAAATGTAAATTTATTAATTTCAAATTTAGCCAGTGAATTTGTGTGTGCTAATGATTATATTCAACATGGCGCTCAGAAGCAGGTCTTACAAGGTAACCTAGAGCTTTTAGTTAATTATATTACAGAAAATGAGGAAAACAGCAGAATCCATTTTCACTCTTATAGCTTCGGATCCTTACTTGCTATAGATTATATTTACCCATTTGGCCACAAAGTTTCAAGAAACGCCGAAATGTACTGTGAAGCGTTTGTAACGATTGGGACACCGTTTGAATTTGTCAATTCATATTATCCGCTTTACTATGAAAGTCGTCAAGCAGATCTTGGAGACAAACTCCATTGGTTAAATGTTTATTCATCCGCAGATGCGCTGGCTACAAACTTCCGCAAAGATTCAAAAATTGGAGAAGCCCAATTTGGAATTATGAAAACATCCAAAAAACCCACTAATATTAATTATGAAGTAGCTGCTTTGGATAAGTATAACTTACTCAATTTTATATTGTTATATAGTATGCGGGTGCATGGAATGTATTGGGATCATAAGACTGAGGGGAAAAGCTGCATAAGTCTGGTTTTCAGTGAGATGAAAAGGCGAAATTTACTATAGAGCGACTGTTGGCCGTTTTATTAAGCACCCGGACTACATTAAGATAAGTTCGTAAGTAATAGTTGGATCTGTAGTTGCGAGAGTTTGAGTTTTAATAGAAGTATATTAGGGTGGAGTCCGGATACCACAGATTAAACGGGGCGTAACTGAAAAGCCTTACGAGTAGGGAAAATGTTAAATAACAAATAGATGAAACTTACAAAATTTTTACATGACCAAGGTTACGATTTGATTGATGGACCAGTGAGAAATCACAAACCTTTGCAATTGTGGCTAAAGCGGAATTTTAAACCCGCTGAACTTTATTATGCAAATGTAAGCTACGCATTTAAGAGTGGTATTGCTCTGGAGGAAATTGAAAATCCAGCACTTAATGTCGACTCAAGTAAAAAAGAGGACTATTCATTTAATATCGGAATTACCCTACTTGAGGAAATTTTAGAATCACTTAATTTAGGGTTCATGGAATTGTCAGCAAAAATTAA
The DNA here is from genome assembly GCF_029194425.1 of Kaistella sp. PBT33-4. Classification (NCBI taxonomy): domain Bacteria; kingdom Pseudomonadati; phylum Bacteroidota; class Flavobacteriia; order Flavobacteriales; family Weeksellaceae; genus Kaistella; species Kaistella sp. PBT33-4. The sequence continues at coordinate 332,314 of NZ_JARFYL010000004.1, read as the reverse complement.
ATCTGGAAAAACAGTGACTATTAGCTATGAGAATTCTGTCACAAAAGAATACGCAATTGGAAATATAGAAAGCTACTTATCTTCTGCTGACTTTATACACCCTAATCCTCCTCTCCTTAAAAATGCAAACAATAACAATATTTTAATTTTGACAGGCATTGTTTTTGCTAAAAATTTGGTTGTAAGTATTGAGACTGACTTTTCAGTGGATGCGGCATTAATTGCTAGTTTAAATGGAGTTGCTGACGGAAAATTAGATTTTTCTATGAATTCTAAAAATAAGTTAAAAATGGTATCCAGTGGTAATAGTTTTTTCCCAATCGCAGTTAAAACTAGCAGAATAAACTTTATCAAAGGTGTATTTAAAAAATTAAATTTAGTAAGTGGTAATCAGTTTTAGGATAAAGCTACGGTTCAGTCAATAAACTGGCATCCACGCATTGTTTTGAGCGTAAGATACAGTTTAAAGTTGGGTTAATAGGGCTTTACAGATATAACATGCAAACTTAAACAGTAGTAGCTTTCAAAAGTTTTAAGTCTTAAGTTTTTCGTTTTATTTTTGAAAACTTTGCCTTCCAGCCCCAAATATTTCCCTACTTTTGAAAGGTTACCGAAACCTATTCAAACATTTTACTGCAATTTTACACACACGTTTAAACACATAGACGACTTACTATACAAGGATTCAGGAGCTGATTCGGAGATTGATTATATCGAACAGTCCTCCTGGATTCTTTTTTTAAGATACCTTGATTCCCTGGAAAAGGATAAGGAAGATTAAGCTACCCGCTCCCAGTGAATTCCTTCATTGATTCACATTTTTGACAGAGGTTTCTGGAAGATTCGGGAACGACTATCTTACGGAAGATAATGTACTGACAGACAAGATTGGAACAAAGTCCTATTTAAAGAACTAGATTTATCCGCGATTCATTTCGTGCTGTTATACATTTAAACAAAAAAAAGAGACTCCTTCAAGTCTCTTTAGTATTTTTTAGCAATCAGCCAAAAGCCAACCGCAAACAGCCAATTTATTTCGCCGGCTTCTTAGGGCTCATCATCATAATCATACGCTTGCCTTCAAGCTTGGGCAGTTGGTCTACTTTGCCTACGTGCTCCAGCTCCTGGGCAAGTTTCAGCAACAGGATTTCTCCCTGATCCTTGAAGATGATAGAACGGCCCTTGAAGAAAACATAGGTTTTCAGCTTGGAACCTTCTTCCAGAAACTTCTCGGCGTGCTTTTTCTTGAATTCATAATCGTGGTCGTCTGTCTGTGGTCCGAAACGGATTTCCTTAACCACCACTTTTACCTGCTTGGCTTTAAGTTCCTTGGTCTTTTTCTTCTGCTCGTAAAGGAATTTTTTGTAATCCAGAATCCGCGAGATATACGGTTCTGCTTTGTCTGAAATTACAACAAGGTCCAGTTCCTGTTCCTTTGCAATTTCCAGTGCTTTTGCCAGCGGATAAACCCCCGGTTCCACGTTATCGCCCACCAAACGGACTTCCCGAGCCCGGATTTTTTCGTTGATCTGATGCAAATCTTCCTGCACCCGTCTTTGTGGGCCTCTACCTCGGTAATTAAATTTCTGTGCTATTGTTTTAAATTTTAAGTTATTCTTAATTCAAATATCCGGAATTACGCTCCGAACTCAGCGTTGAGTGCCGAGGCCTTCTTAAAATAAGTGATGAACTCTTCAGTGGTCATCGTCCCCAGGTCACCTTCGCCACGCTTTCTTACAGATACCGTGCCGGACTGTTCCTCGTTTTCACCTACGATAAGCATAAACGGATATTTGTTGATTTCCGCGTCGCGGATCTTTTTTCCGGTCTTTTCGTTACGGTCGTCAATTAAGCCGCTAATATCGTGATTTTCCAACAAATGGGAAACTTTTTTAGAATATTCTAAATATTTTTCTGAAATCGGAAGAATAATAAACTGATCGGGTGCCAGCCAAAGTGGGAAATCGCCTGCCGTATTTTCCAGCAATATGGCAATGAAACGTTCCATGGAGCCGAAAGGTGCACGGTGAATCATTACCGGTCTGTGCTTTTCGCCATCATTTCCGATATAAGTCAGGTCAAAACGTTCAGGCAGGTTGTAATCTACCTGTATGGTCCCCAACTGCCATTTCCTGCCCAGGGCATCCTTCACCATAAAATCCAGCTTAGGACCGTAGAAGGCGGCTTCACCATATTCTACAACGGTTTTAAGGCCTTTGTTTTTTGCTGCTGTAATGATGGCCTGTTCTGCTTTTTCCCAGTTCTCATCGCTGCCGATGTATTTTTCCCTGTTCTCAGGATCTCTGAGTGAAACCTGGGTTACAAAATCTTCGAAACCAAGGTTGCGGAACACATACAGTACAAGGTCAATTACGCCTTCAAACTCGCTCATCAGCTGGTCCGGGGTACAGAAAAGGTGGGCATCGTCCTGGGTAAATCCGCGCACTCTGGTCAGACCGTGAAGTTCGCCGGACTGCTCGTAACGGTAAACCGTTCCGAATTCTGCAAAACGCTTGGGAAGGTCACGGTAAGACCACTGACCCACTTTATAGATTTCGCAATGGTGTGGGCAGTTCATTGGCTTCAGCATAAACTCTTCACCCTCGTTAGGAGTTTTTATTGGCTGAAAACTGTCGGCGCCGTATTTATCCCAGTGACCTGAGGTAACATAAAGTTCTTTGGAACCGATATGTGGTGAGATTACAAATTCGTAACCTGCTTTTTTCTGCGCGTCGGAAAGGAAATTTTCCAGTTTTTTCCGGAGTGCGGCACCCTTTGGAAGCCAAAGCGGTAAGCCGGCACCTACTTTTTCTGAGAAGGCAAAGATGCCAAGTTCTTTTCCAAGTTTCCTGTGGTCGCGGCGCTTAGCCTCTTCCAGCCTCTCCATATATTCGGTAAGGTCTTTCTGTTTCGGGAAGGAAATTCCGTAAACACGCGTAAGTTGAGGATTCTTTTCATCACCCCTCCAGTAAGCTCCGGCGGCGTTCAGTACTTTTACGGCCTTAACGATTCCGGTGGACGGTAAATGACCGCCACGGCAAAGGTCTGTGAAGTTGTCATGCCTGCAGAAGGTAATCTGACCGTCCTCCAGGTTGGATATCAATTCTGTTTTGTAAGGATTGTCCGCATATTCCTTCAGCGCGTCGGCTTTGGAAACCGGATAGAGGCTGAAGGTGGAGTTCTTTTTGGCGTTCTCCAGCATTTTTTTCTCAATCTTCTCAAAATCCTTTTCACTCAGGGTTTCATCACCAAAATCAACATCATAGTAGAAGCCGTTTTCAATGGCCGGACCAATGGTAAGTTTCGCGTTTGGGTAATAATCGAGGATGGCCTGCGCCAACAGGTGAGCAGAGGAGTGCCAGAAGGCTTTTTTGCCAAGATCATCATTCCAGGTTAGAAGCTGAACCGTGGCGTCGGCATCGATGTTTGTTGAAACTTCAACCTGTGTACCGTTCACCACCGCGGAAATTGTGTTTCTGGCCAAACCTTCCGAAATAGATTTTGCCACCTCGAGCGGTGTTACCGCATTCTCAAATTCTCTGATGCTTCCGTCCGGAAGAGTGATCTTTACCATATACTTTAGACAAAATTAAGATGCAAAAATACGAAAATCCGCATCATGTGCATTGCCGAAGCCAGATAAATTCACTACAGTTCAGGCAGGCCCACTGACAGTGCCAGGCTGCGGAAATAAAAAAAGCGGAAACTAACTTCCGCTGTGCTCATCATTATTGTGGGTTTTCCCGTCTTTATGTGTTTTTGAGGTCTCCCGTACTTCTTTTTTCATGCTTTCGCCACTTTCTACTTTTTCCGAAGAGGCGGGCACGTTCTGGTAATCCTGATTTTCCTTCTTAACATCTGCCTTGCCGTCTTTGGATACGCTGCTGTTCTTATCTTTTTCCATAGTTATACATTTAAGTTTGAAAAGCTGAAAATTCGGTGCCAATCTTTGATTTGACTGTAAATTTCAGTTATAACTTTGAAAAATCCGAGAGATCCAGAGTTTGGGTTTCATCTTCAATGCTGTAATCCAGCGCTTTTGCCAGCACAAATATTGAGTTCAGATTATCCATCAGCTGTTTCCGGCCCTCGCTGCGAAGCCTGTTCTGATCTACGCGTTTGTAAGCATCGTCCTTGGCTGCTTTGGTAACCTTTTTAATCTGTACGTCGTCAATCCTGTTAAAAAAGGAATCGTCCATAGCCTGTATTTCCACCACAGGGGTGATGCGGATATCTGCCGGCGGAATTTCTTTGATGACAAGTTTTCTGTTTACCGAATCGACTTCCATCACCAGCTTGTTCAGATTATAGGAAACCTGGGCATTGGTCCTGGTGAAAGCCAAAATCTGGTTTTCCGACATCTTGCGCCCAAACACCTCATAGGCTACCTTGGTTTTCTGCATGGTGGAGAAATCCTGTTCCATAACCACCATCTTATTCATCTTTGTAATCTGGTTTTTAAGGATATAATAGTCGTTGCGGGTTTTCTCCTCCACGACGGTGCTGAAACGCCGGAACATGAGGAAAAGCACCAGCATGGCGGCAGCTCCGATCAGTATTCCTTTGATGATATTATTATTTTTCAACATAAAAATGTTAAGCTATTTACCTTTCATGATCTGCAGCAAGTCACGCTCCAGCCAGCCGGAAAGCGGGGATTCGGTGATGCGCCCGAGTTCTGCAGAACCTTTTTTTACAATGACTGTCGGAACTTTTTCAATCTTATAGGTTGCATGTTCACCTCCGGGCGTTTGTTTATTTCTGTCGGCGGCAATGATGGTCAGTTTTTCATTGGGGTAATTAATTTCATTCAGAATCTTAATGAGTCTTGGAAACTCCCTGTGGCTGTCGGGGCACCATGTTCCCACGAAAACAGTCATGCTGGTATTGTCCCAGTTCTGTGCACGGAGCTCGTCCAGAGACTTTGTATCCACGGCGTATTCGAGATATTCCTTACCGAACCACTCGTTATAGGGTGCATTGTCGAACTGTGTTAACATCTGCGGTCCCAGCAGGATTTTGCCGTCTCGTTCGGTAACGGTTTCTACATTTAACCTTGGGTTGGTTTGTGCCCGGCAAGCCTGAATGTTCAGCATTACGGCACCTGTTATAAAAAGAGAGGTGATAAATTGTTTCATCTTAATTTTCTAAAATTGTTTTAAGGTCAGCAGGGGAGTAGTGCACGTTTTTCAGTACTTTATTGTCCGATTTACGGTGAACATTAAACTTATCGCCGGACTTCTCATAAAAACTATCTTCCCCTTTCTCTGTGTAAAAAGCCAAGGTTTCCAATGCCTGGGTTTCATCTGCACATGCCTTGGACATGTTTGAGCGCTGCACCTCGGCAAAGAGTTCCGGAAATTTTTCGCCCAGACCAAATTCCAAAACCGCGCCACTAAGTACATATTGCAGGTCGCAAAGCGCATCAGCCACTTCCACTATATCGTTATCTTCAATCGCCTGCTTAAGTTCGTTCAGTTCCTCCTGGAGCAGAGCCACGCGTAAATCTGCCCGCTCTCTTGCAGGAATCTGTGGTTTGTCCAGCACCGGTGCGTTAAACGTTTGATGAAACTCAGCTACCATATTCAGACTGTCAATTTTATCCATTCAATTAATTTTCCCAAAGGTAAAGATTCCGGCAGGTACCTGAAATAGTTTGACTGCCATTTAATAAGTCTGTTTCGGTTACATTAACACAGGACGACGTATCATTCGCAGAACTGCATTGGGAATATCCGGCCGTCAGTATTATACATGGTTCCTGTATAACAGCCGCGGCCGTCGGCCTCTAAAACACATTTTGCACTTAGTACCCCATTTGTATACTCATTCAAATGCAGGTTATTGCCGCTGATGCTGCCACGCAGGTCGTAGATATTCCGGGGCTTTGCATTATTGTAGTAAGTTCCCGTTACCGTACTACTATTTGGATTAAAAGTTAATGTAAATACTGCCTGCATTTTCCCTACGGTACCGTTCATGATCTTTTCCACCTTCTGTGCGTGTACGGTAACTGCAGGTTGTACTTTGTCCTTACTGTTTTCTGCCCCTAAATTTCCCGATCTCAGCGTATAGATAAGACCACCTACCGCGGTTACCAGTGTGGCAATAGCAGTAATTGTAGCTGCCATAGAGGGTTTGCCGGTAATATTTTCTGTTGCCATGGCATTTACTTTTACTATATAAATGTAATAAATATTTGAAATTCAAAACCTTTAGAATAGTGAGTTCATCTAAACAACAAGTGCGGCTCTATCTAAATGGAGCGTTTTTCTTTAATACATAAAAAAAACACCCCAAAGAAGGAGTGTTTATATCTGTTTTAGCTGATTTTATTATTTGGAGATCTCTCTTCCAATAACCAGTCTCTGGATTTCAGAAGTTCCTTCGCCGATTGTACAGAGTTTGGAGTCCCTGTAGTATTTTTCTGCCGGGAAATCTTTAGTATAACCATAGCCACCAAAAATCTGCACTGCATTGTTCGCAATACGTACACAGGCCTCAGAAGCGTAAAGTTTTGCCATCGCGCCTTCCTTGGTCATCGGCTTTTTGGCATTTTTAAGGTTGGAAGCACGCTGGATCAGAAGTTCAGCTGCGTCAATTTCCGTAGCCATATCAGCGAGCATGAAATTGATGGACTGGAAACTGTTGATCGGCTTTCCGAACTGATGTCTTTCCTGAGAATATTTCAGGGCTGCTTTGTAGGCACCACGTGCAATACCAAGGCTTAACGCTGCGATGGAGATACGACCGCCATCCAGAATTTTCATTGCCTGCTTAAATCCGGAACCAACTTCGCCAAGACGGTTCGCATCGGGTACTCGCACATTGTCAAATATAAGTTCCGCTGTTTCGGAAGCCCTCATACCCAGTTTATTCTCTTTTTTTCCTGAAGTGAATCCGGCCATTCCTTTTTCCAGAACAAAAGCCGTGGAGTTGTTTTTTGCTCCTTTCTCACCCGTACGGGTCATGACAACTGCGATGTCGCCGGAAATAGCGTGGGTAATAAAATTTTTAGCTCCGTTGATGATCCAGTCGTCACCGTCTTTTACTGCCGTTGTACTCATTCCGCCGGAATCAGAGCCTGTGTTGTGCTCGGTAAGGCCCCAGGCACCGATAACCTGACCGGAAGCCAGTTTTGGCAGCCATCTGTGTCTCTGTTCCTCATTACCGAATTCATAAATATGATTGGTGCAGAGTGAGTTATGAGCAGCAACTGAAAGGCCGATAGAAGGATCTACCTGCGAGATTTCGTCCAGTATGGTTACATATTCGTGGTAGCCAAGACCGGAACCACCGTATTCCTCAGGAATTACGATTCCCATGAAGCCCATTTCGCCAAGCTGGTGAAAAAGTTCAACAGGGAAAGTCTGACTTTCATCCCACTCCATGATATTTGGTCTAATATTTTTTTCAGCAAAATCTCTTGCAGTTTCTGCTACCATTTTGATGTTGTCTTGCATCTGGATATCCATAAATTTGTTTTGTCGCCAAATATACTTAAAATGTAGCCGAGTAGGAAATTATATTTGCCGTATAATCATCATCCTTTTGTATTAAAGCTTAAAAACAGTTTACCGTGGGCTGTAAGGTTGCGGTCTTATCTTTTAGCTGCTATATCGCTGAAATGAGTAATTTTACCCCTTTAAATTTTCAATGAAAAAAATTGTCTTTTTTGCCTGTTTTGCGCCAGCGGTACTTTTCGCGCAGGTTCCTGCGGGTTATTATAACGGAACTGCCGGCCTTTCAGGTTATGCATTAAAAAGCAAAGTGCACGAAATAATATCACGCAATTATAACTGGAATTATGCCGATTTACCCGCATATTATGGTATAACCGATCTGGACAGGTATGACGACCATGGGCCAGCCAACAATGATATCCTGCTTGATATTTATTCTGAAATTCCCGGTGCACCGGATGCGTATGAGTATACGGTCAGTCAGCTGACGGGCTCAGCATCAACAGAAGGAGTGGGCTACAACCGTGAACACATCATTCCGCAAAGCACTTTTGACAGTTATTATCCGATGTATTCGGATCTGCACTTTGTGGTTCCCACAGATGCACGCATTAACCAACTGAGAAGTAATTATCCGCATGCTGTTGGTGGAGGTACAACTTTCTACACTTTTACAAACACATCCAAGATCCGTAGTGACAACACACCCGGCTATGCTTACAGCGGCAGGGTGTATGAACCTGTAGATGAGTACAAGGGCGATGTGGCACGAATGATCCTGTACTTTGCAGTAAGGTACGAATCCAAGCTACGGTCATTCAATTATTCAGCGGGCTCGGGACCGGCAAATGATACCAGCGTCCTGAACGGTACAGCAGAATATGCTTTTGATCCGGGGTATCTTGAGATGCTGAAAATGTGGCACAGCAGTGATCCTGTCTCTACGCGCGAAACAGAACGTAACAACGCGGTGTACAGCATCCAGAAAAACAGAAACCCCTTTATTGACAATCCCGGCTGGGTAGATTTAATATGGTCCGAAACTCCGGATGCGCTGCCTCCTCAAGCGCCGTCCGGTCTGGCGGTAACAGCAACCGGTGCACACTTTGTAACTTTAACCTGGACACCCAGTGCGGATGCTGATGTTTTGGGGTATCATGTTTATATCAACGGAAATACAGTTCCCTTCACCACTGTTAAAGAAAATACAGCTACAATAGACCGTCTGACTGCCAACACTGCTTATTCATTTGCAGTCCGGTCTTTTGACAGGGGTTATCTGGAATCAGCTGTCACCAATCCGGTTTCAGCAACGACACTTTACAGCGATTCCTTTGCAAAAGATCTGATGATCACCAAATTCATTGACGGCAGCGGTTTTAACAATGCCGTAGAGATCAGTAACAATACAGGGCATGAGGTAAACCTGAACAATTATAACTTAAGGATACAGTTCTACAATTCGGTGAACGGCAATTACTATTTTTCCGAATCATTTCAACTGGAAGGAAAAGCAGCAGCAGGTGAAACATTTGTAGTGCGGAATCCGCGCGCAACCTTTAACTGCTACAGCAACGAACAGGCTAAATTTGTCACTGCTTCAGATCCGCTTACCTTCACCGGTACGCAATATGTGGAACTTGCCTACAAAGGAAACAGTACTGTAGATGCCATCGGCACTAAAGATACTTTCAACAGTTTGGGAGATATGTCCCTGTACAGGCAGTATGCCAATCAACCCAATACGCTTTTCAATCCTGCTGAATGGCAGAATTATCCAACCGATTACTGCCAGAATTTAGGTACTCTGACTGTCGCTGATAATTTAGTCACCAACTCTGAGGCAGGAATTTATCCGAATCCGGTGCGGGACCTGCTTTATCTGACGGATGTAGGTGATAAAGCCACACATGCGCAGATTTTTGACCTTTCCGGCAGACTAATCAGGACTTTAAAGTTCTCAAACCAGAAGGAGAAAAGTGTTGATGTCTCAGAGTTGCCGTCAGGGGTTTATTTTATCAGGGTAAACACAAAATCTTTCCGGTTCATCAAGCAATAGGAAGTCCATTGTCCATCCTGGCTGCCTGCTCCCTGATTTTTTTGGCGGATAATCTGAAAAACCTGACCACCAGCATCACCGCGGAGATCGTGAGTCCCAGACCAAGAGCGATCCACATCCCGAAAGCACCCATTTCCAGGGTGACGCACAGGATGTAACCCAGTGGAATGGTAATGACCCAGTAGGCTATGAAGGTGAGAATACTCGGGATTTTTACATCCTGGATCCCCCGCAGGATTCCCAGTGCCGTAACCTGTACACCGTCTGACAGCTGAAACAGTGCTGCAATGATCAGAAGTTGGGACGCGAGCATTATAACTTCTACATCTTCTTTCCGGGTAAAGAAGGTGGGCAGCACTTCGCGGCCGAAGATAAAGAACAGTCCACAAACAGTCATATAAATAAATGAAAGTTTGAGGTTGTTAATGCCCAGAGCACGCAGTTCCACAAAGTTCTTTTCGCCCATTTTACGGCCAACCATTACTGTAGAAGCAACACTGAAACCAATACAGAGGTTGAAGGTGAATGAGGCCATACTGAGCGCAATCTGATGAGAAGCGATATCCGTTGCGCTTACAAGTCCACAGATAAAGGCGGCGCCGGCAAACGCTGTAACCTCAAAAAACATCTGGAAAGCGGTAGGTAAGCCCAGTTTGAGCATCCGGCTGAACATCTTGCCCCGCAATTCATTCAGCTTAAGAGTGAAAGCGATTACATAACGTCTTGTTGTTTCGTGCTTTCGCAGAATGAAATAGAGCAAAATCATCATAAAAACACGGGCTATGAGTGTAGCAATCGCCGATCCTTTTACGCCCATAGGTGGAAATCCGAACAATCCTTTTATTAAAATATAGTTCAGGACAATATTAACAACGTTTGCAATAATTGTAGCTACGGTAACTCCAACGGTATAACCCAGGCCTTCGGATACCTCCCTTAAAGTTTGAAAAGCCATGAAGGGCAACACACTCAGTGCCATCATAAAGAGATAGTCCTGGGTATCGGGAATGATTTCGGCCGGTTGGTTCAGGAAGGGCAGAAGGGGAATAAAACCCAACAGCAACAACATCAGCAGCAGTCCTACAGCGATGTTAAGCACAAATCCGTGGCGAAAAACTGAATTGATGCGGTGGTGTTTCTTCTGCGCGTGTGCTTCTGAAACAAGCGGCGGAATAGCAAATGAAATTCCCAGTCCGAATACGAATACAGAGAAAAAAACAGCATTTCCCAGCGAGACTGCGGCCAATGCTTTGGCACCCAAAAGGTTACCTACGATGATATTGTCAAAAAGCTGTACAGAAACCTGCCCCAATTGGGTGAGCATCACGGGAACAGCAAGTATGAGCGCTTCTCTGGTGTATTTTCGGTTAAGGAGCATTAAAAGAAAGTTTGCAGCAAAATTACTGCAAACTATGTTTATAAAGTGATTTGTAACGGCTAATTATTTTCGTACGAAGGCGGCCACATCATCTGCCGTAACCGTACTTCCGCCCAGAATGATAAGACGCTCAACAATATTGCGGAGCTCGCGGATATTCCCGGTCCACGAAAATGCTTCCAGGCTTTTCAGGGCACCCTCTTCAAAGACTTTTGGTGCGGTTCCCTGTTCGTCTGCCAGGGATTTGGCGAAATATTCAACCAACAGTTTAATGTCTTCTTTTCTTTCGTCCAGAGGCGGTACATAGATTTCAATGACAGAAAGACGGTGATAAAGGTCTTCCCTGAATCTGCCGGCTTCAATTTCTTTCTGCATGTTTTTGTTGGTTGCGGCAAGTACGCGAACATCCACTTTTATTTCCTTGTCACTTCCAACCGGTGAAACTTTACTTTCCTGAAGGGCGCGCAGCACCTTCGCCTGAGCTATAAGACTCATATCGCCAATCTCGTCCAGGAAAATGGTCCCATTGTTCGCAAGTTCAAATTTTCCCTGCTTATCTTTTATGGCTCCGGTAAATGAACCTTTTACGTGCCCAAAAAGCTCACTTTCAATCAGTTCTGATGGAATAGCCGCGCAGTTCACCTCTACCATTGGTCCGCGGCTCCTTTCACTTTGTGAATGTATGGCGTGTGCTACCAGTTCCTTACCAGCACCGTTAGGTCCTGTTATGAGTACGCGGGCATCTGACGTGGCAACTTTAGCAATCATTTCGTGGATTTTCCTGAGCGCGGGACTATCACCAATCATCTGGTACTTCTTGTTAACCTTCTTCTTTAATGTTGAATTTTCTTTCTGAAGATTTTTATTTTCCTTAGCCAGTTTTTCCTTATCCAGCGCATTTTTAACACTGGTTATCAAACGGTTGATGTCAATTGGTTTGGAGATGAAATCGTAGGCTCCTTCTTTCAGACAGTCCACAGCTGTATCAATGTCGGCATGGCCGGAAATCATTACAAATGTGGAATCCGGTTTTACCTGCAGCGATTGTTTCAGCAGTTCTGTTCCCGAAAGCTTCGGCATCTTAATATCTGATATAATCAGGTCGAAATCCTCTTTCTCAATATACTTATAGCCTTCAAGCCCATCGGCGGCTATAGTAAATTCATACGTTGGCAATTCATCTGAAAGAATACTTTGAAGCACGCTGGAGATAGCGGTTTCATCTTCTACGATAAGGATTTTCTGCATAAGAGCTGGATTGGATTAATTTTATTATTAAGTTTGGATATGTAACAAAAACCGTTCCCAATGGCCGGTAAATTTGACGGGAATAATTTAACCTCCGGTTTATTACTGATAGTCTCGTGCACCGCAGATGGCCGAACCCACACGCACTGAGTTGGATCCGCACTCTATGGCCAGTTTGTAATCGCCGCTCATACCCATGGATAAGATTTGAATTTCCTTTTGGACCGCCAGCTGATCGAAAAGCCGCTTTAAGGTGCTGAATTCCCATTTTACCTGCTCCTGATCATCTGTATAGGTGGCCATACCCATAAGCCCGCAGATTTTTACATTAGGGTAGAGGCCCTGAGTCCACTGGCTGAAAAGCTCCCTGGTTTCGGAAATTTCCAGGCCAAATTTAGTCTCCTCAGTAGCAATTCTTACTTGAAGCAGTACATTGATGGTGCGGTTGTGTTTTTGCGCCTGCCGGTCTATTTCCTGAAGCAGTTTTTCACTGTCCACACTTTCTATGAGATGGATAAATTCTGCAATATGCTTCACTTTATTGGTCTGCAGGTGCCCGATCAGATGCCATTTGATATCAGCGGGCAATTCCATCTGTTTGGTCAGCATTTCCTGTACCTTATTCTCACTAAAATGGCGGTGACCTAAATTATATAATTCCCGCACAGTATCTGCAGGATGGGTTTTTGTAACTACAACCAACTGTACTTCCGGCGGTAATTGTGTCCGAACATTGTTGTAACGGTCACCAATTGAATCAGAATTCATAAAAAAGGTGTTTTTCCTGTTTTCCAAACGCCAAATATACCATAAATTTGTTTTGAACACTAAAACACAAATGATGGGTAACTTAAACGATCACCTCCTTACGGATGAGGAGGAGCAGCAACTTGTGAGCACTTATAAGGAGGGGAATTATGCGTTGATAAATGCCAACCGTCCGGAGAATTCTCCCGATACGCTGGAATGCAGTTTTGAACTGGACATTGTACAGCAGTTCCTGGATTATGTGAAATCCCACGCCGAAGCACAGGGCATTACAAACGTCAGGATAACTGTATGCTTTGGGCAGTACCCAGGCGGTTATTTCAGCCCCAGAATGAAGCCGGGCAATGCCGGTCATCAAACTGTTTTTCTGCGTGGTGACGACGGTACCAACGGAAGCTGTACACCAATAGACGGGCTGTCTGCTCTGGATTATTCAAACATTTGCCCTCCTTACTAAACAGACAGTTATGATGGATCTAATAAAAGATTTTGGCAGCACCACGGTTAATTTGCTGTACCTGGCCATTATTCTGCTGATGGTAGTTTACCGCAAATATCTGGGTAAACATATTGAAATCGTAATCGCGGCAATGAGCGTTACATTTATTACAGAGGTAACGACGATCGTTCTGCAGCGTCTTCATATTGTTCAGGTTACCACTATTTATTATGTAATTGGGATTATAGGCATCGTATACCTGCTGTTTCTGGTCTATTTTTATAAACTGATGCAGAATCCCCAACTCAGGAGGATACAGCTTGGAATTGTAGCAGCACATTTAATAAACTTTGCTTTGTCTGCCGTATTGGTGGAGAATTTCTTTTACGTATTTCCGGACATTACCAATTTCACGAGTATTTTCCTGATTCTGGTCTCGCTGTTTATCTTTCTGAATGACACCTTTAACTCCGATAAAATCCTGCTGATCAAGGCGTTTTACCCTTTTTTTGTAGCTGTAAGCCTTACTTTTATCTATGTTGGTCTGGTACCCATTCTTTTTTTCAGTAACAGGATAGATCTGGACACAGAGAAACTCATTTTTTATATTATGCTGTATTCCATCAATATCATTGGATATTCAATTATGCTTGCCGGAATTTTTTTTGCGAAAAATCAAAAAAAAAGTATAATTTAATAGAATGAAATTTGAAGGTGCAGAACTGCTGATTATCTTTTCTTCTCTTATTATACTGATGGTCCTCAGCATGATGGTCCTGATTTACGTTGGGTTCCTCAGGAAAAAATCGCAGCTCATCCTGCAGGAGCAGGAAAAGGAGTTGAAATTTGCACAGGAACTGGCCCTTTCCCAGATTGAGATGCGGGAGCAGACGCTTCGGTATGTGGGTCAGGAACTTCATGATGATATTGGCCAGAAACTCTCTGTAGCAAAACTGCTTAACAACAAACTCAGTTCACAGCTGCAGAACGGTGACAGGGAATTTCTGAGAGAAATCAATGAACTGCTGGGCGAGTGCATCAGCGATATCCGTAACCTTTCCAAGACGTTTATTTCTCATCATATTGAGCACGTTGGACTTATTGAGTCAATCGAACGTGAGGTAGGACGCATCAGGAAACTGGATTTCATGGAAGTAAATTACATCCATAATGTGAAGGAAATCCAAATCGATCCTAAACATTCACTGATTCTGTTCAGGATCATACAGGAATGCCTGAATAACGTGCTGAAGCATTCACGGTCCAAGAAGCTTGACATAATCCTGGACGACTGCACCAAAACACTTGAAATAAGCATAATTGACCAGGGCATAGGACTGCCCGAAACTACCGGCAAAGGCGGCAGCGGCCTAAGTAATATTACCAACCGCGCAAATGTAATAAATGCCTCCTTTTCAATAGATTCGGTAAAGGACAAAGGCACCGAAGTGAAAATTGTTTATCCCAAAAACTGAAAGTATGTACAGGATTAAGATTGCCATCGTGGATGACCATAAAATGGTTTCAAAAGCTATTGAAGATATGATCTCTGCCAATCCCAAATATGAAGTGGTTTATAACTGCTGCAACGGAGATGATTTCATTGCCAGCTTAAACAGCCAGAAGGTGGATCCCGATGTGGTTCTGATGGACATTAACATGCCGTTTCGCGACGGTGTTGAAACTACCGCCTGGCTGCACCGCGAAAAACCGAAAGTTAAAGTGATTGCGCTTACTATGGAGGATAATGAGCATACGATTAT
The DNA here is from genome assembly GCF_029194425.1 of Kaistella sp. PBT33-4. Classification (NCBI taxonomy): domain Bacteria; kingdom Pseudomonadati; phylum Bacteroidota; class Flavobacteriia; order Flavobacteriales; family Weeksellaceae; genus Kaistella; species Kaistella sp. PBT33-4. Next base: position 317,196 of record NZ_JARFYL010000004.1, on the reverse strand, counting down.
CAGAATGATGCGTGCCGGAGCCAAGGGTTACCTTTTGAAAGATATGTCACCTGAGCTGCTGTTCGAAGCCATTGAGACGGTGTACAGTAAAGGCAGTTTTTATACGGATTATCTCACTCAGCGTCTGATGAAGGTAAAGAATGAAGAAGATACAGCTAAAAATATTCTGGACGAACTCAAGGCTAAAGAAAAGGAATTCTTACGTTTGGCTTGTACGGAAATAACCTATAAGGAAATTGCAGACAAAATGTGCATGAGCCCCAAGACCATAGACGGTTACCGGGACAGCGTATTTGCGAAAATGGATGTTAAAAGTAGGGTAGGACTTGTGCTCTTTGCTCTGAAACATAATATGATTTAAAAAGTAAAGTGTATTAAGGTGGTTTACCTCTTTTCTAAGTACTGAAGTTCATTTAAATTTGAAAACAGAACACCAAAACACAAATGATGACTGGAGGCCGGCTTTGCTGGCTTCTTTTCATTAGCTACCAATCGCATTCAGTCGCGGAAGCAGCAAACGCATCCCTTCCGTAGCATTCATTTTAAAGAAATTTTCCTCTGCGGCGAAACTGTTTAGAAGGTGAGGGTCTATTACGAAAAGTTCGCAACCGTCAGGAATACTGTGCAAAAGACCCGCCGCCGGATAGACCTGCAGTGAGGTTCCGATAATCAGAAAGATGTCGGCTTCCGAGGCAATTTGCTGTGCCTCTTCTATAGCCGGTACTTCTTCTCCAAACCATACGATGTGAGGGCGCAGTTGATTTCCATGGGCGTCTGTATCCCCAATATTTAAGTCTCCTTCCCAGAATGTGGCATCACTTTGGGAATTTACCGGTCTCACTTTTTTCAATTCGCCGTGAAGATGCAGTACCTGACTTGAACCGGCCCGTTCATGCAGATCATCTACATTTTGGGTGATGATTTGAACATGAAAATCTTTTTCCAGTTGCACCAGAATCCTATGGGCTTCGTTAGGCTTTACGGTGTTCAGTTGGCGGCGCCTTTCATTATAAAAATTCAGCACGAGCTGCGGATTTTTAGCAAACCCTTCCGGTGTGGCAACGTCCTCAATTCTGTGATTCTCCCATAAGCCGTTGCTGTCGCGGAAAGTACGCACACCGCTCTCAGCAGAGATGCCTGCGCCGGATAGAACTACAAGATTTTTTTTCATTGGATGATTTTCATAAGATCAAGACCATTTTTTAAGCCCGCCGTCCCCCAGGTATTATTGAAGAAAACGTAAAAGTCCCTTCCGCTTTCCTTAATGTCCTCTGCAATGTCCGAAAGGAATTGTGCGCTGTATTCCGATTTAAACATAACCGGCACGCCGTGCAGCCTGTAATAGGCAATCTTCGGTTGAACTGTGATTATCTCATTGGGAATCCTGCCGGGATAACTGACCCCTGCGAACACAATACTCCGGTCTGCCAGAACTTTTGCAGCGTCACTGCGCCACCATGACTCATGCCGGAATTCGGTAACACTGATGAAATCCAGCGGAATATTCTGCAATACTGCCTCCAGATTCTCCTGGCTGTAATGGAAACCTGGCGGAAACTGGTAGAGAAAACCGGCCAGCTTTTCTTTTAATCCTGTCCGGATATGGGAGCAGAACTCCAAAATATTCTGTGCCGAATTTTGCAGTTTTTGAATATGAGTAAAGGTTTTTGGCATCTTAATGAAAAACCTGAAATCTTCTGCTGACCGTGTATACCAGTTCTCCAGCGTAGTTACACGCGGTTTGCGGTAGAAAGTGGAATTGATTTCTACCGCATTGAACCGTGTGGAATAGTAGGAAAGCTCCTCCTTAGAGGCAAGGCAGTCCGGGAAGAAGATTCCCTTCCAGTCCCTGCCTGTAAATCCCGCACATCCTATATAAATTTTATTTTTCATATTTCAGGAGACCGTCAGTAAAGGAACTCCACTGAAATTCGCTGGCAATAAACATCCCACCAATGGCCACCAGTCCGTTTCGGATTTTCTCCAGCAGACTTACATCCTCTGTATTGGGAATCTCATTTCTGCCATGAACCTCCGCGCCAACGGTTTTGTCTTCCCGCCAGATCAGGAAATTAGAAGTAGCTTCCGGACCGAAAAAATGAGCGGTTGAATCTTCAGGTACGGTCGGATTTGCAACGGGCCGTACACGGATATAGGCACAGTCTTTCATATCGGATGTTTCATTATCAATCTCCTCAATCTGCACCCAGTCATAACCGTCAGGTCCGGTATTATGCAGTCCCGGAACCTTAATTGTAATATAATCGCCGACCAGCGGTTCCCTGAGGAGGAGGGTGCCTTTGGAATCGCGAAGGGCAAATTCCGCTTTTTCCTCACCTGCAAAAAGTTCCCAGGAATTTATATCGAGAAAACGTTTTTTAACAGTTTGAAAATGGGCACGTGCCAAATCAGGACTTTCAAAGCTTACCTCTGATTTAGTATCCGTTTTCGCACCTTTTTGCTGCAGTGGTATCTTCTCGTACATTGGTATGATTTGATTATTTACCGAATTCCTGCAGTATACGCTCATTAAAAGCCGGGATATCGTCCGGTTTCCGGCTGGTTGTAAGATTTCCGTCGGTCACGACTTCCTCATCCACCCAGTTGGCACCTGCGTTAATCAGGTCTTTCGAAATCGCGTTAAAGGAGGTCATCTTACGGCCCTTTACTTCCTCAGCATCAATAATAGTTTGAGGTCCGTGACAAATAGCCGCCACAGGTTTGTTTTGAGTGAAGAAATCCTTCACAAACTTAACGGCATCTTCATCAGCACGCAGAGTGTCGGGATTAATCACTCCGCCCGGAAGCAGCAGTGCGTCGAAATCATCAGCCTTAACTTCTTTTACGATATGGTCCACCTCTACGGAAGTACTCCATTCGTGGTCTTTCATCGCCTTTATACTGCCGGGTTTCAGTGAAATAATTTTCACGTCGGCACCTGCCGATTTAAGCGCTTCTACAGGTTTGTCGAGTTCAGACTGTTCATAACCGTCTGCTGCAAGTACAGCAATTTTCTTTTTTTCCAGATTTGACATAGGTTTATTATTTTATATTATTTGGTGTTTAACTGTTCGTTATTTTTTATGGCTGATTACTTTTACTTTTACATATTCGAATCACCATTTCTTTTTTCGTAGCAATCAGCAATCGCGTCCTTTGGGAGTGGTGTGGTGCAAGTCCTTTACATTGATATCCACCGAATTTAACCTTAAGGAGTTCAGAATTACAGAGACTGAACTCAGACTCATGGCTGCGGCCGCAATCATAGGGCTGAGTAAAATTCCGAAAAAAGGATAAAGCAAACCAGCTGCAATCGGAATGCCAAAAACATTGTATACAAAGGCAAAGAAAAGGTTCTGCTTGATATTTTTCAATAGCTCGCCGCTCAGGATGCGGGCTTTTGCAACGCCTGTGATATCACCTTTCAGCAGTGTGATCTCTGCACTTTCAATAGCCACATCTGTGCCGGTGCCCATTGCGATACCTACGTTTGCCTGAGCCAGTGCGGGTGCGTCGTTAATCCCGTCGCCGGCCATTGCTACAATCTTCCCTTCTTCCTGCAGTTGTTTAATTTTATTAAGTTTATCTGCCGGAAGCTGTGCGCCGTAGAATTCTGTGATACCAAGTTGTTTTGCGACGGCGCCCGCGGTATGTTCATTGTCACCCGACATCATAATTACTTCCACTCCATGCTGCTGAAGATGCTTTACCGCTGAATCTGAAGAGGGCTTGATCCGGTCTGAAAAACTAAGAACAGCCAGAACCTGAGTATCTTTGGTAAGGAAGGAAACGGTCTTTGCCAATTGCTGCTGTGCTGCTGCATGTTTTGCCGCCTCCTCCGGTATTTTTACATTAAATAACTCCAGTAATGCCTGATTACCCAGGAGGAGTACAGAACCATTTAACTCTGCTTTAAGCCCTTTTCCGGCAATATTTTCAAAATTATGAACAGCTGGCGGACCAACAGGCTTGTCTGTATTTTGATCACTGAATGCGGTCAGTACGGCATCAGCGAGAGGGTGTTCCGAATTGCTGTTGAGTGCCGCCGCCAGTTCAAGAACCTGGGTTCTGCCGGCTCCATTAAATATGAAAATATCTTCCAGGCCAGGTTTTCCTTCCGTCAAGGTCCCCGTTTTATCCGTAATCAGTACGTCCACTTTATGCATTTGCTCCAGCGCCTCGGCATTTCTGATGAGAACTCCGTTTCTTGCGCCCTTGCCAATGCCTACCATAAGGCTCATGGGTGTAGCCAGGCCCAGCGCACATGGACAGGCAACGATAAGTACCGCTACGGAATTCAGGAAGGCCATTGTCATCCTGTTTTCGCCGCCAAATACCAGCCAGCCAACAAATGTCAGTATTGAGACTGCAATCACAGTAGGTACAAAGATCCCTGAAACTCTGTCCGCGACTTTCTGTATGGGTGCCTTACTGCGGCTGGCCTCATGGACCATCTTTATTATTTGTGCAAGCAGTGTCTCATCGCCTACTTTTTCAGCCTGCATGGTAAAGACACTGTTACCGTTAATCGTTCCGGAGCTTACACGGTCACCGGCGCTTTTTTGTACAGGTATGGGTTCACCGGTGATCATACTTTCATCTACCGCAGAGCTACCGTTGGTGATTTTTCCGTCCACAGGAATTTTCTCACCGGGCTTGACTTTCAGCAGGTCGCCTATTTTTACCTCTGAGAGCGGTGCACGTTTCTCCGCGCCGTGTATAAGGAGTGTGGCCTCATCGGGTGAAAGGCTCAACAATTCCTTTATGGCTCCACCCGTTTTCCTGTGCGCTGCTGCTTCCAACAGCTGACCCAATATGACCAGGGTAAGTATGACACATACTGCTTCAAAGTACAGAGGGATACTTCCGCTGTGCCTCATTTCATGCGGAAAGATATCAGGAAAGAGCAGAGCCGCGAGACTGAACAGGAAAGCGGCCGCCACTCCCAGCGCAATGAGACTGAACATATTGAGGTTCCATGTTTTGAAAGAGATCCAACCGCGCTTCATTAAGAACCAACCTGAATAGAAAAGAACAGGGATGGTCAGAAACAGTTCAAGTATGCCCTGGATCCGGTGTGAAAACGGAAAGCTGAAAATCATGCCTCCCATGGACAGTATAAAGACAGGTACTGTAAAAGCCAGTGCGGTGAAGAACTTCCTCCTGAGATTTTCATAAGTTTTATCCTCTCCAGCCTCAGAGGAACCCGGAATCTGAACGAGGTCCATTCCGCATACCGGACAACCAACGTTACTGTCATACACTTTGTCGCCTTCGCAGAACATTGGGCAATAGTATTTTCCCGCATGAACTTTCAGGTTTTCAGGCTCAGGGACCTCTGGCCCATGACCATGCGGTACAGGCTGTGCATTTGAAATAAGTTCGGGAGTGATTTCTTCCAGGTGCATATGGCAAACAGGGCAGCCTTTATCTGAATCATAGGTCGTGTCGGATTCGCAAAACATGGGACAGAAATACTGACCCACTTTGGTGCTGAAGCTTTCCGGGAGGTTTGTTTTTGAGAAGGTGGGCGCTTTATCCCGATAATCGGCGCGCTCCTCTATTGGAACAAGGAACATATTGCATACAGGGCACCGTTTGCCGGGACTGAAATATACTTTTTCGCCTTCGCATTCCATCGGACAGAAATATACCGAGCTGGGCGAGATCCGTTCGGAAGGGGGTACTTGATGTGGTTTATGATGTAGGTTTTCCATATTATTTATTTGAAAACCAAAGGTCCTGAAAATGGACGGAAAGCAGTTACAAGTACATAGATTATGCTTATAAAATTCAGATTTTATCCAGCGGAATGCGGCCGGAGCGGTTTTGCGACTTAAAGTCGGTTGGGCTGGAGCCTGTAATGTTCCTGAACTGGGAAGAAAGATGCTGAACACTTTTATACCCCAGTCTACCTGAGATCTCAGTGAGCGTCAACTCGCCATACAGCAGGAGTTCTTTCACTTTCTCCACTTTCTGGTGGATGAAATACTGTTCCAGGGTAGTGTTTTCCTGCTGTGAAAAGGTTTTTGAAATGGCGGTATAGTGTTTATGAAACCGCGCAGACAGAAACCCGGATAATAGAAAGTCTTCGGCGATGTCCAGCCCGGCAATCAGCAGGACGATTTCGTTTTTCACCTGGCCGGTCAGTATTTCTGCCTGCGACCTGAGAAGTCCGAAGCCCTGTGTCTTCAATTCCTGTTCCAGGCGGTCCAGATCCTGATGACTGAGTTCATTAACAGTTTCCACCACTCCCAGCTGTACTTTCTCCAGCTTTACATCAAGAAGATCTAAAATATTGCTCACCGCTGCTATACACCGGTCGCAAACCATATTTTTAATATAAATCTGCATTACTCTTTTAGCTTCAGGCGGTCGGAAATGTATTCTATTTTTGTTTTTCCGTGGCGTGTAGGCTTCCCTTCCTCATTAACACCTACAAAGGTGATCCTGTCTATCGTAATAATGGTTTGGCGGGTCATCATATTGCGTACATGGCAGGCCAGGGTAATAGAAGTATGGCCAAAACTTATGGCCTCAATTCCGATTTCAATAATGTCTCCCTGCTTTGCGGAACTTATAAAATTAATTTCAGAAATATATTTGGTGACACACCGTGGCGTTTCCAGCTGCACAATAGCATAGAGCGCTGCTTCTTCATCAATCCACTGCAGCAGTCTGCCACCAAAAAGGGTATGGTTGGGATTAAGGTCCTCGGGTTTAATCCATTTTCTTGTATGATAGTTCACAGTCTTAAATTTTATTGATCCGGTTATTACTCTGTTCCTGTGCTGTTATTGTCTGATTATAAGTTTCTTCGAAATCTTTTGCCCTTCTGAAATGAAAACAATCATATAAACACCCTGTGGCACATTCAACCGGTAACTGTTTTTTCCTTTCTGCACCAATGCCGAATAAACAAGACGGCCCGAAAGGTCGGTAATAGTAAGGTTTCCGGCTTTGGCAGATTCAAAAATAAAATGGCCGTCGCTTGGATTTGGATACAGGGCGGTGCTGATATTTTCCGGTTCAGCAACTTTCAGGACGGCACAGTTATAGGGTGAATAAATCACCGGACCAAGTGCCGGATCATCTGCCTGGTGTGAAATTACACTTTCGACCATGGCGTCTGTGGACAGCTCCGTTTCGCGCCAACAGTTAAACTTGGCCTGGATGGTATTAGGCGTGTTATTGAAAAGGGCGTAAAGGTTTCCGCCGTTGCCGTTATCTTTAAAGATGTTCTGTCCGGGATTAATGTTTCCCGGTGCATCACTGCCCAGATTCACCTGAGCATTGGAGAGCAGGGTAATGCCCCAAAGATTCCTTCGGATCTGATTTTGGGTAATATAAAGCTGGTCACTGGTCGCAGACAGCGAAATGCCGCTTCCGCCGCTGTTAGGCAGGTTTTGGGAGTCATTGTCCTCAATGATATTTCCCTTGATAATTCCTGCGGAAGAACTTCCTGCCATCGTGATGCCATAACGGTTGTCTTTAATTGTATTGTTAAGGATTTTCACCCTGTTGGTGCCACCAATCAGTGCTGAAGCCGAAATACCGCCCACCATCGTAAGCGCACGGTTACCCAAAATCGTATTATTTATAATCTTAAGCGAATCAGCACCACCGGGACCCATATTGATCTGCGGTCTGTTGGTATTGAGTTTTGAATTTCCGAAAAGGTAATTATTCTGGAAAACTGCAGAAACTGTAGCATTGGCAGCCGACGAAAATGCCGGATAATCATTCTGAAGGAACTGGGAATTCTGCACAATGGGACTTCCAGTGGAGAATGACATGGTTCCGCTGGTAACCAATCCCGCCTTGAAATCCCGCACGATGCAGTTATCCATCAGAAAATTACCGGTTGAAACCCGTATCCCGCCCCCGTATTCAAGTGTTGTATTACGCATGGCAACGGTGGAACCGGCATCAAACTGAATTCCGTTGAACACCGAGGCCGCATTTCCCGAAGTTATTGTGAAACTTGTTGCTGTAGTATTGTAGGTTCCGGCAACGGTTAATTTTATTCCGGGATTTATCGTTAGGGTCGTATTTTCGTCCATCAGGAGGGTATCTCCACCCGCTATGGTTACATTGGCCGTCATCGTGTACGAAGTACCGTTATTTACGAGTACCGTGGGTGCAGCGGCCGAAAGACTTGTTAAAGTGTAGGTTATTCCTGTGCCCGGACTGGTGAACTGCCCATTAAGAATGAGCGAAAGGCAAAAAGTAAAAAGTAAAGATATTCTTTTCATAACGATAAGTTTTAATGACCGAAATGGGATTGTGTATACGCTGGAGCGCAGATTCTGCCGTCTGTGCGTCAGTGATGAAATTCAGGTAATAAAGATAAGGAATTTTAGCACAAGTCTCCCGGACACGGGAGCTGCTGCTGTATAATCTGTTAAGTGTATTACTTACTGTTTTCTTTTTCCTTAATCAGCAGGAATCCATCAGAAAAATAATATTGGTTTGGATTCGCTTCATCATAAATGATGCCTCCAAAAATGATTTTGATCCGATAGTTTTTAAAGTCAGCGACCGTTGAGATATCGCCTACGGGAATGCGTTCCTTTTGAGCAGGGTGGCGCGCCATTATTCCTTTAATAAAAGGAAGAAGGTCAAAGCTTTCGTCACTGTTGACTTTGAGTTCTAAAACCTGTCTTTTTCTGTCCCGGCGGTTAATTAAGGAAATCCTGTCTCCGTTAACTTGCAGCGCCTCGGTTTCATTTTGATTTTCAAAGCTGTTCAATTTGACAACATACTGGTAACCTTCAGTGGAATAGGGCTGTGCAGGAGCATAAATTTCCCAGCGTCTGAATGTATTTAATTCCGGTTTCACATTTTTAAAAAATCCTGCAATCGGGCCACTGATGTCCCGGTAGGACTTACCTGCGGTTGATTTATTTAAAATACGGAGATGCGGACCGTCCAGATATTTTTTCAGGGCAGTTTCATCCTTTCTTTGGTAAAGGAAATTGAATTTATCGGCTATCTCACTTACCTGTTTGGAAGGTATTTGCCTGCTGAAGTCAATCTTACCCTTCACCAACAATTGATTGGAGGCCAGGAGTTGCGCAAGTTCATTTTGCTGACTTCTTTTTGATACAGCCAAAGCATTAAAATAGGGCAAAGTGAGAGACAGAAAAATGAGTACAAAAAGGGATATTGGTATGAACAGGATACCGGCTTTTTTAAAGATAATGAAATAAACGGCAACGGATGTAAGCCAAACAGCTATAAGAAGTACATAATACCGTGGCTCCGTGTAACCGTACTCCAGAATGCGTGTAAAGATGGCGGTAAAAAGCAGCACGATAAGAGGTACAAGGGTATAATAGAAAACACTGCTGAAAGTTTTCACCCACGACTTCCCGCCTTCATTCTTAAGCGGGAACACCAGAAGCAGTGCCAGTATACCAACTACCGCGTAAGCAATGATCAGGTAGGATACCCAACCGCGCGGTAACTCCCAGTTGATAACAATTTTTGCGGAGTAAAAATAAAGGATTACCAGGTATATCAGAAGGAGCGGGATAAGCACATATTGTGTAAAAAACTTCAGGACCTGAGGATATTTAGCGTCCTGCTCAAGTTGGGAAAGCCCTCGTCCGCTAAAGAGCAGAAAGATAAAGCAGCTGCCGAAAATTGCTAAAACAGCGAAGGTTTTGGGGTACAGCAATTCATCAAGTTCAAGATCAAAGAGTTTATCTACAGCCAGTATTGCCAGCATGACGCCGCCGGCCAGGACACCTGTGAAAACCGCTGTCTGAAACAGATTTATAAATAGGTTCTTATTAAACTGCCAGAACTGAATTTCATTAGCCTTACCCATAAAAGCAGTAAAGGAAACCAGCAAATGGCTCAAAACAAATGAGGGAATTAGGATAAAGGCATACATCTCAGTAAAATCCCTTTCCTTTTCAGGCAGAATAAAATAATAACCTGAAAGAAGGACGAGTGCTGCCATTTCAAGAAGTGAACCTTTTCCGATACGTTGAGATAACATCCTGGCACTGAACAGCAGAGAAATTCCCAAACATGAAACGAGCATAAGTTTGGTGACCCGGAAACTGTTTGATGAACCTCCAATTTCAATAGCTGTTGCCGCAGAAGCTGCAGCGGTTACCGCCATAGCTATAATCAGCGGATAGCGGAATAAAGTGTCATCGGCAAGAGCCCAAACTTCTCTGAGTTTCCCTTTCATGACTGTATTTTACTTAAAGATTATTTCTTTTTCTTTTTTTCTTCTTTCCCGTTTTCAGTATTTCTTCAGCAATTTTAAAGCGTTGCTTCTTTTTCTCCTTCTTAGGTTTTACATCCGCTTTCTCGATTGGCTTCACGGGTTGTGGCTGCAGAATTTTTTCCTCCTGGAGAAGGTTCAGTAATTCTTCAGGTGAGTTATTGCAGAACTGACTCAGGAAATTCCTTAACAGAAATCTGCGGTAATCTTCATAGGGGATTACCACCGTGTATTTAAAGATCCGTCCCTCCCGTGTAGTAGAAAGAAATCCTTTCTCCACAAGTATTTTAAGATAGGTGGACACGGTATTTTGGTGCGGTTTGGGCTCCGGATGATCCTCCATCACATTTTTCATATAAAAGGAGTCCAGTTTCCAGAGTACGGTCATCAGTTTTTCCTCGGCAGTGGTCAGGCTGTTTATGTTCATATCAGTTACTAAGCAGGTTGTCGGTATAAAGATAGGCAAAAGATACGGCGATACCCAGCACTGCGCCCATCAGCACCTCATTGGGAGTATGTCTTTTCAGGATCACTCTGGTTACGCCTACCAGCACAGCAATCCCACACCAGACAAGTCCTACCAGCGGATCGAAGGTATAGAAAAGCGCAGCAGTATAGAAATTAAGGGCAGTATGCATGGAACTTTTAATATAAAAGTTGCTGATCTGCATCAATATTAGAAGCACAAAAAGAAAGAGGACCGTGAGGTCTACCTGGCCGTCCAAAAGGTAGTTTACGGCAAGATAAACCAAAAGCGCCAGCGCAATCATCATATAGAGACTCTTACGCTGCTCTCGGTTGGAAACGTCCATATTGCTGTAATTCCCTTTTTTATAATTCCAGTAAATCCAGATGCTTACAGGCAGGATCAATATAAAAAGGATGGGCATGAACTCCAATAAGGCCTGCTGCCAACCGTAATGCAGGTAACTGTAATATACATAATACAGGAAAAGCGAGGTAAGCGGATTGAAAAAATTGGATATTAACCTGGAAATGAGGATCAGCGGCGGGGTATTTGCGGTGGGTGGCGTCATATAATGGAACTGCTTGGTAAATCTAACCATTTTAGGGTGAATCTAATGTTATGCCGAGCCAAAGATTTTTCCTATTTTTGCCTGATAATTTTCGCTTATAATGAAAGAATTTTCAAAAGAAGTTTACCTGCAGTGGTACAATGACATGACCATGTGGAGAAGGTTTGAGGACAAATGCCGCTCACTCTATCTAAAACAGAAAATCAGAGGATTTTTACATCTATACAATGGCCAGGAAGCTATTCCGGCCGGATTTGCACATGCCATGGACCTTACCAAGGACAGCATGATCACCGCATACAGATGTCATATTCACCCTATGGCTATGGGTGTGGATCCCAAAAGGATTATGGCCGAACTTTGCGGTAAGGCTACAGGAACCTCCGGCGGTATGGGCGGTTCTATGCACATCTTCAGTAAGGAGCACCGTTTTTATGGCGGACACGGTATAGTTGGTGGTCAGATCCCCTTGGGAGCCGGAATTGCTTTTGCCGATAAATATTTTGACCGCAAGGCTGTAAATATCTGTTTCTTTGGCGATGGTGCGGCCAGACAAGGTTCGCTGCATGAAACCTTTAACATGGCAATGAACTGGAAGCTGCCTGTGGTATTTGTTGTAGAGAACAACCAGTACGCCATGGGTACTTCAGTAAAAAGGACGGCTAACCACGAGGACATTTATAAACTTGGGTTGGGCTACGAAATGCCGTGTATGGCGGTGGACGCTATGGATCCTGAAAAGGTGGCCGAGATCGCTTACGAAGCTATTGAAAGAGCCAGAAGAGGCGACGGTCCAACTTTTATTGAAGCTCGTACCTACCGTTTCAGAGGTCACTCCATGTCCGATGCCGAGCACTACAGAAGCAAGGATGAGGTGGAACTTCACAAACAGGATGACCCGATACAGCTGATCAGACAGAGAATTCTTGAAAAGAACTGGGCTACTGAAGCGGAACTGGAAGATATTGACAACAAATCCCGTGCTTTCGTGGAAGACTGCATAGAGTTCATGGAGAATTCACCGTACCCGGATCCTGAAAAAATCTACGAGTACGTTTATGCTCAGGAAGATTATCCTTTCCTGGACAAGGTGGAAAATAACTAGTAATCAGACTATAAAGTGAGCCAGCAGCTTTACTGCAGGTCTTCACTTTCAACAAATATCACATAAATAATTATGGCAGAAGTAATTACAATGCCCCGTCTGTCCGATACTATGACGGAAGGTAAAGTTGCAAAATGGAACCTGAAACTCAACGATCCCGTGAACGAGGGTGATGTTTTGGCTGAAATTGAAACAGATAAGGCGGTTCAGGATTTTGAATCGGAAGTGAAAGGTGTACTTCTTTATATAGGTGTTGAGGAAGGACAGGCTGCACCTGTAGATTCCGTACTTGCCATTATTGGTGAGCCTGGCGAAGATATTTCCTCACTAACCGGCAAAGGAAACAGCAACCCTTCATCTGAAAAGACTGAATCCGGTTCTGCATCAGGAATTCCGGAAGATTTCAGGACCGAAAATGAAAATACAGCTGTGGAAACTTCAGAACCGGTTGAGAAGGAAAGCGGATCATCAAATGAGAAAACTTCTTCAGCATCTGCCGATGTACCTGAAGGTGTGGAAGTGATTACCGTACCCCGCCTGTCGGACACCATGACTGAAGGGAAGGTGGCCAAATGGCATAAAAATGTAGGCGATGAGGTAAAGGAAGGCGATATCCTTGCTGAGATTGAAACCGACAAGGCCGTTCAGGATTTCGAGTCCGAATTTAACGGCACACTGCTGCACCAAGGTGTTGCTGAAGGCAATGGTGGACCTGTGGATTCCGTACTGGCAATCATCGGGCCTGCGGGAACGGATGTTTCGGCAATTCTTTCCGGAGGAAAGGCTAAAGCAGAAAATAAAGCAGCTGATGAAAAGCCAAAGGAAATTAAAGAGGAGACGGCAAAAGCAGAAGTAGCGCAGAATAATGATGGCAGCCGACTGGCTATTTCGCCTCTGGCCAGAAAAATGGCAGCCGAGAAAGGTATAGACCTTAAACAGCTTCAGGGATCCGGTGAAAACGGCAGGATTGTGAAAAAGGATGTGGAATCCTTTACTCCTTCAAAACAGCCGTCTACGGCTGGTCAGGAAAAAGCGGCGACTCAGGCTTCTCCTGCAGCTAGAGTGGCTGCTGATTTCGTTTCAGGCGAGACCACTGAAACTCCAAACTCACAGGTTCGTAATATCATTGCCAAGCGTCTGTCAGAAAGTAAATTCTCGGCGCCGCATTATTACCTGATGGTGGAGATCAATATGGATAAAGCGATTGAAGCCCGTAAGGAAATCAATTCACTTCCCGATACAAAGATTTCGTTTAACGATATGATCATCAAAGCTACGGCTATGGCATTGCGCAAGCATCCGCAGGTCAATTCTTCCTGGGCCGGCGACAAGATCATTCACCATGGCGACATCAACGTTGGCGTGGCAGTGGCAATTCCGGACGGTCTTGTGGTACCTGTGCTCCGTAACACGGATCATATGAACTATCTGCAAATATCTTCCGCAGTGAAGGATATGGCATCCAGAGCAAAATCCAAAGGTCTGAAAGCTAATGAGATGGAAGGTTCCACGTTCTCTGTATCCAACCTGGGAATGTTCGGTATCGAAACCTTTACCTCCATCATCAACCAGCCCAACTCAGCGATTCTTTCCGTTGGGGCAATTATTGAGAAACCGGTGGTTAAGGATGGACAGATCGTTGTAGGAAACACAATGAAGCTTTCACTGGCATGTGACCATAGGGTTGTGGACGGTGCAACCGGAGCTCAGTTCCTGCAGACGCTGAGAACTTATCTGGAGCAGCCGCTCACTCTACTGCTGTAAAAGTAATTTTAGATAAACTTATAAACCCTCCTGGTTCCTTATCCTGGAGGGTTTTTTACAAACATTCCAAAAAATATAAGTATTTTTGAAACCATGATCAGAGCAAAGAATATTCATAAATCCTACGGCGACCTGGAGGTTTTAAAGGGAGTAGACATTCATATTAAGGAAGGTGAAGTAGTGTCCATCGTCGGTGAATCCGGTGCTGGAAAATCTACGCTTCTGCAAATCCTGGGAACACTGGATATGCCTTCGTCGCCAGATAAATACGGTACTCAGATCGCTCTGGACGGTCAGTCCTACATTAATATGAATGACCGCGAACTTTCGCGCTTCCGGAATCAGAACATCGGTTTCGTTTTTCAGTTTCACCAACTCCTGCCGGAATTTACCGCGCTGGAGAATGTACTGCTGCCTACACGCATTTCAGGCCGTAATGAAAAGGAGAGCCTGGAAAAAGCATACAGACTTTTTGAAGACCTCCATATTGCAGACCGCATTCACCACAAGCCCAGTGAAATGTCCGGCGGTGAAGCGCAGCGTGCCGCGGTGGCGAGGGCACTTATCAATTCGCCTAAGATTATTTTTGCCGATGAGCCTACAGGAAACCTGGACTCCAAAAATGCGGATGATCTGCACCGACTGTTCTTTGACCTTCGGGATAAGTACAACCAGACTTTTGTGATTGTTACGCACAACCCGAACCTGGCGGAAATAACAGACCGGAAACTGCTTATGAAGGACGGACAAATCCTGTATTAATTCTGAAACACCGCGCAAAACTTGATTTAATTTGATAACTTTATATCTTTAATTAAGTTACAGGTTTCAACAAAATGTCTCTTAAACACCTTGCTGAAGACGACCGGCCGCGCGAAAAATTTCTGCTGAAAGGTAAAAATTCCCTTTCGGATGCCGAACTTCTGGCCATCATTATGGGCAGCGGTAACCGCGAGGAGAGCGCTGTAGATCTTGCCAGACGGATCCTTAAGTCGGTGGGTGAAAACTGGCATGACCTGAGCCGTCTGAGCATTGCTGATCTTTGCAAATTCAATGGGGTGGGTGAGGCTAAGGCCATTTCAATCTCTGCGGCGCTCGAAATAGGACGAAGGCGTGCCGCACAGGAAGTTCCGGACCGTAAGCAATTGGCCAGCAGCCACGAGGCTTTCCTTTTTCTTAAACCTTATTTGGGTGATTTGCAAACGGAGGAATTCTGGGCCGTGTTCGTGAACCAAAACAACAAAGTGCTGCACTTCTGCCAGCTTACGAGTGGCGGCATCAATTATTCGGTGGTGGATGTAAGGATTCTTTTCAAAACGGCTTTGGAACAGTTTGCCACAGGGATATTCATAGCACATAACCATCCCTCGGGCAATCTGAGACCCAGTGAGGAGGATAAGAAAATTACCAAACAGGTTGCTGAGGCTGGTAAGCTCCTGAATGTAAACCTGATCGATCATTTAATCATCAACCAAAATTCGTATTTCAGCTTTTCAGACGAGGGTATATTATGATAAAACGGCTTACATACCCCGAAATTGATATTGTTAAATATGCTGAATGTCTTGCAGATGCTTTGCAAAGCAATGTTTTTGCGCAAAAAGAGGTCCTGGATTTTTTATGTGAAAGCTGGGAACTGCTGGTGTATGATGATTATAAGTATGTAATGCCTTTGCCCCTGAAAAGCCGTTTGGGTCAGAAATTTATTACATGTCCCATTTTTTGTCAGCAACTTGGGATTTTCGGTCCCGACGACAATCCGGAAATAAACGAAGAGTTTTTTGATTATACCCTACAGAATTACAAAACCTATCTGTACTCCTTTAACACAGGAAACAATTTACGCAAAAATTTAACTTTTAGAAAAAACTATTTTATACCCATCGGTCTGTATGAACGGCAGCGCCGGAAATATTCGAAAGGCAGAAAATCCGCAGTTAAGTCCGCGAGCCACTTAAAGTTTAAACAGGTTGAACTAACCAGTGAAATTCTTAATTATGTAAGGCAGTTTCATAAAGGGCTGGCCAAGCAGTCGGATCTGGAGACAATGATCAGTTTTATGAATTTTCTGGAGAAAAAAAATATGCTTAGGCTGTATGGTGCGTACCTGGAAGGGCAGCTACTTACTGTTTCGGCACTAATTGACGACGGAACATCAGTATATTTGCTGGCGTTGGTTACCGATGAAAAATTCAGGAATGAGAATCCAACTTCTTTTTTGGTTGATAAAATTCTTGAAAAGTATATTGGCAGCCGCAATTTCAGTTTCATGGGCAGCAATGTTCGCAGTATCGGCATATTTAACAGCAGTTTCGGTGCGGAACTTCAGGAGTATCCCCTAATTCAATTTTCAAAAAAAGAACTGGCACTTAACTGGATGAAATCGCTGGTGAGGTAATTTTTTGGCCAAATTAAGACCTGTTAAATGACGATTAAATCTATATATCAGAAAATATTTTCGGAGAAAGCCCGCTACAACTTCCATGTAAAACTTCGGAAAGCCAAAGCATTTTTTCTTTCAGGAAACAACTTTTACTGCCCCTGTTGCGGTAAGTCGGCCAGACGCTTCCTGGAGAAGGGGAACGGCATTGAAGTTCGCAGCAATGCGGTCTGTCCGCACTGTGGTTCGCTGGAACGCAGCCGTTTGCTTTATTTATATCTGAAAGATAAAACCAATATCTTTCTGAATGATCCCTCTATTTTACATTTTGCGCCCGAAGACGCCCTTAAAGTGCATTTTGCAGCGAATCCCAATTATACAGACGCGGACCTCAATCCCAACCTAGCCAGTCATCAGATGGACATTACGGACATTAGGTTTCCGGATAATCATTTTGATTTTATCATCTGTTCGCACGTCTTAGGTCATGTTCCAAGCGAGCGGAAGGCACTGCATGAGCTCTACCGTGTGCTTAAAAGTGGGGGAAGCTTATTCCTGATGTCACTTATGGATCCTGATGCACAGCTCACCGTGGAAAATCCGGAATTCAATACCCCGGAAAAGAAACTTCGCCATTATGGTGAAAAGGACCTGGAGAGGCTGTACGGGAATGATTTTTCAGAAAGGATTGCAGCAGAAGAAGTGACAGTGGAGAGGATTGACTACCGGCTTCATTTTGCCGGTTCCGAAAGGCAGCATATGGCGCTGGGTAACGGACAGCGGGAAGTGATTTACCTGGTCACTAAAGAATGATCGCCGGCCTTCTGACGCTTACAATGCGCCTGAGCATTTTCACCGATTACATCTGGTAAAATCTACCATTTATTTATTACTTTTGCAGTCTCAAATTTTATGGATGTTCAACTTCGGCAGTTATATTAATTCACCGTACTTTCCCTATCTGTTTACGGTGGTGCTGGCTATACCTTTTCTCGTTCTGCTTAGGCAGTTCGTATTTGAGTATATTAAGATGAAGAACCAGGAACTCAAGATGCTTTCAGTAAAAGGCAATGCCCAGAACAAAAGCCAGGCTTACGAGCGTATGGTACTTTTTCTGGAAAGACTGAAACCTGCAAATCTGGTGACGAAATTTGACAGCGGCCTGGCCAGGCACGAATACCTTTACCTGCTGGAAAAATCCATTAACGAAGAATTTGATTATAATACTTCACAGCAGATTTACATCACCGCCAACTCCTGGCAGGACACGGTAGCATCGAAAAATGCAATCCTGAAAATGCTGCATGACACTTATGAAAGTTTAGGTGAAAATGCTGACCTGTCGGATTTTAAGACCGTATTCCTCATGAATTACATGAACGGTCCCGATTTTATTTCTGAAAATATAGACGCACTCAGAAGAGAAGTTCTTCTGGTGACCTGATACTACATTAAGATAATTAATAATGATACCAAATTTTAAAGCACATCCGTGGCATGGCATTTCTGCCGGTGCCGACGCTCCAAACGTTGTAAACGTTTTCGTAGAGATTGTTCCGAGTGATACCATAAAATACGAGGTCGATAAGGCCAGCGGTTACCTGAAGGTTGACCGTCCGCAGCAGTTTTCAAACATTATTCCCGCCCTTTACGGATTTGTTCCACGGACCTACTGTCATAATGAGGTACTGAAACTGGCGCTGGAAAGCGGTGCTGAAGATGTTACCATGGGCGATCATGACCCATTGGACATCTGTGTATTGAGCTCCCATAATATTCATGCCGGCGGTATGCTGATGGAGGCCATTCCGATCGGTGGTTTCAAGATGATTGACAAAGGTGAAGCGGATGACAAAATTGTTGCAGTAATGGTGGGCGACCACGCGTTCGGTCATTTCCGCGACATTGCAGAGTTGCCCCAGGCCGAGGTAAAGCGTTTGATGCACTATTTCCTTACGTATAAGAACCTTCCGGATGAGCCGGCAAAGTGCAGGATTCAGGAAGTGTACGGAGCTGCTCACGCAAAAGAAGTGGTGGAAGCTTCCAGAAGAGATTACGCGAGCAAATTCGGCGGATAAAATTTATTTTTAGATTTATATTGAAGACAGGATTTTTTCCTGTCTTTTTTGTTACGTACCCACTGCATATCTTTTCCAAATTTTACCGCTGTTACCATGTTTTTATTATCTTTAATCTTATTAACCAAACATTAAAAATAATAAGTATGATGGATTTGTTTTATTTGGTGCCTATTTTCGGCATCATTGCCCTGATTTACACATTTCTTCAGAGCACCTGGGTGAGCAGGCAGGATGCCGGTAACGAGCGCATGCGAACGATCAGCGGCCACATCGCAGATGGGGCCATGGCATTTCTGCATGCCGAGTACAGGATCTTAACCTATTTCGTAATTGTTGTGGCCATTCTTCTGGCACTGATGGGTTTTTCCAACAGTAATTCCCACTGGACCATCGGGATCTCATTTATCATTGGCGCCATACTCAGTGCTGCCGCCGGATACATAGGGATGAAGATCGCTACCAAAGCCAACGTTAGGACTGCCGAAGCTGCCAAAACCAGCCTTGCCAAAGCTCTTAAAGTTTCCTTTACCGGTGGTTCGGTAATGGGAATGGGTGTGGCCGGACTTGCCGTTTTAGGTTTAGGTACTCTTTTTATTATACTAAGACAGATATTTGCGCCCGATTCCGGTGTAGACAGCCACGAGATGGAACGTACCATCGAGATACTGACAGGTTTCTCCCTGGGTGCCGAAAGTATTGCACTTTTTGCCAGAGTAGGCGGTGGGATTTACACCAAAGCTGCCGACGTGGGCGCCGACCTTGTAGGTAAGGTGGAAGCGGGGATACCTGAAGATGATCCGCGTAACCCGGCCACGATTGCCGATAACGTAGGTGATAATGTAGGCGATGTGGCCGGTATGGGTGCCGACCTTTTCGGTTCTTACGTTGCCACCGTGCTTGCAACTATGGTTCTCGGACGCGAAACCTTCTCTCAGGATGCCTTTGGTGGTTTTGCACCGATCTTACTGCCCATGCTTATCGCCGGTACCGGTGTCATCTTCTCAATGCTGGGAACATTGTTCGTTAAGATTAACGATAACGACGGCGCATCTACCTCCAACGTTCAGAGCGCACTTAACCTGGGTAATTACGGAAGTATCGTCATAACAGCTATTTCCTCTTATTTCCTTGTTAATTACCTGCTTCCGGAAACAATGGTTCTTCGCGGGCATGAATTTACTAAAATGGGTGTTTTCGGTGCCATCATCGTAGGATTGGTGGTAGGAACACTCATGAGCATCATCACAGAATATTATACCGCCATGGGCAAGCGCCCGGTGAGCAGTATCGTAAGGCAATCCTCCACCGGACATGCAACCAATATCATCGGAGGTCTTAGCGTAGGTATGGAAAGTACGCTGCTGCCCATCATTGTGCTGGCTGGTGGTATTTACGGCTCATTCCTTTGTGCCGGACTTTATGGTGTAGCCATTGCGGCCGCAGGTATGATGGCGACAACAGCGATGCAGCTTGCCATTGACGCGTTTGGACCTATTGCCGATAATGCCGGCGGTATCGCCGAGATGAGTGACCTTCCCAAAGAAGTTCGTGAAAGGACGGATATCCTGGATGCCGTAGGGAACACAACTGCCGCTACGGGTAAAGGTTTTGCAATAGCCTCTGCCGCGCTTACAGCACTTGCACTTTTCGCAGCCTTTGTAGGTATTGCAGGAATTGACGGCATTGATATTTACCGTGCAGACGTACTGGCCGGTCTGTTTGTAGGCGCTATGATTCCCTTTATATTCTCTTCGCTTGCCATTACAGCCGTAGGACAGGCCGCCATGGCCATGGTGGAGGAGGTGCGCCGCCAGTTCCGCGAAATTCCGGGAATCCTGGAAGGTACCAGTGAGCCTGAGTATGAGAAGTGCGTAGCGATCTCCACCGATGCATCCATTAAGAAGATGATGCTTCCGGGAGCTATTGCAATTGTTTCACCACTACTGGTAGGGTTTATTTTCGGACCTGAAGTTTTGGGAGGATTCCTGGCGGGCGCAACCGTTTCCGGTGTACTTATGGGAATGTTCCAGAACAATGCCGGTGGCGCCTGGGACAATGCCAAGAAATCGTTTGAAAAAGGTGTTGACATCAACGGTAAGACTTTCTACAAAGGTTCGGAACCGCACAAAGCTTCCGTAACAGGAGATACTGTAGGAGATCCATTTAAGGACACCTCCGGACCGTCCATGAACATCCTGATCAAACTGATGTCCATTGTTTCGCTGGTTATCGCACCAACACTTGCAACCATGCATGCCGATCAGATCCGCGATAACCGTGCGGCTAAATTACAGGCACTGCAACTGGCCACCAACGGTACTGCTGTAAACGGCGCACATGTGGTGGCACCTGCGGTGCCCGGAGCGCCGGGCGTAGTTGCCGTAATGCCTGAGCCTACAGGAATGCTTAATGCCGATGGTGATTTTGTGTATGATACGGGTAACATCACACCGGTAACCTTACCAAATGGCCAAGTAATTAATTTGGGTGAAAACAGCCGGTTGAACTATTTTGCTCAGGGACTCGCGCAAAATGACCGCACCTTGCTGGATGAAAACCGTTGGTTTACCGTAGAAAACCTGTATTTCGTAAGCGGCAGCAGTGATTTAAAACCGGAATCTCAGGAGGCCATTGAGAATATCTTCAAGATGATGGAAGCGTACCCCAATCTGAAAATCAAGATGGGTGGTTACACCGACAATACCGGAAATGAAGACACGAATATGAGACTGTCTAAACTCCGTGCCGATACTGCGAAGCTGAAGCTGATGGAATTGGGTATTGCTGCCGACCGTATTGAAACAGAAGGTTACGGACCTCAGTTCCCGGTTTGTTCCACAGACGACAGCGACGAATGTAAGGCGATGAACCGCAGGGTAGATATCAGGGCTTTGGCACTTTAAAATTAACTGAATATTGTTTAAGGAGCGTCACTTTTTGGTGACGCTTTTTTTGTGTGTTAAATCGACTCGTTAATAGCTGCCCGTACATGCGATGGAATTGCGCGAGAGTGGGGTAGTCATACAGGCCGGTAGTCGTAGCCGCTCTGGCAAATTCCTTTTCCACTTTGTCACTTAGGCCCGCCTTTTCCAGATAACGCTTCAGATCTGCATCTACATCCGGATCTGTCCGGTTCTCTTTTTCCTGCGCAGGTGCTGCCTTTCTCTGGAAGATATTGCCTTCATCTTCTATACGGCTTGCAAAGCGCGTACTGCTTTAGAAGTAATTTGACGTATCAGTCTCATAATTCATAATATTTCCGTAGCGATATTACCCTCAACCACCGATTGTACCGTACGATGCGGAACAGTATCTCATGTCGCTTCTAAACAGCATAACAGCGCAAACTTTTAAGCAAAATTTACGCAGTAATCAGCAGACGCACTGTATGGACAATTGTACATTTGCGGTTCAAATTTTAGCGGTTTTTTTTAGTTTTTCTAATAGAATGTGCAGCGTGTGTTTACATGTTCTTCTGACATCTAATTTGGCTTCAAGTCACAATAACAAATTCAATAATGAGCAGGATACCAATACAATCTCACAAAACGCAGCTAAATACCAGCTTCCTGCAAAACACTTCCTTGCAAATTTTAATTTTCTAATATTTCTTTAAAAAAATTATAAATTGACACAATAATGAACTGGCCTTGTATAAGGTTATAAATCATAATACCCAGTAATATCGCTCTCCATGATATCGCTTGCACAATTGTATATGGCCTCTCACTATCCCAAGTCTTGTATGCAGAATAAATCATAATAAACAAAAGCAATAAAAATTCTAAAACTCTTAAAAATAAAATCATAATTATTTGCGTTCAATTCGTTTTTCTACTTTCGGCGCGACGAATAATTCATAAGCAGCTTGAGCAGATTTTCCAAATCTTTTATTTAAAATTTCGGAAAACTCCCGCTGCGCAAAGTCCCCGCTGCGCAAAGTCTCCTGACTTTGAGCAAATTTTATCGCCTAAATTTACATAAAACCATATCTTTGATCAAAGCACAGCCCCGCTGCCAAGCGTAATAGAAGATTCGATGAAGCTAACCCTATCGCGTGGTTATCCGTAACTTTTTCACGTAGTGGAAGGCCAGTATGAGTGTGAAAATATAACAATTATGAGGTATAGAAGTGAGAAGGTATTTGGAACGGCTCAAAGTCAGGAAATCGAAGATTCGACGAAGTCAGACTTTGCGCAGCGGGGGAAATCCAATAAAGGGAGGCGGATTTATTAATGTTTCGGGACAGATTGGAGTAGGTATACAGGGAAGCCCTGTTACTGGAGTGAATGCCCAATTAAATTATCAATACACGCCGATTGTAAAACCTGTTTTCCAATTTAAATAGTTATGAAAGCGAAAAGTTATTATCGCTTCATTCCTATTTTATTGGGATTGATAGCGTTTTCATATTTTTACATTTATAGAATTGTAATTCGAAATAACAATTATTTCTATAAAAATAATGTAGAAGCGAAGATTATAAAAATTTATAATTACGAGAACAAATCATTACAATTTTATTATAGTGATGATTATTGTATAACAACGACTGATACTAAAAATGACACATTGTGGATTGGAGATTCTATTTCTAAAAATGCAAATACAGAAGACTTTAGGATATTTAGAAAAGATAGTTTAGGAAGATATAAATTATATAAAAGCTATTAAAAAATAGAAAAACCCCTGAAAAACACAGGGGTTTTCTATTGCTCATTACGATGTATAAAATATCCTACGATTTTAATAGAATCATCTACTTTATGCAGAGTGAATTTTTCTTAGGTATTTTTAATATCTCTATTTACATTATAAATTAGCACTTATTCTTTATTAGAATTAGTGCTTACAATATTGGTTTGCTCATATATTAAAGAATCACTTTTAATATTGCCAAATTGTTCAATAGAAGTGTCAAACATCTGGTTTACCTGTTCCTTTGAAGCCACTTTAAAAAGTTCATTACCACATAATTTGAAAATTTCTTCCCCGCTGCGCAAAGTCTCCTGACTTTGAGCAAATTTCTTCTCCTTAAAATTTCATAAAGGTTTATCTTTATCAAAGCACAGCCCCGCTGCCAAGCATAATAGAAGACCCGCTGCGCAAAGTCTCCTGACTTTGAGCAAATTTTATCTCCTAATATTATATAAAAACATCTCTTTGATCAAAGCACAGCCATGAAAGCCGGTTACGTTATCAGAGATCAGGAAAGACCACATTTCATAACAATCACTGTTGTTGACTGGATTGATATCTTCACACGTAAGAACTATCGCGAAATCATCAGTAACTGTTTCCGCTTCTGCATTAAAAACAAAGGCATGATACTGTACGGCTACGTAATTATGAGCAATCATATTCACCTCATAGTGCAGTCCAGAGATGGTAAACTTTCCGATCTTATTCGGGACTTCAAGAAATTTACAGCGAACCAAATTCTTGCGGCTCTGCACAATGAACCGGAAAGCAGAAGAGAGTGGATATTGGAGCGCTTTGCCAAAGCCACGGAAACCCATACCCGAAACAAGAACTTTCAGGTTTGGCAATATGGGAATCATGCGGAAGAAATCTTTAGCTTAAAGTTCATGTGGAACAAATTGAATTACATTCACCTGAATCCCGTCCGGTCAGGTATCGTGGAAAAAGCAATTCACTACATTGATTCTTCAGCCAGAAATTATGCCGATGAAAAGGGAGTATTGGATATCACATTAGCGGAAAATCCAGTTACTGACACCCGAAAGAACAGTGAGTTTTGGAAGTATAATAGTTATGAGGATTGATGTACTTGCTGAAAGACATAAAATCGAAGATTATCCGTACCTATTTCACGTAGTGGAAGGCCAGTATGAATGCGAAAATATAACAATTAGGAACTATAGATAGTAAGAAGATATTTGGAAACGGCTCATAGTCGGGAAATCGAAGATTCGACGAAGTCAGACTTTGCACAGCGGGGTTCCTAAAGCCTCTGAAATAAACTTCACATCGCCATTTGAATCTTTTAAAACTTTATCAATATCTGATTTAAGGCTTACAAATTCTGACTGGCATTTGTGAGGTTTGCCTAATCCATAGTCATCATACGATTTCTTTAAAATCACTCTAGAAGCAATTGCCTCCTTTTCAAATTTTCTTAAATGCTCCTTTATATATCTTGCCGATAAATACTCAGAAGGGTCTAATCTATGCGGTTTTTCAAATTTAAGAATCTTATCAATATCATATCCATTAATAAATTCAATATCGTCAAATTGTTTTAAAACAGTCTTCTTATAATTCTTAAAAACATCGTCAATCAATGTTTTAATTTCTTCCCAACCTTTTTTCAGGAAGTTTAAAAATTTCTGAAAACCTTTAATAACATCATCAACAGATTTTACAATAAATTTAGAAAAAGTTCTTATTGCCTTAGCTACTCCTTTTGCAGCGCTAAAACCTAAACGGAAAATCCCAAATCCACTTTTTGAAAAGTAAAAAAACGCTTCAAGTGAAGCGGTTAGATTAATCTATCTTCCATATTCTTCCCACCTAGTTGGAGTTTTACTATATTGTCCAAAAAGTTCTTGAACTTCATAGTAAGTGGGATGGTACTCAAAAGTTTCTAAATTCAAATATCTAAATTCTGAAAAGCCCATATCATAACCACCAGTACTAATTACCACCAATAAATGCTTCACATTGTCTATAATTTTCACTTTACCTATGGATGAAATTGGTAGAAGATTATTTCCTTTATAGTGCAAAGGTTTAGGAGCTTGAATAATTTTGAAAATCTCCTTTTTTAAATTGTATAGAACAAGATTGTTTGGATGAGAATGAATTGGTGAGTCTTCTATAAATAAAACTAAAATAAATTCATCACTAAAGTACCCACAGTAAGGCTTTGATTCATCATATTCAATTATATAAAAATTATCATCAAATTTCCATTTTACTCTTTTAAACTTTAATGCTATCTCATTTTGCAAAAAATTTTCTTTAATGTCATTATCGTATCTATATTCTACATAATATTCCATTATTTTATTGTTTTGATATTTATTTGCTGTATGTAATCTTCAAAATCATTTTTACTCCACCCATCTACAAATCCCGCTGCGCAAAGTCTCCTGACTTTGAGCAAATTTTATCGCCTAAATTTACATAAAACCATATCTTTGATCAAAGCACAGCCCCGCTGCCAAGCGTGATAGAAGATTTGATGAAGCTAACCCTATCGCGCGGTTATGACATAAAATCGAAGATTATCCGTAACTATTTCACGTAGTGCAAGGCCAATATGAATGTGAAAATACAATAATTATGAGGTATAGAAGTGAGAAGATATTGGAAACGGCTCAAAGTCAGGAAATCAAAGATTCGACGAAGTCAGACTTTGCGCAGTGGGTGAGAACGGCTCAAAGTCAGGAGACTTTGCGCAGCGGGGGACTTTGCGCAGCGGGCAAGTAGTGATTTATTTTTTTCTACTGCTGAACAAACTACAAATCGAGGATATGATGAAAAACATAAATAATTCTAAAGCTATTTTTTTTATAATGATAGGAGGATTATTAACATTTATAATAATTGGAAAATTTTTCGACAATGACATGAAAAAAAATTATATCTATACAATAGGAACTACATATGAAATAAAAGGCAAAAGTAGAAGTTCTTCTAAAAGACTCTTGTTTACTTATGCTTTAGAAAATAAATTAAATGACGCAGAAACTCAATTTTTAAGTGATAGTTTGGATTATTACAAGCCATATATTGGGAAACGTTTTTTAGTAAAAATGAATAATAAACAATGGGTAAATCGAATTTTTTCAACTTATAAACTTTATATTAATAAACCTGTCCCCGATAGTATAAGATTAGTGCCATCAGAAGGCTGGAAAGAACTGCCAGAATGGGCAAAATAATAATTACAAGTACAACTGTAATCTTCCCCAAAAATGGAAACGAGTATAAATATAGTTTTTAAATTTGGGAAAGATGAAACAAAGTAAATTTACAGAGGTTCAGATCGTGAAGATTTTATCTGAACATAATCAGGGGAAGACGGTGAATGAGATTTGCCGTACACATGGAATAAGCCCCCGCTGCGCAAAGTCTCCTGACTTTGAGCAAATTTTATCGCCTAAATTTACATAAAACCATATCTTTGATCAAAGCAGAGCCCCGCTGCCAAGCGTAATAGAAGATTCGATGAAGCTAACCCTATCGCGTGGTTAAGACCTGAAATCGAAGATTATCCGTACCTATTTCACGTAGTGTAAGGCCAATATGAGTGCGAAAATATAACAATTAGGAACTATAGATAGTAAGAAGATATTTGGAAACGGCTCATAGTCGGGAAATCGAAGATTCGACGAAGTCAGACTTTGCGCAGCGGGGGAAACTTGCTCCATCGGCCATGTCACGTAAACAAGAATGATGAAAAATATTTTATATCTTATTATCATAATTACATTAACCAGTTGTACTACAAAACCGCGAGAGAAATTGTCTTTTGATGAGTTACCGTTTGATGTAAGAGATAAATTCCATAATGTTTATAATTACAAAGAGGCACCGAAGATAAACAGTCAGGGAGACACAGTTGCGTGGTATTCGCCTCCTTTTTCAGAATGCTATAATTTAAATTATGGTTGTGATTGTGAGATTGGCAGTGAAGGAGGTATTCTGAGAAATCCAAAATTTGTAATCAGTTCATGTAACAAAACCATTAAAATTTCATGGGAAGTATTACAAAGAGTTTTTATCATTAAGAATGACAGTATCTATTTTCCGGCTGCTAAAGAGGGCGTTCTTACGACGGGTGAGGCTAGAGCTTTCAATATAAAAATTGACACTGTAGATTTTTACGTTCAGAAATTTAACTGAAGCTTAGGTAGTTCTCAGCTTCAGTAGAATAGTTTAAATATGCAAATAGATTCCGTCGGCATTTAGTCTTGATTCCTTAGTGGCTTATTGTTGAGATGAACGGAAATGTCCCTTACAGCTGTATTGCATCGTCCAACTTTGTTAACCAATGCCGGATTAGAAATCCATATGGTTGAAGCACAAATTAATAGCTTCGGTGGTAATACACGGCTGCAGTTAATGCTTTCTGCGATCAGATAACCGCATGGCTCAGATTCTTTGCGAAAAAAATTTTCAACTGTTCTGCTGCCTGGATCAGCGTTTCATCTTTCTTGGCAAAACAAAACCGTAACTGTCCCGTGTCCCTGCCGTCATGATAAAAAGCGGAGTAGGGTACACAGGCCACCTTTGCCTCACGGATCAGCAGTTCGGCAAACTCGCGGTCGGTATAGGGAAATGTCTGGCGGCAGAAACTTACGGTCTGAAAATAACCGCCTTCTGCTTTTTGTATAATTTCAAGAGGTAATCCTGTAAGCAGTTCACAAAACAGATCACGCTTGGCCCGGAACAGTTCCCTGTTTTTATTTGCATCAAAAACTTCCAGAAAACTTCCCAGCGCAAACTGCGCATGGGCATTCACCGTGAATGTGAGGTATTGGTGAATCTTTCTGAAGGCTGCTGTATACGCTGGGGGAGCAATGATATAGCTGGCTTTCCAGCCGGAAATATGAAACATTTTTTCGAAGGAGTAAATGCAGAAGCACCGCTGCGCGATTTCCGGATGGTGGCTGGCACTCAGGAATTCGTGACCGTCATAGCATAAAAGGTCATATACTTCATCAGAAATTACGACAATATCAGTATCCTTAATGAGTTGCCAAAGACGGTCCCAGTCTGTCCGGTCCCAAACCTTACCGGTGGGATTGTTTGGTGAATTCACGATGATAGCTTTTGTATGGGGACTGATGGCTTGCTGTAAAAGTTCCCAGCGAATTTCTGAATCGGTCATCTGTACAAAAACCGGCTGCGCGCGCCTGATTTCCACGGCCGGAACATAGGTATTGTAACAGGGCTCAATAATGATCACCTCATCGCCGGGTTCCAGAAAGCTTGCAAAGGCCACATACATGCCATAGGTCGCACCGGGTACAAGGGTAATTTCGTTGGCCGTAACAGATAGTGGGCGGGGCCTGTCGCGGTTGAAATTTATTAGATTTTCCTGCATAAGAGGCAGCACGCAGGCTGAAGCATAGGCATTCATATCATGGTGGATGGCCTGCTGCAAAAATTCAGTCAGCCTGCTGTCGGGAGCATAATCAGGCGAACCCTGCGCCAGATTAATGGCCCCGTACTCTTCTGCTTTTAGTGCCAGCTCACAAAAGATATTAAGATCATTGCCCGAATGGCGGTCCTTAAATTCAATGGTCACAGTAATTTTTTTTCATATTACTTATAAAGGTAGTTAAAAATCTCAATCGGATTGATTTACAGTCATCTAATTGCCTGGAATTCAATACAGAAGTTATGCTGCGCATCGTATGTGATTTCTGATAATTTTTTATCTTTAGAAAAATTTAAAGACAATGAATAAAGCTTACCCGGCAATTTTTGCAGCATTTGTGCTTACCTCCTGCGCTACGGCAAATCTTAGCTATGAAGGGCGCGCCTTCAGGAGCAGCTCGGAAACCATTACTGAGGCGGATCTGAAAAGACATCTTTATGTTATTGCATCCGACGAGATGGAAGGCCGCGAAACAGGCTCCGAAGGTCAGAAGAAAGCCGGGAGGTATATGATTGCAGAGTACAGGAAAATGGGAGTGTCTCATCCGGAGGTGCTGAAGGATTATTACCAGAAGGTTCCGAAAGAGGCGCTGAACAGCCGCCGCGGTACATTGCCCGATTCTGAAAATATACTGGCATTTATAAAAGGCAGCGAAAAGCCGGAGGAGATCATCGTGATCTCCGCACATTATGACCATGTTGGAATCAAGAACGGCCAGATTTACAACGGTGCCGATGACGACGGCAGCGGTACAGTGGCTTTAATGGAAATTGCTGAAGCCTTTAAAAAAGCGCAGAAAATGGGTAAATCTCCGAAACGGTCGGTGCTGTTCCTACATGTAACAGGGGAGGAGCATGGCCTCCTGGGCTCAAAATATTATGCCGACAATCCTGTATACCCTTTGTCAAACACAGTGGTGAACCTCAATATTGATATGATCGGTCGCAGTGATCCGGATAATGAGGGAAAGGATTATGTGTATGTCATTGGCTCCGAGATGCTGTCCAGTCAGCTGAAGGTGATTAACGAGGCCGCCAACAATGCCACGCAGAAACTTGAACTTAACTATAAATATGATGACCCTAATGACCCGCAGCGTTTGTATTACCGCTCCGACCATTATAATTTTGCAAAAAACGGGATTCCTGTAGCCTTTTATTTTGACGGAGTGCATGCAGATTATCATCAGCCAACTGATGATGCCGACAAGATTGATTACAAACTGCTGCGTAAACGTACCCAACTGGTGTATGCAACCGCCTGGGAACTGGCCAACCGTGAGGACAGGATAGTGGTGGATAAATAAAAGCCCATATCAATTTCAAAAACAAAAGCCGTTTCATTTGCTGAAACGGCTTCTGTGTTTGTAGCCTCACCAGGAATCGAACCTGGATCTAAAGTTTAGGAAACTTCTATTCTATCCGTTGAACTATGAGGCCGTGTGGAGCGCAAATTTACAAAAGTTTTGAAAACGCAGGTGTCATTCCGGGTTAAAGTTTGCGACCAGCGGTCTCCAACTTTATAGCAAAATAGAAGAATCCGCTCTTTAGGAACGGATTCAGCAGATAAAGACATCTCATTATTTAATTAGACAACAACAAAAGAGAAGCCGACGGTGCTTCTCTCAAAATATATTAAGTTTAATAGTTTCAGTCCAAAAAGTGCCTGGTGCTCCCACTTCCTATTAATTTATTGTAAATGTAGGATTTAAATCAATACGGAATATGAACAAAGTGTTAAAATTCACATTTTACTAACAACTTTTTGTGGATAACTCTGTGTTTTCGACAGGCATTATTTTTTCGTAATCTCAAATTCCTCCTTAAGCAGCTTAATTAGTTCCTGTTCTGTCAGACCTTTTTCAGATTTGAAATAAAAATGCACAAGTTCATCATCTTTAACATCATAACCTTTATCAACAGCCGCATCGATAACAAATTGTAAATCAGCGTTATTAGATTCAATCATGAATATTTTATTATTACGCTTATCATAGGTCATAAACATTGAATCACTGTCCTTACAAAACAGGCCCTCCACGCGCAATTCATAATTGGCGGTCTTGATATTGATAAGTTCAGTGTTCTGGTACGCAAGATAGGGTATAGTGATTAGAACAAAATTGAAACATGCATGAAATAGGATGGCCCAGAAAAATCCAAGCCGAAGGCGAATATATCCCAGAAAGAGGCCTGTGACCGACTGCGAAAGTATAAGTAGAGGCAGCAGCAATATAAATAGCCAATTCCATTCATTTTCAAAATTAAAAGAATGAATCAGGCCAAACAAAATAGCAACCAGATAAAAAATGATCCTGAAATTCCGTTGCCAAAATACTGAAAATAGAGGTCGGCCCGCTATTTTATCGGCCAGCCGCACCAGATAGTTTCTTTCCGGCTTCAGTGGAAACCTGAATACAAATTCCTCCCAAAGAGGTGCTGCAATCGTTGCGAGAAAAAGTAGCCACCAAATTGTTTGTGGCCGCAGCTTTCCCTTATGTTCAACGTCAAGCAGATAGTAATCAACCAGACTGACCACCGGTATTATTACAAATACATTAGTTAAAATCGCGGCAAAAAACAGCACCGTGAAGATCCTGTATCTATCGTTTGCAGTTATCCTGTTAGAAAAGCGGTCCCGGGGACTTTTTAAAAACTGTAAAAAATCCTTAATTGTTTTGGTTATATCGTTTATCATTCTACAGTTTTTCCTTCAGAAACCTTGCGGTATGGGATTTTTTATCTTTTACAAGGTCTTCCGGCGTACCGGCGAAAACCACTTCACCACCGTGCTTGCCCGCATCGGGACCAATGTCAATGATATAATCTGCCGACTTTATAATATCGGGTTGGTGTTCTATGACAATTACGGAATGTCCCAATTCAATTAAAGCCTGAAGAGAAACCAGCAGTTTATTGATATCGTGGAAATGCAGTCCGGTAGAAGGTTCATCAAAGATAAAAAGGGTTTTATCCGTTGTGAATCCTTTCACCAGGAAAGACGCCAACTTAATCCGCTGTGCTTCACCACCTGAAAGGGTAGAAGAGCTCTGTCCCAACTGAAGATAGCCCAAGCCGACATCCTGCAGCGGCTGTATCTTGGTTACAATTTTTGTTTCTTTATTATCTGTAAAGAATTCCAGCGCCTCATCCACAGTCATGTGCAGGATATCTGAGATATTCTTGTCGTCAAACTTTACTTCCAGGATCTCACTTCGGAAACGGGTACCGTTGCAGCTTTCACAAACCAGCTCAATATCGGCCATAAACTGCATCGATACATTGATGACCCCTTCACCTTTACACTCCCCGCAGCGGCCTCCGTCCACATTAAAGGAGAAGTGCTTCGCCTTATAACCCATCATTTTGGCCAGCTTCTGCTTTGTGAAGAGCTCCCGGATATCATCATAGGCTTTCAGGTAAGTAACAGGATTGGAGCGTGACGATTTACCGATCGGATTCTGGTCAATGAGTTCGATGTTCTTCACCAGTTTTTTTGGGAAGTCGACAGTGTCATAGTCACCTTTCTTGCCGCCCATGCCCAACTGGATCTGGATCTCATTGGTCAGGATTTCCTTCATCAGAGTCGATTTTCCTGAACCTGAAACGCCCGAAACGACCACCAGACTTTCCAGCGGCACACTCACATCAATGTTCTTCAGGTTGTTTTCCCGCGCACCTTTTATCTCAATAAACTCCTTGGCATTACGGCGTTTAGCGGGTGTCTTAATTTCCAGCTTGCCGGTAAGGTATTGCGCGGTAAGCGAATCTGAGGTCTGCAGTTCGTCAAAATGACCGGCAAATACCAGTTCACCGCCCAGATAACCTGCTTCGGGACCGATGTCAATGATATAATCCGCTGCGCGCATCACATCTTCGTCATGCTCCACAACGATGACGGTATTTCCAAGATCCCTCAGATTTTTAAGTACACCGATCAAATTTTCAGTGTCCTTACTGTGCAAACCGATGGAGGGCTCATCCAGGATATAGATGGATCCCACCAGTGAACTGCCCAGACTGGTGGCCAGGTTAATACGCTGGCTCTCACCACCCGAGAGCGTATTGGAGGTCCGGTTCAGCGTAAGATAACCCAGTCCCACTTTATCCAGGAACTCCAGACGGGTGGTAATTTCATAAAGCAGCCTTTTTGCGATTTCCGCATCGTGCGGGCTTAAGTTAAGGGATCTTACTAAAGGAAGCAGTTCGTCCAGCGGCAGTTCAATCATGGACTGTATATTGTGTCCGTCAATTTTCACCCATTGCGTTTCCTCACGAAGCCTAAGACCTTCACAGGTAGGGCAAAGCGTTTTACCGCGGTACCTGGAGAGCATGACACGGTACTGTATTTTATAAAGGTTGCCCTCCACCATTGCAAAGAAGGCGTTGATGGATGGGAAATTGGCAGAACCGTCGCCTTTCCAGAGCAAATTGCGCTGCTCTTTAGTCAGCTGGTGATATGGTTTGTGAATAGGAAAATCTCCGCCCACCCATTTAATGAAGGACTTCTTCCATTCGCCCATGCTCTCGCCTTTCCAGGCCGCCACAGCATCCTCAAATACGGACAGGTTTTTATTGGGAATGACCAGGTCTTCATCTATGCCGATTACTTTTCCATAACCTTCACACTGCGGACAGGCGCCGTAAGGATTATTAAAGCTGAAGAAATGTACATTGGGCTCCATAAATTCCATTCCGTCCAGTTCGAATTTATTGGAAAACTCGTGCACTTCGCCGGTCTCAATATTTTTAAGTGAGCTGTAGCCGTGACCTTCGTAAAAAGCCATCTGTATGGAGTCGGCAAGTCTCTGCAGGAAATGTTCGTCTTCCTCATACACAAACCGGTCAATCACCAGATGGATTTCCATGTCTTTCTCCGGCGTGAAGCCGAAACTCTCCAGATCCTCAATACCGGCCACATTGCCGTTTACTTCAAGCCTTGTAAAACCCGTTACTTTCAGGGAGTTCAGGGTTTGTGTAAAACTGTGCGGACTGAACTGCAGGGGTGCCCGAAGCAGAAAAGCAGTACCTTCAGCCTGTTTTATAAAGTTGATGACATCCGTTACGCTGTCTTTGCGCACTTCCCGGCCCGAAACCGGCGAAAATGTATGTCCTATCCTGGCAAAGAGCAGTTTTATATAATCGTAAATTTCGGTTGATGTCCCTACGGTGGACCGCGGATTGGATGAAATGACCTTCTGCTGGATGGCGATGGAAGGTGCCAGCCCTTTAATGCTGTCAATCTTGGGTTTCTCCAGTTTGCCGAGGAACTGCCGGGCGTAGGAGCTCAGGCTCTCTACATAACGGCGCTGGCCTTCGGCATAGATGGTGTCAAAAGCCAGTGAAGATTTCCCGCTGCCCGAGACTCCGGTAATAACCACAAGTTTGTTTTTAGGAATGCGTACATCAATATGCTTTAGGTTGTTGAGATGTGCATTCTTAACAAAAATCTCTTTCTTGATATCTATATTTTCGGATGTATCCATGTATGAATTTGAGGACTACAAAATTACATAAAATTTAGGTGTAAACCTTCCTGACTTTAGGCTGAAGCACGGCCCTTGAAACCATAAGCGTGTAATTCAATACAGTCACTGATGAATCATTTTATCTTACTCACCAACTTTCTTTAATTCTGCAAAATCAGTCAGCTTTATTATCTTTGCCGCTTAAAATTCAGGTGGATCTAACTATCAAAAAGAGCCGGATAGATTTCTTCCTGATAATACTGAAAAGGCAAAATGAAGTTAAAAATATTTGGTTTGCTCTGTATAGGGTTTTGTGGTCAGTTTAGTGCCCAAACCGACGAATCGGAAATCAATGAAGTGTTCGTTCACGGCAAGTTTCTGAATCTTCCTGTTCACAAAGTGAGTGAGAACATTACAGTAATTACCAAAGACGAGATAAGAAAATCTCCCGCTGCGAGTGTGGAAGAGGTTTTGGCTCAAATCACCGGTTTTGATATCAGAAGGAGAGGTGGAAATGGTGTTCAGGCCGATATCACCTTGCGCGGGAGCAGTTTCGAGCAGGTGCTGATCCTGGTAAACGGGGTCCGTATGAATGATTCACAAACGGGTCACAACTCGATGAGTGTTCCGTTTGACCTGACGTCTGTAGAAAGGATAGAAGTGATTAAGGGACCGGCAGCAAGGCGCTTTGGCCAAAACGCTTACGCCGGAGTAATCAATATCGTTACAAAACCTGCTGCTGAAGATACGGCCACAGTTTCTGCCAGTGGCGGTGATTTTGGCACCTATTCACTGGGCCTTGGCACCCACATGAGCACTGAAAAAGTCGCGCATTTCGTACAGCTTAACTCATCCAGTTCCGAAGGCTACCGGTACAACACCGATTATAAAATCAACAATATATTTTATCAGAATCAATTCCGCGTTGCCTCCGCAAATGTGCGCTTTCAGGCAGGAATCCAGGAGAAGAAATTTGGCGCCAACGGTTTCTATGCTACGGCGGCAGCCACAAAACAGTACGAAGAAACCCAGGCCTCGGTAGTAAGCTTAAGTGCCGACAGGAAATGGGACCGCTGGACCCTGAACTCCAATATTTACTGGCGCCGCGGGCAGGACATTTACGAATATGTACGCGGAAAGCCTGAAGTGTACCGCAATATTCACATCGGCAATAATATTGGCGGCGAGATTAACACTACCTTATTTTCGGTATTAGGAACAACAGGTGTTGGCGCTGAAATCCGTAAGGAATTTCTGGCCAGTAATAACCTTGGCCACCGGGAACGTTTTATTACCCAACTTTTTCTGGAGCATCATTTTTCTTTTTTTAATGACAAGCTGGATGTTTCACCCGGTATTTCATGGTCTGCTTATGACCGCGAAGGAAATTTTTATTATCCGGGCATTGATGTGGGATTTGACCTGGACCCAAACCATAAAATATACGGAAACGTGTCCAGAGTAAGCCGCATCCCTACCTTTACAGACCTTTATTACCTGAGTAAAACAGAATCGGGCAACCCATCTCTGCAACCTGAAGAGGCGGTTTCGGCGGAAATTGGATACCGGTATCACCGAAAAGGTGTGGACCTTAAAATCAGCGGATTTTTGCGGGATTCAGACAATTCAATTGACTGGATTAAAGCCGGCGAGAACGAACTCTGGCGTGCCGAAAATATCGGACGCATTTATACCGAAGGTGTAGAACTTGAGTTTCGGCAGCAACTTAAATCATTTATTCAGTCCTGGTCGTTGGGGTACACTTTTCTGAACAGCAGGGCAGAACAACCGGCAAATCTGTTATCACGCTATGTGATGGAAAACCTGAAGCATCAGCTGGTAGCTAAAATGGAAAACAGGTTGCTGAAGGGAATCACAGCACAATGGGTATACCGGTATAATGAACGGGTTTCTACGGGAAGCTACCAGTTAATAGATCTCAAGCTGAAATACCGTTATAATGATTTACATTTATTCCTGACCATCAACAACCTTACTTCCACTAAGTATACGGAGACCTTTGGTGTTCCTATGCCCGGACGGTGGTTTCAGCTGGGGTTTAACTACCGCATTGGTTTATAAGCAGCTTTCAAAGATTCAGTATTTTTCCTTTAGGTAAAGGTAGGCTTTCAGGTATTTGTTGAGCCTCTTCATATCTTTGTCCGTCATCGGTTTGTTGAACCGCCGCAGGTCCATATTGTCCCGCAGATCGTTGAGCTTTACCGCCACTGCCAACGGTGACTTTTCAGTTTGTTTTATGAATTCGGTGTAATCCTGATCCGGCGGATTTTTCGTCAGACATTCAACTGCGAAAACGATGTGATTGGGAAAGCCTTCCTGCAAAAGGTAATCCAGCGTAATTTCCGGACAGTCTTCTATTGTATCATGCAGGACTCCTACAATTTTTTCATCATAGGTCTTACCGTAATCCATCACCCGCATAACATGGCCCACATAGGGTGCGCCGAATTTATCAGTTTGATTACGGTGGGCTTTGGTGGCAATCCTTACGGCCTTGTTCAGAAGTTCTTCTTTCATCTCTTAGATTTCCACATTCAGTTTTTCAATTTTCTTACGGTTACCTACCACCCAAACAATATCGTCCAGCTGCAGGATTTCAGATGATTCAGGATTCAGGATGCGCTCATCTCCCCGCCGGATGGCGATCACAAGTCCGTCCGTTTTATCCCGTATGCCCGATTCCTGTATGGTAAGTCCTTTTTTAGGTGAATGATGATTGATGAGGATCTTGCCGAGTTTAATATGGTCAATATTTTCCTCTTCTATGACTTCCTGACTGTCAAATACTTCTTTAAAGATCTGGAACTGGTCATCGGTCGCAATGATGCCAACCTTGTCATAAGGCATCAGCACCTGATAGCGGTCCGGCGTATGGATAAGTTTGCCGCCGCGGCGTATATATCCGATGTTAATGCCGTATTTCTCCCGCCACTGAAGGTCTACCAGACTCTTTCCAATATATTCCGCCAGTGGTTTTACTTCCAGTTCAATAATATGTACATCCCAGGCTGCCAGGCTTTCTTTAATATTGGAAGTGCCTGCAAGGGTGGTTACCGCCTGCGCATCGCCCATTTCAGCACGGTCGTTCAGGTTGGTGATAAACCTGCTTTCAATACGGCTGTAAAACTTGTTTAGCCTGTTGGAGAAGATGACCATCAGCACGATTGCCACCGGAATGGTGATGAAGAAAGAGATCGTTGTGGAGGCGAACCGGTCCAGAAAAAAGCCTAAGATTCCGATACCGATTGAAAAACGGATAATTTCTATAATCAGCAGCGGACCGCGGCTGTATTTGGTCTTGGTCCACAGTTCGCGGTAGGCCACGGAATTTGGCCGTTTTACCATCAGCGCCCAGAGGAAGGGCAGGATGAAAAGCACCGGTAAGGCATTGCCAATGATGTTTTTCAGACTGTTGCTTTCCAGGTTATCGTTGATGGCGGGAATGATAAAGTTTGCAAAAAGCAGATAAATGGCCATGATAATGATTCCGTTGATCACGATAATCCGAACATAGCTTGTAAGTATCGTCTTCCAGCTGTTTTCGGCCTGTATGTTCTGCGTGTTGGAGGAATAGCGGTTGATTTTCTCAATATATTTGGGCGGAACCACGCGTACCAGCCAGCTATAAAACGGTTCCGAGAGTTTGATAAGATAAGGTGTAGTGAACGTAGTGATGGCCGAAACACCCACCGCCACAGGAAAGAGGAAATCCGATATTACACCCAGTGAGAGTCCAAGCGTAGCCACAATAAAGGCAAATTCACCGATCTGCGCCATACTCATCCCGACCTGAATAGACTGTTTCAGTGGCTGTCCGGAGATCAGCGCACCTAACGCAGAACTGAAAAGTTTACCCACTATGGTCAGGATGGTTACGATGAAGATGGGCCAGGCATAGGTGATCATGGCTTCATAGTCTATCATCATACCTACCGAGACAAAGAACACGGCTGCAAAAAGATCTTTTACAGATTTCAACGTATGCTCCACTTTTTCAGCCACGGTAGTTTCAGCGATGATGGATCCCATAACAAAAGCGCCAAGCTCTGCCGAGAAACCAACGTTCACCGCGATAAGCACCATGCCCAGACAGAGACCGATGGAAAGGATAAGCAGGATTTCATCATCAACCAAAGGTTTTATTTTCTTGAGCAGGGTAGGCACCAGGAAGATGCCCAGCAGAAACCATAAAATGAGAAAGAACAGCAATTTAACAACAGTAAACAGGATCTGTGTGCCTTCAAATTCTTTTGTCACCGCAATGGTGGAGAGAAGTACCATAAGCAGGATCACCACGATATCTTCTACCACCAGAACACCAAAGACCGTCTTTGCGAAGTTCCTGGTCTTCACTCCAAGCTCATCGAATGCCCTGATAATGATGGTGGTAGACGAGCTGGCCAGCATACCACCCAGAAACATACTGTCCATGATGCTCCAGCCCAGCCAGCGCCCCGTATAGTAACCGGCTATGGTTATGAAAATAATCTCCACAAAGGCTGTCACTGAGGCCGAGCCTCCCACGTTCATCAGTTTCTTGAAACTGAATTCCAGTCCGAGACTGAACAGGAGGAATATCACCCCGATCTCCGCCAGGGTTTTAATATTGGCACTGTCCACAACTGAAGGGAAAATGTTCAGGTTTGGGCTCACCAGGAAACCAGCAATAATATATCCCAGTACAAGAGGCTGCTTGATTTTTCTGAAAATAATAACGACAAAAGCTGCCACTATCAATATCAATGCTAAATCCTCTATCAGTTTCGGTAGGTGTCCCATTTGGCGTAAATGTGTATTTTCCCAAAAGTAAGGAAATGCTTAAGTTTTTCAAAGGATTAATTCACCAAAATTGCATTATAGTACTTCATTAAAGTCCGCCGCTTTCGGGTTGAAGTGCGGTTCACCAGTTATCCGGTACATGAAGTCTGCACTTTACGGAGTCCTCCCAAAATTCAGCTATTTTTTCCTGATGATATGTTTCATATTGACTGACGCCTAAAAAGTGTTTAACTTTAGTCTGTAATAATCCACAAATAGTTTACACCATGGAAAACCACATTCTTATTAACGAGTTTCCTGAGTATGTGCAGAAAATCGCAGAACTGAAAACAAATGACGATACATTCCGTAAAATGTACGTCAACTATGAGGAGGTGAATGCCCTCATTCAGCATTATGAAGACGGCGAAGTAAATCACACTACAGATGAACACCTGACTGAACTTCGCAAGAGAAGACTGTATCTGAAGGATGATATTTATTCTTATCTGCACACCAACTGATTTTCCGGATTACAATTATTTCAGGCGGCTTTCATAGGCCGCTTTTTTTATGACTATACTTATTCGGAGCATTCGTACCATGAAATTCCCAGCAACCGCTTTTTTATCAGGGGTTTTGTATTTCACATTATTTCGCTTATTTTTGACCCCATGGAAAACTTCGTTGTTTCAGCCCGAAAATACCGTCCGCAGGAGTTTGATACTGTTGTTGGGCAGACGCATATTACGGACACACTGGAGCATGCCATAGAAGAAAACCAACTTGCCCAGGCACTGCTTTTCTGCGGTCCGCGTGGGGTGGGCAAGACCACTTGCGCCAGGATTCTGGCCCGCAAGATCAACGAAAGAGATGGTGCCACTTCGGAAGATGGCTTCACCTACAATATCCATGAACTTGATGCCGCTTCCAATAATTCGGTAGATGATATTCGCGAGCTGATAGACCAGGTACGTTTCGCACCACAGGTTGGTACCTACAAGGTGTATATCATAGACGAGGTGCATATGCTTTCGTCTG
Source organism: Kaistella sp. PBT33-4 (assembly GCF_029194425.1). Lineage (NCBI taxonomy): Bacteria > Pseudomonadati > Bacteroidota > Flavobacteriia > Flavobacteriales > Weeksellaceae > Kaistella > Kaistella sp. PBT33-4. The sequence goes on along the minus strand of NZ_JARFYL010000004.1, from coordinate 277,164 downwards.
CCGCTTTTAACGCCTTCCTGAAAACCCTGGAGGAACCGCCCGCGCACGCCATCTTTATACTGGCCACCACAGAGAAGCATAAAATCATACCTACGATTTTATCCAGATGTCAGATTTATGATTTCAAAAGGATAACCATTGAGGATATCCAGCAGCATCTTCGCAAGATTGCTGAAGCTGAAAACATCCGGTATGATGACGACGCACTTTACCTGGTAGCGCAAAAAGCCGATGGTGCCCTGCGTGATGCATTATCTATCTTTGACAGGCTCTCCACCTTTACCCAGAAAAATATTACGCTCCAGAAAGCGGCTGAAGTCCTTAATATCCTGGATTATGACCAGTATCTTACTGTTGCCGACCTTGCGCACGAAAATAAGATTCCTGAGATTCTCACCGCCTTTAACGAAATTGTAAAAAAGGGATTTGACCCGCATCTTTTCATCGCCGGATTGGGCAGCCATTTCCGCGATCTTATGATGGCGCAGAATCCTGTTACGCTTTCACTTATTGAAGTGGGCGAGAAGACGAAGGAACGTTTCGGCGCCCAGAGCCAGAAATGGACGCCGCAGCAGCTTATTGACGGCATTGAAATCTGTAACCATGCAGATATTAACTATAAAAATTCGAAGAATCCCAGGCTGATGGTGGAGATTGCTTTGATGCAGCTTGCCAGCCTAACCGCAGCAAATAATTCCGTCAAAAAAAAAAATTCCTGATTTTAGCCCCCCGGCTTGAGCAGTTTCCGCCTCCCGCGGCTGAAAAACCAAAAGAGATACCGGCTGTGCCGGAAGCGGCGGTCGTTCAAAAGGCGGTAACTCCTGTAGTGAAGTCCAAACCGGCTACGCCCTCCCGGTTCAGCATTGCGCGAAAGCTTACCGTTGAGGAGGAGGAGGAGAAAGATACGGTGATTCAGGCAGATAAGGAAGAACTTCCCAACAGCCACTTTACGGAAACCGATCTGCAGACTGAATGGAAAGCCTTCCTGAATCAGATTCAGCAAAAAGATATTGTCATTTACAATGCCATCAGCGGTTTTAAAGTCCATAAGGAGGACGAAGACCTGATCCGCATCTTTTATCCTTCAGATACGGCCAAATCTGAATTTGATAAAGTATCCCATGATTTCCTGAACCACTTTCGGCACAAAGTACACAATTATACATTCCGTGTGGAATATAAGATGGATGCGGTAAACCTGAAGAAAGAAATCGTGACCAAACGCAGTCTCTTCGAAAAATATGTACAGATTAACCCGGTACTGAAAGAACTTGATGACCTCTTTAAACTTGACCTTAGTTGATAACCCCATTTTACAAACCCATGCAGTTAACCGATATAAATAACGACTGGATTTCACAGTTCAATCATCCGCTAATCATCGCAGGGCCCTGCAGCGCCGAGAGTGAGACCCAAATGCTGGAAACTGCCGGCCGGATGAAAGAATCCGGGGCTTCGGTCTCTGTATTTCGTGCCGGTATCTGGAAACCGCGTACCAAACCTAACGGCTTTGAAGGCGTGGGAACCATTGGCCTGGGCTGGCTGAGGAAAGTAAAGGAAGAATTCGGCTACAAGACTGCAACCGAGGTGGCCAATATGCATCATGTACAGGCAGCCTTAGATGCAGATGTAGATATTCTTTGGATTGGCGCACGCACCACTGTAAATCCTTTTGCTGTGCAGGAAATTGCCGATGCTTTGAAAGGTACAGACCGGATCGTGCTGGTTAAGAATCCCGTAAATCCCGACCTGGCTCTATGGGTTGGCGCGCTGGAGCGCCTTGCCGGTGCCGGTATCCACCATCTTGGGGCTATTCACCGCGGCTTCTCCACGTACAGGAAAACAAACTACCGCAATATTCCCAACTGGCAGATTGCCCTTGATTTTAAAAACCAGTTGCCCAGTATTCCGCTCATTATCGATCCCTCCCACATTTGCGGTAACCGTACCGGACTGTCGTCAGTAGCTCAGGAAGCCCTGAATTTGGGATATCAGGGCGTGATGATCGAGACTCACTGCAATCCGGACGAAGCCTGGAGCGATGCGAGGCAACAGATTACACCGGAAACCCTCGCCGCGCTGTTGAAAGGACTTATTGTCAGGAATGAGGAGTGTGCGGGTTTTGACGAGGAACTTGAAAGGTACCGCACCCTTATTTCTGACGTAGATTATCAGGTAATTGATCTACTTTCGCAACGGATGAAACTTTCTGAAAAAATCGGAATGCTGAAGAGTGACAATAACCTGACCGTTTTTCAGCCGGACCGCTGGAAAGCCGTTACAGAATACGCTAAAAGGAAAGCTAAAGAAACGGGAATGTCGCAGGAATTTATCGAAAGCATATTCAAGACCATTCATGAGCAGTCTGTAGTGGTGCAGAATGACATCATGAAAATCAAATAAACGCATTGTATGAAAGGACTTGTGATAAAATCCACCGGCAGCTGGTATCAGGTGATGGAGCATGACACCAGGCAGGTGTACGAGGCGCGGATCAGAGGTAAGTTTAAACTCATAAAAACACGATTAACGAATCCTTTGGCCGTGGGGGACCATGTGGAGTTTCAGCTGGAACAGGACAGTGTGGCCTGGATCACAAAAATTGAAACCCGCCGCAATTACCTGATCCGGAAGTCTGTAAACCTTTCAAAAGAAGCACATATCATTGCATCCAATATTGATATTGCCTGTTTTATCTATACGCTTAAGTTTCCGGAGACATCCCTGGGTTTTCTGGACCGTTTCCTGGCTTGCTGCGAAGCGTATAATATTGAGCCACTCATCCTGATGAGTAAGATGGATACCCTGAACGAAGATGAAGCGGAAATAATCCGAAACATTGAAGAGATGTACCACAATATTGGCTACGAAACACTTCAGGTGTCCTCTTATACCAAACTGAATCTGGATTTGCTGCAGCAGCGGCTTAAAGACAGGGTTTCGGTATTCTTCGGACATTCAGGTGCCGGAAAGTCTACTTTAGTCAATGCTTTCCAGCCCGGTTTGAACCTTAAAACCTCGGAAATTTCCGAAACTCATCTGAAAGGTAAACATACAACCACTTTCGCACAGATGCATTTTTGGGATTTTGGCGGAAGCGTAATCGATACGCCCGGTGTACGGGAGTTCGCTATGATTGATGTACTTAAGGAGGAGGTGCAGCACTATTTTCCGGATATCTTCCGGAAGTCGGATGAATGCAAGTTCTATAACTGTCTGCACATCAATGAACCAAAATGTGCGGTTTTAGCAGGCCTTGAGACTGGTGAAATCGAAGAAACCAGGTATTCCACCTATCTCAAACTCATGGAGGAAGCAGATGCGCTGGAACAGGAAGGTTTTTAGCACAAAAAAACCCAGCCGGAGCTGGGTAAAAACTAATAACCATGAAAACTCAAATTAAACATGAGAATCTGATTTTAGTAAGCAAGTCGCGTGCCAAAAGTTGAAAAACGTTTAAATAAACTTTTCTTCTCAGGAATTAATTAAAAGCGTAAATTTGCACTCGAAAATAAATATATAGATATATGTCAGGAATCACATTTACGATGATCAAGCCAGATGCAGTTGCAGACGGGCACATTGGCGCAATTTTAGGAAAAATTGCTGAAGCCGGATTCAAAATAAAAGCACTGAAGCTTACTCAGCTTACACTTAGTGATGCTAAGAAATTTTACGAAGTTCACAGCGAGCGTCCTTTTTACGGAGAACTTGTGGAATTTATGAGTTCAGGTCCTATTGTTGCTGCGGTTTTGGAGAAGGATAATGCGGTTGAAGATTTCAGAACGCTTATTGGTGCTACCAACCCTGCTGATGCTGCAGAAGGTACCATCAGAAAAATGTTCGCAAGAAGTGTAGGCGAGAACGCGGTACATGGTTCAGATTCTGATGAAAATGCACTTATTGAAGCTCAGTTCCATTTTTCAGGCAGAGAAATATTCTAAGTAAATAATTGGTAAATAAAAAGCCGTACTGTTCTCCATGAACAGTACGGCTTTTTTTTGACAATAAAATTCAGGCAAAATGCTGAAATTCATATAGTACATTAATCTCCTTTATTGCTTGTCTGTGTCTTCAGTTTCGCTCTTTTCCGAGTCTGCTCTTACGGCCTCGCTTATATCTTCGCTTGCCTCAGTGCGCGAGATAAAATGGTGCGCGCCATATTTACCGCTGATCTGTATGGCCCACAAGATACCTCCAATCAAGCCTAAAATGATACAGATTCCAAAGACTACAACTCCAGTCTGGCCTTGGTCCAGGTATTGGTACAGCGCGAATCCCAAAACAGTTCCGGCAATTAATGGTGAAAGAACGATTTTGAAGAAGGAGTAACTTTCAATGAATTTAGCAAACATAAGACCTGTTTATAGATTATACGCTTGTTCAAATGTTTAAGTTACAGTGTAAAACATTACATTGACAGGATGTCCTAAATCTTCAGAAGTTCTATCGTTTTTTCAGGGTTTTCACTGCTGAAAACAGCGTTACCGGCCACAAGCACATCGGCACCAGCGTCAAACAGTCTGGATGCATTGTCCAGGTTTACACCGCCGTCTACCTGAATAAGAGCTGTGGAATTGTTGTTAAGAATAAGGTCTTTGGTTTCAGAAATTTTCTTGTAGGTGTTTTCTATGAATTTCTGACCGCCGAATCCCGGATTCACACTCATCAGCAATACCAGGTCCACTTCAGAGATAATATCTTCCAGCATCAGAACGGGTGTTGAAGGATTCAGCACTACGCCCGCCTTGGCACCGCTGTCCTGGATAAGTCTGATGGTACGGTGCAAATGCACGCATGCTTCGTAATGCACTGAAACGAGGTCGGCGCCGTGTGTAATGAACTCTTCAACATATTTTTCCGGTTCCACAATCATCAGGTGCACGTCCACAAACTTTTTTGCATGCTGCTGCACCGTTTTCATCACCGGGAAACCAAAGGAGATATTGGGTACAAAGCGGCCGTCCATCACATCGATATGCAGCCAGTCTGCCTGGGAATTGTTCAGCATATTAATATCCCGTTCCAGATTTCCGAAATCTGCGGAAAGCAGGGAAGGGGCAATCATCTTGTTTTTCATTATATTTTACTTAGCGTGATATTTCAGGTTCATTTCAGGTTCTATGCGCAGTAGGGTTTCGTAGATGAGCTGTATCACATTGGCTACATCTTCTTTAGATACCATCTCTACCGTGGTATGCATATAGCGCAGCGGCAAAGAAATCAAGGCCGACGGTACACCACCGTTTGAATGGGCAAAGGCGTCGGTATCGGTTCCTGTCGCGCGGCTGGAAGCGGCACGCTGGAACGGTATTTCCTTCAGTTTGGCGGTATCCACAATAAGTTGGCGGATGTTGTGGTGAACGCTTGGCGCATAGAATACCACCGGTCCGTCACCACATTTTTGGTCACCTTCCTTCTTCTTCTCAATCATCGGCGTGGTGGTGTCGTGCGTCACATCTGTTACAATGGCGATGTTGGGTTTCAGTGTTTCCGCAATCATGTGTGCGCCGTACAGTCCCACTTCTTCCTGCACTGAATTGGTGATGTAAAGACCGAAGGGCAGCTTGTTTCCGTTTTCCTTCAGCATGCGCGCAACTTCCGCGATCATAAAGCCGCCAATCCTGTTGTCCAGGGCACGGCAAACGAAATAGCGGTCATTAAGCTCAAAGAATTCATCCGGATAGGTAATCATACAGCCTACAAAAACACCGAGTTCTTCCACTTCTTTTTTCGAAGTAGCACCACAGTCAATGAATATATTTTCAAGTTTTGGAACCGGCTCATCTGAGCTGATACCTCTAGTGTGAATAGCCGGCCATCCGAAAACCCCTTTCACTATTCCCTTTTCACCGTGAATGTGCACCACTTTGGAGGGGGCAATCATCTGGTCCGACCCGCCGTTGCGGATTACATAGATAAGTCCGTCGTCAGTGATATAATTAACGTACCAGGAAATTTCATCGGCATGGGCTTCAATCACAACTTTGAAGGGAGCTTCAGGATTTACGATGCCATAGCAGGTTCCGTAATGGTCAAAATCAATTTTATCAACATAAGGCTGAATGTAGTCCATCCATATTTTCTGCCCGTCATGTTCGTAACCCGTTGGTGATGATTGGTTTAGGTAAGATTCTAAAAACTTAAGAGATTTCTTGCTCAAATTCATTGAAAGGGAATAAAATTTGCGTTAGTTTGTGGATTTTTGAGACAGTAAAAATAATGAAAATATATCAGACCCTTTTGGTCTTTCTCCTCTTTGTTACCGTATCGGTGAAGGCGCAGGATACGGTTATGGTAAAGCCTTTAAGTGAATATCCCCAGGATCAGCTTAAGGTAGATGAATTCGGACAGAAATACTTCTATGATGAAAAGCAGAAGGCTAAAATTTATGAAATCAACGGCGAAACTGTGGTGATCATGGATGAACTGGTCCTGAGAAAGGGGCCCGGATTTAACAATCAACTGGACCGTAATTATTACTTTTTCCTGAATAAGAAACTGGCCCGCGTCTATCCTCTTTTTGTTACAGCACTTGCGCAGTACAATGGAATCCAGAGTGATATCGCGAACATGGACCGGAACTCGCAGAAGAAATATATCCGGGAACGCCAGTCGAATCTTGCAAACCAGTACGAAAAGCAGCTGCGCGATCTGACGACCACTGAAGGTCGTGTTTTTGCGAAGCTGATGCACCGTGGCACGGGAAAAACGGTTTTTGAGATTATTAAGGAACTTCGCGGGGGTTGGAGCGCCTTCTGGTGGAATGTGAAGGGCAATATTGCCGAAGTTGATATAAAGGAGCCTTATGACCCTTACCGCAACCGTACCGATTTGTATATAGAGTCACTGCTGCATTCCAACTGGAATTACGGCTACCTGCAGCCCTATCCCGGTGCTCTGGATTATAAGGTCAGAAAATGATTGCTGGTCATTTTCTCCCTTAACTTTTCAAAGGCAATCCTATCGATAGGCAGGGGGAAGATATTCTCCGAGTCTATGGGCAGCCATTCCACTTTTTCAATACAGGGATCCAGAATAAGAAAGTCAGTTTCGTCCACTATCTCCACGATGTAGTAGATGGTAAGCAGCTGCTCGTTTTCGCGGAAGCGCGAAACTTCAAAATTTTCCTGGGTATACAGGTGCTCTATGATTCGGATCTTCGCATTCAGTTCCTCTTCAAATTCGCGGTGCAGGCAGTCCAGAACGCCTTCGCCATACTCAAGTCCGCCGCCCGGGAACTTCATCAGATGTTCGCCTGCGTACTCTTCATGTAATACAAGTACACTTCGGTCTTTAACTGCACAGGCATAGATGCGGACGTTGGTTTTGTTGATCATGTATAGAAGTTTGGATTAAAAGTACATTATTTTTTTGTTTTTATCAGTTTTTCCAGGCGATGAGCATCTCCCGTTTTCCCGGTGGACCGGCTTTTTTTTTGACTTCAAAATCCAGGGCCTTTAAGATACGGCGCACAGAACCTTTGCTGGAATAGGTCGTTAATAGTCCGCCTTCAGACATTTTTTCGGCCACAGATGCAAAAAGAGATTCCTCCCAAAGATCCGGCTGCACACGTGCGCCGAAACAGTCGTAATATACTAAATTGATTTTAGGGATTTCAACCGAAGGCAAAGCGTGGAAATCAACCTGTATTTTCTGAAGACTGAAATTCGGCAGAATTTCAACAGGGACTTCCCAGTCGGATTCATGAATTTTAAGGTAGATTTCCTGCAACTCACTGTTTGAAAAAAGGTCACTGTAGCCCAACTCTTTAATCTCCACTTCAGTTATGGGATATTTTTCAAGGGTATAAAAGTTTATTTTATGATTTTTGTCAGTTTTTAAAAACTCATCAATTGTTACTAAAACGTTCAATCCTGTTCCAAAACCCAGTTCTAAAATATTAATTTCGTAATCATTAACTAATTTTAGTCCATTATCAATAAATACGTGTTTTGCTTCCTGAAGCGCACCGTGTTGTGAATGATAGCCTTCATTCAGTTCATTGATAAACAGTGTCTTACTGCCGTCAGATGTTACTTTAACCTCTCTTTTCAACTTATTTTTTTTCAAATTTAAACTAAAATATGTATATTTAAAAAATTATTTAGAGTTGTAAAACACGTTTAAAAAAATTAAGAAATGATAATCCAAAAAACCGAAAATTCAAGGATTTCTTCCTTTGATCCAGAAAATTACTCATTCGGAGACCACTTCACGGATCATATGATTATATGTGAATATGAAAATGGTGCCTGGGGTGAGGCGAAGCTCATGCCTTACGGTCCGCTGCCTTTTTCACCTTCCAATATGGCGTTTAATTACGGTCAGGCATGTTTTGAGGGTATGAAAGCATATAAAGACAGTAATGATGAAGTTTATCTTTTTCGTGTAAATAAAAATTTTGAAAGGATTAACAAGTCAGCGAAGCGTCTGGCGATGCCTGAGATTCCTGAGGAGGTTTTTGTTGGTGGTCTGAAAGCACTTATGGACATAGACAGAGCGTGGATTCCTACCGGAGAAGGTAAATCACTGTACATCCGTCCGCTGATCTTCGCTACCGAAGAAGGATTGAAAGCAAGGGTTTCCAACAAGTATATGTTCGCAATTGTGGCTGCACCGGCTACCAGCTATTACAGCGCACCGGTGTCGGTGAAGATTTCGGATTATTATTCACGAGCTGCCAGTGGCGGAGTTGGATTTGCCAAAGCGGCCGGTAACTATGCGGCATCTTTCTATCCTACCCAGCTGGCTAATGAGGAAGGTTATGAGCAGATTATCTGGACCGATGACAGTACGCATGAGTATTTTGAAGAAAGTGGCACCATGAATGTTTTTGTTAGGATTGGTGATACCATCTATACACCTCCAACATCTGAAAAAATCCTGGATGGGGTTACAAGAGACAGTTTCATTACTCTGGCTAAGCATAAAGGAATTGACGTTCGGGTAGAGCCAATCGCTGTGAAGGATGTTCTGGCGGCTCACAAAGACGGAACACTTAAGGAAATCTGGGGAGTAGGTACGGCTGTCGTAACGACTGCATTCAAATCCTTCGGTTATCAGGGCCAGAATTTTGAGCTTCCTGTACTTTCAGAAGAAGACAGTTATGCTCTTTCTCTTAAGAAAGCCCTTGTTGATATTCAGACCAATGCGGCCGAAGATCCGTTTGGTTGGAGAGAGAAGGTTGAAAAAGACGTTCTTCAGACAGTATAATCCATATAATTTACAGATGAAAGTCAGGCTTACTTGCCTGACTTTTTGTTTTATTATTTGGGGCGAATTCCGTATTTTCGCCATGCTCACCGCATTAACAATAATAAACCAGTAATGTTCAGAAAATACTCAATTTTAGCAATAGCAGGATTAACGCTATTTAGCTGTACACCAATATATAAAAAGATGAATGTAGACAAACAAACGTACGAAGGTTTGAATGACGGGCTTTATGCGCACCTTCAAACCACAAAAGGGAACATGATTGTAAAACTGGAGGATGAAAAATCGCCTGTAACAGTTGCTAATTTTGTTGGCCTTGCAGAAGGTACCATTTCCAACAAGTCCAAAGGAAAAGGGGTACCTTTCTACGACGGTACCATTTTTCACCGCGTAATTTCAGATTTTATGATCCAGGGCGGAGATCCGCAGGGAACAGGAATGGGCGACCCCGGCTATAAGTTTGCTGATGAGAAGAACGATCTGAAACATGATGTGAGGGGTGTTCTTTCAATGGCGAACTCCGGTCCGAATACCAACGGATCTCAATTTTTCATTACTCAGGTACCAACACCCTGGCTGGACGGTAAACATACCATATTCGGGAAAGTAGTGATTGGTGTTGAAGTGATCGATACAATAGCAGCTGTAGAAAAAGGACCACAGGATAAGCCTAAAACAGACGTTGTACTGGAGAAAGTTTCCATCTTCAGCAAAGGCGACAGCTATAAGAACTACGATGCAGCAAAACTTTTTGAAACTGGTAAGGATAAAATTCAGGAAAATAACAAGGCCTACCTTAGCAAAATGGAGGAGGAAAAGGCAAAAAAAGAAGCTGAGTTCAAAGCCAATCAGCAAAGACTGGTTGATGAGATGGCAGCCGGTATGCAAAAAACAGCTTCCGGTCTTTACTATAAGATCACTAAAACTGCTGCGGGCAAGGAGCCAAAAGCAGGTGATATGGTAGCCGTACATTACGCCGGCCGCCTGGTGGACGGAACAGAATTCGACAGCTCTTACAAAAGAAATCAGCCACTGGAATTTCCGGTAGGAACTGGACGGGTAATAAAAGGTTGGGACGAAGGTATCCTGATGCTAAAGGAGGGTGAAACCGCCACTTTGCTTATTCCTTCGGAACTTGCCTACGGACCGAACGGCGCAGGTGGTGTAATTCCGCCAAATGCATGGTTGGTTTTCGATGTGGAACTGGTGAAGATCAAGTAATCAGAACAGAATAATACTGACAGGCTGTCCCGCAAGGAGACAGCCTTTTTTTGTTGATCATATGATAAGATAATGAAGTTGTGTAATCTACCAGTTCTGGTCGATCATATAAACCATTTGAGCCATAGCCACGGCGCCGAGGTTTAATTCACGCCGGTTTACTTTGTCAAAAGTATCCTGACTGGTATGGTGGATATCGAAATAGCGCTGCATATCCGGGACCAGTTCTGCCAAAGGTATACCCAGCTTTTTCAGTGGCGCTATGTCCTGTCCGGAAGTTTCCTGCGTAAAATCGTACACTCCGTACGGCAGGAAAAAGTTTTTCCAGGCAAAGACCAGCCTGCGCCGCTGCGGAATCATGTCCAGTGAAATCCCGCGTGGAGAATATCCGCCGGCATCGCTCTCTATCGCAAAGATGTGTTTTTCGCCTGATTTCTTAACGGCAGCAGCATATGTCTCGCCGCCATGAACGCCGTTTTCTTCATTGGCAAAAAGAACAAAACGTAAGGTATGTCTGTTCTTGATATCAAGTTTTTTAAAGACGCGAAGTACTTCCAGCACCTGCACCACACCTGCTCCATTGTCATGTGCCCCTTCGGATATATCCCAGGAATCCAGATGGGCACCTATCACGATGACACTGTTGTCCTTATTCCCCGGAATTTCAGCAATCACGTTATGATTGATCTTTTCGCCTTTTGTAGCGGAGGTGGTGTTAATCTTAACCATGACAGGCTGTTTCTTAACTAGCTGTTCCAGCTCATCGGCGCTGCGTGCACCAATGGACAGTGCCGGAATCCTGTTCTTGTCCAGTACGTCGTAATATACACTTCCGGTATGGGGCAGATCGTCTGAAGCGGAGGTTGCCGAACGGGTAAGTACTGCTTTGGCTCCTTTGCGGCTGGCCAGAGAGGGTGTGGACCAGCGGTACTTACCTGCAATAAGATAGGCTTCATTTGGGTTAATGATGGTTTGATCAAACGCGTAATTAAAGAAAACAATTTTGTCCTTTACATCGCTTGGAAACATCTGTGAAAATTCTGCTAGGTCTTTAGCGAAAATGATTTCACCGGTTAAGTCTTTTCCTCCCGTACCCTCAGAGGTGCCCAAAGCCAGTGCCGGTATGCTTTTCCAGTTCCCGCCAGCCGTTTTTATCTGAACGCTTTCGCGGCCGCGCTCCCAAACAGGCACCATCACATCCTGTCTGCGTATATTGGAACCGCCGTTCTCTGCAAATTTTTTTTCGGCCCAAACAACAGCTTTGTCGTAGGCGGGCGTCGCGGCAAAGCGGGGGCCAATTCCTTTCACAAGTTCGCGCAGGTTCTCATACGCATTGCTGTTCAGCATAATTTCATCGGAAATCCTGCGGAATTCGCCGGCGAAATCCGTTTTTGGCTGGGCTGAAGGCTTACGCTGAGAAAATAAAATTCCACCCAAAAAGAGTGGAATGATTATTAGGGTTTTCTTCATTTTTATTTCCTTTCAGGACTCAAAAATAAGAAATTTACTTCATGTCATACATGACCAGCGCTGTAATGAGTTTGGGCTCAATGTAAGTGCATTTGGGTGGCATGCTGATCCGGTTATCCGAAATTTTAAGCATTTCATTGAAGCTGACAGGATATACCCCGAATCCGATCTGACCTTCATGCAGGTCAACTTCGGCTTTCATTTTTAATATGCCCTCTACGGAGGAGTTTCCTTTCACATATCTTATCTGCTCTGAGCTGTCGGTATTTTCTATTCCGAGGATGTCTCTTAATATATATTTGTCCAGCAGATGGTGGTCCAGGTTGTCTTTGGAAATCTCGGGATTGCGTAAACTGTGCTTCACATGCAGGGAGTAGAACAGCCCGTCCATATACATTGAAATATGAAATTTCTGCGAAGGATAGTACGGTTCTTCACCTTTAACATGAATATCAAAACACTGTTCCAGTTTCGCTAAAATCTCCTCTGACGAAAGTCCGTTACGGTCTTTAACGATCCGGTTGTAATCATGAATTTTAATGGACTGGTTGGAAACAATGAAGCTGAAAATATAGTTGTAGGGCTCTGTACCTTTATGCTTCTTATTTTTCTCCTTATGATTTCTGGCGTTCAGAGCGGTGGAACCTATACGGTGATGCCCGTCGGCAATGTAGAAAGAGTCTATCTGCTCCAGCACTTCCTTAAACTGCTGCATTTTCAGGCGGTTGTCTATTTTCCAAACCTTATGACGAATGCCGCGGCTGTCATAATAATTAAGCAGGGGAACATTCTTTTCCTCATGATTCATCAGGAGTTCAACTTTCGAATTGGCCGGATAAGTCAGGAGTACGGGTTCCGCCTGCAGACCCACTTTGTCCAGGTATTGGGCAAGTTTTTCTTTCTTTTGCGGAATGGTGCTTTCGTGTCTCTTGATTTTCCCGTCCCAGAAATCCTCTACAGAGACCAGGCCGAGCAGACCGCGGAAGACGGTTTTGTCGGGTTTGATCTGCTCATACAAATAATAAGAGGAGGCGTCCTGTATGAGTTTCTTATCCTCCAGGAGTTCCTCGAAATTGGTCCTTATTTTCCTGAGGTTGCGGTCTATATCTTTGGATTTACTCACCACATAGGGTTTGATCATCTGTACGTAGGAAAAGTCTTCCTGCGCTTTTCTGTTGATTTCTTCCTGTGTAAAATTGTCCAGCGGATGCGTTGGAAATACATCCAGATAGTCTTGGTGCGGACGTATGCCGCGAAAAGGCTTAAATATCGGCATCGTTAGACAATTGAGTTCTTAATTGCGATGATCTGCTGCGCCAGTTCAGTGCCAATTTTTTCCTGTGCGTCCAGTGTATTTCCTCCAAGGTGCGGTGTAAGCGAAAGGTTAGGATTCATCAGTAACGGCAGTTCAGGTGTAGGTTCGTTTTCAAAAACGTCCAGGGCTGCACCGGCAATCCTGCCGGATTCTATGAAATCCAGAAGCGTTACTTCATTAATTACACCACCTCTGGCAGTATTCACGATATAAACACCGTCTTTCATCATCTCAAACTGAGGCGTATCCAGTACATAGCCCTCTGTTTTCGGCGTATTGATGCTGATGAAATCGGTATCTTTCAGGAACACGCTGTAATCCGTTGTTGAAGTTATTTCAAATTTTAAAGTTTGACCGTCAAAAAAACTCAGGCTGAGTGTTTCCGTCCGCGGCTTTCTGGTGAGTACCTTCACCTTCATTCCCAGGGAAATTCCCATCTTAACCACTTCCTGACCGATGCCGCCAAAGCCGATTACGCCCAGGGTCTTCCCTTCAAGCTCGCTGGCGTTGCTGTATGATTTCTTGAGCGCATTAAACTGTGTATCACCTTCCAGCGGCATCATCCGGTTGGATTCGTGCAGAAATCTTGCAAGGCTGAAAAAGTGAGCAAAAACGAGTTCGGCCACGGAACGCGAAGACGCGTTAGGCGTATTGATTACGTACAGACCTTTTTCAATTGCATATTCAACATCAATATTATCCATGCCTACACCGCCGCGTCCAATAATCTTCAGTGACGGGCAGGCATCAATTAGATTCTGTCTTACTTTAGTGGCACTGCGCACCAATAGCACATCCACCTTATTCTCGTTAATAAAACCGCTAAGATGTTCCTGTGAAACCCTGGCATCTAAGAGCTCAATACCGTTTTCCTTCAGTTTATTTTCTCCTGCCTTGGAAATTCCGTCGTTAGCTAAAACTATCATAATTCTTGGAAATTAAAGGGTAAGTTAAAATTTATCTTGGCTACAGCCCTTTCATTACATCAACAAGCACCTGCACACTTTCCAAAGGCATTGCATTATACATGCTGGCACGGTATCCGCCCAGGCTGCGGTGGCCGTTCAGTCCGCTGATGCCGGCTGCTTTCCAGGCACTGTCAAACTGTTCTTTTTTGGATTCGTCCACAAGTTTGAATGAAACATTCATCACCGAACGGTCTTCAGGTACGCAGAACGTTTCAAAGAGCGGATTTCTGTCAATTTCACTGTAAAGCAGTTCGGCTTTAGCGTTGTTTCGGGCCTCAGCCGCAGCTATACCACCATTTTTTTCCAAATGCTGAAGCGTAAGCAGGGTAGCATATACCGGGAAAACCGGTGGAGTATTGTACATGGATTCCTTTGAGATATGTTGCTCATAATCGAGAATTGAAGGAATATCGCGACCGCTCTTACCCAGGATGCTTTTCTTAACCACAACGAGCGTAACACCCGCAGGACCCATATTTTTCTGAGCCCCTGCGTAGATCAGGTCAAATTGGGAATAATCTACTACACGGGAGAAGATGTCAGAACTCATATCGCAAACCATCAGTGTGTCCACTTTTGGGAATTCTTTCATCTGAGTTCCGTAAATGGTATTGTTGGAGGTGCAGTGAAAGTAATCATAACTGCTGTCGGCCGTATAATCTTTTGGGATAAACGAATAATTGGACTGTTTGGATGAACCGATGACATCTACAGTTCCGAATTTCTTTGCCTCCTTAATGGCTCCAGCTGCCCAGGTTCCGGTATCCAAGTACGCAGCCCTACCATTTTCAGCCTTCATCAGGTTGAAGGGTACCATTGCAAACTGCAGGCTGGCACCACCGCCCAGATAAAGAACCTCATAATCGTCGCCCAAATTCATCAGTCTTTTTACGATGGCCCTTGCTTCATCCATCACCGCTACAAATTCTTTGCTGCGGTGTGAGATTTCAAGGAGTGAAAGCCCCATACCGTTAAAGTCCAGAATGGCTTCTGCTGATTTGGTGAAAACTTCCTGAGGTAAAATGCAGGGACCTGCACTGAAGTTATGTTTTTTCATCATTTAGTATTTTTGGTTGTGTATTTATGTTTCTTTAATGCTGGAGCGGGCTAAAAAAAGCCCACCAAAAATGAGCGGGCCTGTAATTATTCTCCGTGCAGGAAAGCTTTTTTCTCCAGTAAACTTTCTTCCGACTCTACATGATCCTCATCCGGTATGCAGCAGTCTACAGGGCAAACGGCAGCACACTGCGGCTCCTCGTGGAAGCCTATACACTCGGTGCACTTGTCAGTCACAATAAAGTAAACATCATCACTTACCGGTTCCTGGGGCGCATCAGCGTCTACAGTAAGACCGGATTTCAATACCACTCGGCCGGAAAGGGAAGTTCCTTCGGAAGCCTTCCAATCCACCGCTCCTTCATAGATTGCATTATTAGGGCATTCCGGTTCACAGGCGCCACAATTTATACATTCATCAGTTATTTTGATAGCCATAGCTATTACTTATTTTAAATTTGGTGCAAAGTTAAGAAAAAATAGCGCATACCGCGGGGGGAAAACCAAAGTGTGCAGCTGATTTTTCACCATTACTGAAAGTAACTTTAATGAGGCTTAATAAACTGTGATGGAAACTGAAGCTATAATTCCGAATGTTTCGCTTCAAATTGGTTATTTTTGCAGCCGGAACGGGTTGAAACTATTTGGCCCCGCAATAATATCAAAATGAATCAAGAGAAGCAGATTGCAGGACTGTGTGCCGTGGGGAAATATATTCAGGATTTTTTGGAAAAGGATCCGGCCTCCTTTAACGAAAACGATCTCGAATTTGAAACCGTACTGAGGAAATCAGAAAATGAAAATCCGTGGTTTACACAGGAAAATCAGCGTTTTGCAATGAAGCAGTGGAGTTTGCTGCTGACCGAAGCAAAATTAAGGGCATGGCTCTCGGCATACCGTGTTGCTGCGCAAGCCAAAAGAGTAGGTCTTATTCTGGCAGGAAATATACCAATGGTTGGCTTTCATGATATACTGGCCGTTGTGCTGAGTAATCATATTCCCGTAATAAAATTATCCTCCAAAGACAGACAGATGCTACCGTTCCTGCTTCGTTTGTGGAATGAGAAGTCCGGTGGTGAGGTGCAATATGAAACAGTGGAAAAACTACAGGATTTTGATGCTGTTATTGCCACGGGCAGCAACAATACGGCAAGGTATCTTGAATATTATTTCAGAGACCACCTCAGCATCATCCGAAAGAACCGCACTTCTGTAGCTGTTCTGAAAGGGGATGAAAGTGATGAAGAACTGCAGCTTCTGGCTGAGGATATTTTCCGTTACTATGGTCTGGGGTGCCGTAATGTGACACGTATCCTGATGCCTGAAGGTTTTATGGTAGACAGGCTTTTTGAAAATTTCATAGGTTTCAGTGACGTAATTAACCATAACAAGTACGCTAATAATTACGAGTACAACCGTGCAGTTTATCTGCTGAATCTCGAAAAGTTCTGGGACAACAATTTTGTTATGCTGAAGGAAGACGACAAGCTGTTCTCGCCACTTTCTGTGATCAATGTTTCCCGCTATTCTGATCTGGATGAAGTAAAAAAGTTCCTGGCCGCTAATGAGCAGGATATTCAGACCGTGGTGGCTAAGGCAGAACTGGGACTTAACTCAATTGGTTTTGGCGAAGCACAGAGTCCGGGTTTGGATACCTATGCGGATAATGTGGATACAATGCGCTTTCTGGAGGTTATCTAAATTAAATTACTTTTGAAAAATATAAAAAAGGACCTCAGCAAACGCTGAAGTCCTTTCTTTCTGTTATTTAAGTGAATTATTTATCGATTGAGCCCATCACTTTCTGGGCAAAACTGTTCAGTGCATCTTTCTCGCTCATACCGTTCTTAACATTGGCATGTGCTTCCAGAGCTCCGCAGATATTGGTGATCAGTTCCCCAACTACATTAAGGTCCTCCTCGGAAGTACCTCTGAATTCTGAAAAAGATTCCAGGACTTCCAGTGTGGCCTCCAGTTTTTCCGGAGTCTGATTCTGGTAGAACTGTCTTATTACCGGTAGTTTCATTACGCTAATTCTTTAAAAAGGTTAATTAGGCTGTCCTGCTGGTTAGTCTGTACCTGATTAACGAGCTCTCCAGCTTTGAACACCGCAAAAGTAGGCAGATTGTCCACCTTGGCTAATTTCCGGCTCTCCGGCAGTTTTTCAGCATCTACGTAGTAAAACGGAATGTCTTCGTTTTCAGCAGCCAGTTTCTTAAACTTAGGCTTCATAATCCGGCAGTTACCGCACCATGTGGCACCATACTGCACTACTACTTTATCGTGTTCTGCAATTTTTTCCTGAAGGATGTCTTCAGTTAGTTCTGTATACATGTCTTCAAAATTTTAAAATATTAGTTCTGGTGCTTTGCAAGGTATTCTGCAGTAGATTCGCGGTTGGCGTTCATTGCTTCTTTACCTTCCTCCCAGTTGGCAGGGCAAACTTCACCATGTTTCTGTACGTGCGTGTAAGCATCAATAAGTCTGATGTATTCCTTTACGTTTCTTCCAAGAGGCATATCGTTTACGGACTCATGGAAAATTTTCCCGGTTTCATCTACAAGATATGTTGCTCTGTAGGTTACATTAGAGCCTGTGAAAGTTTCGTTACCTTCCTCATCGTATTCAAAATCCTGATCCACAATTCCAAGAGTATTAGCCAGCTGACGGTGCGTATCGGCCAGAATCGGGTAGGTTACCCCTTCAATTCCTCCGTTTTCCTTTGCTGTGTTCAGCCAGGCAAAGTGAACTTCATTGGTATCGCAGGAAGCACCGATCACTCTTGTATTCCTTTTTTCAAATTCGCCAAGCGCATCCTGGAATGCATGTAATTCTGTAGGGCAAACGAAAGTGAAATCTTTCGGATACCAGAAAAGCAGGATCTTCTCATTGTTTTTTGTAGCTTCTTCAAAAATGTTGATCTTCAGATCATCACCCATCTCAGACATCGCATCTACAGTGATGCTTGGAAATTTTTTTCCTACTAATGACATAATTTTAATTATTTATTGTTGTTAATTTCGTAATACAAATGTACACAGTTTTGTCTATTAAAACAATAGATATTCATTTATAAAAACTATCAATGTGATTAGGAAGGATTTATTTCTTCTACTGAACTTATCACTGTTTCCTCGAGGCATCTTCTTATCCGGCGCATCGCTTCTCTAAGATCCTGCTCTGATGCCGCGTAGGAAAATCTGAGACATTCAGGGCTTCCAAAAGATACGCCACCCACTGAACCCACATGTGCGTTTTCAAGGAGATACATGGCAAGGTCGTCTGAATTTTCAATTTTCTGACCGTTCAGTGTTTTCCCGATATAATATGATACATCGGGAAACAGATAGAAAGCTGATTTGGGCAACAGAACTTTGAAACCCGGAATTTCTTTCATCAAATCATAAAAAAGATCCCTTCTTTTGCGGAATTCGTCAATCATATATTTGTATTCGGCAGGATCCGTCTTCAGGGCAGTGATGGCTGCACGCTGAGCTACGGTATTGGGTCCGCTGGTCATCTGTCCCTGTATCTTTTCACATGCACGGGCCAGCCATTCGGGACATGCGGAGTAACCTATGCGCCACCCCGTCATGGCAAATCCTTTGGACATGCCGTTGATGACCGCTACCTGATCATAAATTTCGTCAAAAGCTGCAATTGATTTGGTGCTGGTTTCGTAGTTGATGTATTCATAAATCTCATCAGAAATCACGGTGATTTGCGGGTGTTTGGCTATTACTTCAGCCAGCGACCGTAACTCATCATAAGTATAATAGCTTCCTGAAGGGTTACACGGTGAACTGTACAGCAGGACCTTAGTGCGTGGTGTGATCGCTTCTTCAAGCTGCTCTGCCGTAATCTTGAAATCGTTTTCGTAGGCTGTATTGATGATCACAGATGTTCCGTCCATCATTTTCACCATCTCATCATAGCTCACCCAAAAAGGTGCAGGCAGTATTACTTCATCGCCCTCGTTCAGTACCGCAGCAAGCACATTCAGGATGGCTTGCTTGGCACCGTTGGACACACAAATTTGAGTAGGCTTGTAGTCCAGGGCGTTGTCGCGCTTAAGTTTTGCAGCAATAGCTTCCCTAAGTTCCAGAAAACCCGGTACCGGCGAATAATGGCTGAAATTCTGGTCGATCGCGTCGTGTGCAGCCTGTTTTATATTTTCAGGCACATCAAAATCGGGTTCACCCAGGGTGAGGCTTATGACGTCCGCACCGTTTGCACGCATTTCGCGTGCCTTATTACTCATTACAAATGTTTGGGAATAGCCCAGGCGTTTAAGCCGGTTGGATAGTCTGTCCATTGGAAATTTTGTGGTTCATACAAAGATAGGTTTTGTAAATTATTTTGCCGGCCGCAAAAGGAAAAGTATTTTTGTGCGAAGAATATAAATAATGCCTGCAGACCTTATCATCAAATATTTCCCGGATCTCACTGACACTCAGATTAAGCAGTTTGAAAAGCTGGAAGGCCTATATGCCGAATGGAATGAAAAAATCAATGTGATTTCCCGAAAAGATACCGACTCGCTGTATGAGAAACATGTGCTGCACTCGCTGGGTATCGCCAAGATAATGGAGTTTGCCCCGGGTACCAAAGTCCTGGATATCGGCACCGGGGGAGGGTTTCCGGGCATCCCGCTGGCTATTCTGTTCCCCGAAACTCAGTTTACACTTATAGACAGCATCGGTAAGAAAATCACTGTAGTGCGCGCAGTTGCTGAAGCCCTGCAACTTGAGAACGTGACGGCTGTTCATGAACGTGCCGAAAAACTGAAAGAAAAATTTCATTTCGTGGTGAGCCGGGCGGTCACTCAGATGCCCGAATTCCTTCGCTGGCTGCGGGGTAAATTCGAAAAAGAGCAGTTTAGCAGAAAACACAATGGCGTACTGTATCTGAAAGGCGGCGATTTGGGCGAGGAACTGGCCGGTTTGCGCTGCGAAGTCCATTCTTTGAAAGACCATTTCGAAGAAGAATTCTTTGAGACCAAAAAAGTGGTATATTTATCCAAAGGCAATTTTGCTTCCTGATTTTAGATTACATTGACATGCGCTTTTTAGATAAAATATTAACAGAGCTTCTGGAACAAAACCCTGATTTATCAGGGTTTAATATTGTCCTGCCGGGTAAAAGGCCAATTGTTTTCATCAAAAGGATCCTGATGGAAAAAGGCTATTCAGGATTTCTGCCTGCTTTCCATACCATAGAAGACCTGATTCTTGAAATATCGGGGATGCAGCGTTTGCAGGGCATTGGTCTTTGGCTCTTTGCCTACGAGGTGTACAGTGAACTTAACCTTAGTCCGAAGGACGATTTTGCAGGCTTCGTGAAGTGGTTTCCTACTGTACTGAAGGACTGGGATGATATCCTGAAGTTCTCCGACAGTGACAGCGCAGTACTTGAGTATATGTTTGATGAGGAACGCATAAAAGCCTGGGCTCAGGATTTGGGTGAGCAGGAAGAATTGCCGCGTAAGAAATACCTCACCTTCTGGAGGAATATGAATGTGTTTCTTCCTGTTTTGAAGCAGAAACTTCGCGAACGGAACTGGGCGACATCCGGTATGATACATGAGGCAGTGAGAGGTAAGATTGAACCCTTTGCGCAGGAAACGTCAAAGGTATTTGTGTTTTGTGGCTTCAATGCATTTACAAAAGTTGAGGAGCAGCTTGTGCGCAGCCTGCTTCAGTGGGACAGGGGTCAGGTATTTTTCCAGGGTGATGCCTATTATGTTGATGATGAGAAACAGGAAGCGGGAAAATTCCTGAGGGAGCACCGTAAATGGAAGGAATTCAATAACAACCGTGATTTCCGCTGGATTGAAAATGATTTCCGGGAATCCAAAAAAATTAAAGTTTATGAAGTTTCCGGAAATGTTTCTCAAACCAAAATCCTTCCGGGAATTCTGCGTGGGATAAAAGACAGAGAAACAGACCTTTCCGATACCGCCGTTGTTCTGCTGGATGAAAATCTTTTGCCCGCCACCCTGGACGCACTCGCTGAAGTGGAGATCCTGAATATTACTATGGGTTTTCCGCTCAGAAATTTAGGTTTCAGTAACGCGGTGAAACACCTTTTCCATCTGCATAAGCAACTGGAATCAAAACCGGGTTCTTACTACTATAACGACCTGTTCTCAATTCTGGAGGAACTGCCCAATTCCGACGGTGACCTCAGAATAATTTCAGATTTCAAATCATTTGTAGAGTCCCGGAATATTGTTTATCTGTCCGGACGACTCGTTAGCGAACATCTGAAAAACCTTTCTTATTTCGGGCTTTTCCTTCCCGCAGCCGATGTGAATGCGTTTCTGGACCTGATTATTGAGTTCTGCTTTAAACTTAAATTTAACGAACTGGACGATATTCAGTATGAAAACATCTCCCATTTTGAAAAGTCTTTCCGTGTAATCCGCAACCAGTTGGCGCCCTACCGTTTTCCGGTAAAGATGGAAACATTGGAGGTGCTGGTCAATCAGTTGGTGAATTCGGAAGCTATCGATTTTCAGGGAGAACCCTTACAGGGCTTGCAGGTAATGGGGCTTTTGGAGACGAGGCTGCTCAATTTTAGAAATATTATTCTGCTTTCCGTGAATGAGGGCAAACTGCCGCTGGGAAATACTCAGAATTCCTATCTGCCTTTTGATGTAAGGACTCATTTTAACCTTCACACCTTTCTGGAAAACGACAGTATTTACGCTTATCACTTCTACCGTTTGCTTCAGGATGCGGAAAATGTACATCTTCTGTATAATGCGCTGAGTTCCGGTGTGAATACCGGCGAAAAAAGCAGGTTTATCACCCAACTAGAATTTGAAGATCACTTCCATCAGATTGAGCATGTAGTGATCGAGAACGCTTCTGATCCCATGAGCAAGCAGCCGGTTATCATTGAAAAGACGCAGGCGGTGCTGGATCAGCTTGAAGTCTGGAAAACACGCATCTCAGCAACTCACCTTACGGGTTATCTGTATAATCCACTTGACTTTTACCTGACTAAAATACTGAAGACCAGGGAGGCCAGCCAGATTGAGGAAGAACTGTCTGTCATGAATTACGGAAACCTAGTGCATTATGCCCTGCAGGTCATTTATGAAGGTGTAGGCAATGAGGTGCTTCACGAGGGGGATCTGGCATTGACAGACGATCAGTTTCTTGAAGTGATTAATATCTCCATCGAAAATCTGAACCATCAGCCTGAATTCTACGACAAAGGGATGAACTATATCCACAAGAATGTGGCCCTGCGTGCGGTGAAAAAGGTGGTGCAGCACGATCTTGAACTGATAAGAAGCGGCCGTCAACTGCGTATCATAGCTCTGGAACATGAATTTCAGGATGTGGATTTCTACCTGGACGAAGACAGAACAGATAAAGTTTCCTTTTACGGGTTTATCGACCGAATTGATGAGCTGGACGGCGTGCTGAGAATCATTGACTACAAAACAGGGAAAAGTAAGGAGCTTAAAGTTTCAATAGAAGACAAAAACCGCGAGGATTTCTTCTTTAATGACTCCAAAAAACAGGCACTTCAGCTTTGCATTTATAATTATGTTATTGAGCGGCTCCCGCAGTTTGCTAGGCGCAGTATTCAAACAGGCATCTGGAGTTTTGCGGAAGTAGGTAAGGGTGTTGTTCCGCTTCATTTTGAGAAAGGGGAACTTCAGGACGCCATGGTTTCCATACGGAATCTCATCCTTGAAATCTTAAATCCGGAAATTCCCTTTACCGAATCGGTGCATGAAACTTTTGAGATTTAATTACTTTTTGATAAGTTTCTCCGTAAAGTGACTTTTGTCGGTTTTTACGGTAATTAAATAGACTCCGGGCTGCAGGCTGCTGACGTCCATAATTTTGTGGATAGGATTTGAGGTCATTACCAGACGCCCGGCGGGATCGTAAATCTGCACGCTAAGCAATTTTTCAGAAGTGCTGAAATAGATCCGGTCCGTTGCAGGATTTGGATAGAGTTTCACAGTATTCAAATGTGCTGATGATGTAGCCAGGTACTGCTGAAAGGCATTTCCAAAATTTAAGATTCCGTAACCCATCTGTACATTCGTATATGGGTAAAGAGAGGCTGTTTGTCTCAGAACCGTGCGCAGGTACTCACGGGATGTACCGGGTGCGACTGCCTGCAGCAAACATGCAACACCACCTGCCGCCAGGGGCGAGGCCAGGGAAGTTCCGTTTGCGGCAGTTGTGCTGCTGTTGTAAACTGTTGCCGTGGCCGTTCCGCGGGCGCTTGCATCAGGTTTCACCATGCCCGCCGCGTTGGGTCCGTAGGAAGAGAAGGGAGAAGGGTTACCACTTGAATCTACCGAGCCAATGGTGAAAACTTTCGGATTGTCGGCCGGTGTCCCAATGTAATGCCATGTCTGTGAACCGGAATTGCCGGCGGCCGAAACCACGAATATCCCCTTCTCGGCCGCGATCTGTGCGCCGCGCGCAATAAAGGAAGTGGTTCCGTTCATATCGGCGTAGGTATAGCTGTATCTGGGGTCGTCAAAAGTAGTGTAACCCAGGGAAGAGTTGATAACATCAACACCTTTACGGTCGGCTTCTTCAGCAGCCATAATCCAGTAAATTTCTTCCTGCGGAATTTCTACTGAGGCATCTTCTGTGGCATACAGATAAAGGTCGGCATCCGGTGCGGCGCCCACAAACGCCTGATCCAGATATCCACTGATTACACCCAGTACATAAGAACCATGTGAGTTTAGGGCAGTATTATAAATATCGGTAGTCTTGCTGATGAAGTTATATCCGCCTTTTATTTGACCGTTGGTCCAAAGCCTTTGGTAGGCTGTACCTGTATCAACGCTGGGAAATCCGGTATCCAGAACCGCAATTGTGATTCCGGCACCCGTATAGCCCGCCAAATGGAGATTCTTGAGGTTGATCTGTTCTGTCTGGGCCAGTGCAGTACCGTAATTAAAATTGAAGGCAGGTGTTTTTGCTGTTGTAGCGAATTTATCCTGAGATACCGGGCCTTTTACCGTGGCATGAGCATTTCTGGCAAAACTTTGTACAGACTGTACAAAAGGCAGGGTTTGAAGCTGTGCGATTTCTGCCGGAGTGGCCAGCACGGCAACGCCATTCAGCCACTTGGAATAATCTGAAATCGGGAATCCGAGGTTCTGGATGTTCTGCAGGTAAGCGGGCTCCACGGGTGCATCCTGGTCGTTAAGCACAATACCCTGGGCGAGCCGGCGGTCCAATGATTTCTGCGTGAGTTCAGACAGCGGGTTGGCATAAAATGCTGCTTTGTTGGGCTTGTCGGCAAAGTAAACAAAAACAAGTTCGGACTGCGCATAAATGCTGACAGACAGGAGCAAAATAAGGGTACAGCTAAACTTTTTCATAAATTTCTTTAGATATTTAAATATATGTAAATTTACGCCATATTGTATTTAGTATGAAGAAAATTCAGATGGTAGATCTGCAAACGCAGTATTTTAAAATAAAAAGCGACGTTGACAATGCAGTCCTTAATGTGCTTGAGTCGGCCGCGTTTATTAACGGCCCCGAGGTTAAATCCTTTCAGACTGAACTGGAAAACTATCTGGATGTAAAACATGTAATTCCCTGTGCCAACGGTACGGATGCCCTTCAGATTGCCTTGATGGCGTTAGGTCTGGAAGAAGGTGACGAAGTGATTACCGCAGATTTCACATTTGCCGCAACCGTTGAAGTGATCCATCTGCTGAAACTTAAAGCTGTTCTGGTAGATGTAGATTATGACACCTTTACAATGGACACAGAAAAGCTCAGGGCGGCTGTTACACCACGTACCAAAGTAATCATTCCTGTGCATCTTTTTGGTCAATGTGCCAATATGGAAGAAATCCTTTCAGTGGCCAGAGCCCATAAACTGGAGGTGATTGAAGATAATGCCCAGGCCATCGGTTCTGAATTTACATTTTCTGATGGCAGCGTACGCATGGCGGGAACGATGGGAACGATGGGAACAACCTCCTTTTTTCCGTCTAAGAATTTAGGATGTTATGGCGACGGAGGAGCTGTATTCACCAACAGTGACGAGCTGGCGCATAAGCTCCGCGGCATCGTAAATCATGGAATGTATGAAAGATATTATCATGATGAAGTAGGTGTTAATTCAAGGCTCGACAGCGTTCAGGCAACCATTCTGCGCAAAAAACTGCCGCATTTGGATGGATATAATGAAGCCCGCAGAAAAGCAGCAGACTATTACGATGAAGCCTTCGGCAACCATCCACAGATTCTTATACCCAAGAGGACAGATTACTCCACACATGTATTTCATCAGTACACGCTCCGGATACTGAATGGACAGAGGAATGCGTTACAGCAGTTCCTGGCTGAAAGAGAAATACCTGCCATGATCTATTACCCTGTTGCGTTAAGGAAACAGAAAGCCTATTATCAGGAAAGCAATCCGGAAGATTTCGTGAACACCGACCTGCTTTTGGATCAGGTTTTATCACTGCCTATGCATACCGAGTTGGAGGAAGAGCAACTCAAATTCATCACCGATTCAGTACTGGAGTTTCTGTCAACCGCTCAGGATTAGGCAGACTCAATAGTAAAATAATTGAAATCAGGGACACATAATTGCTGTCATATCAGGCCGCGTAGCCTTATCAAACCATTTTAAATGAAAAATTTTCCCAGTACTGAAAACGAAGAGGCAAGGTTGAATAAACTGGCCTATTATGATCTGCTTAATATGGCAAAAGATCAGGATCTCGATGTGTTTTCCGAGGCTGCCTGCCTTGTTACTGATTGTCCGGCATCACTTATTGGAATGATGGAGCGGGATGCACAAACCATACAGAGTTGTGTCGGTCTTGAATTCCAGTGTGTAGACCGCCGGAACACAGTATGTCAGTATACCGTTGAAAGCGGAAAAACACTTGTGATTAATGACACGCTTTCCGACGAACGGACCTCTTCAAACGAACTGATTGTCGCAGGGGGCATCAGATTCTACGCAGGAACTCCACTTCTGGACGATGAGGGGTTTATACTGGGAACGCTTTGCGTTATTGACTTTGAACCCAGGACATTGACTGCCCGTCAGGTTGCGGCACTGGAGAAGATTGGCCAGGCGGCTGCCGTACAGCTGATGGCCAGGCGTAAGCAGACACATGCAGAGTATTTCGAGCAATTGTTTTCAGTAACAAATAATCTTATTTGCGTTACCGACAATGATTATATTTTGAAGGATGCAAATGCGGCATTTTCCCGCACTTTGGAGCTTAAATCCGACGTTAAGGGTCAAAATTTTCTGGATATCCTGAAGGCGCACGGCAGTAGGTCCCTACCGGAAGATTTGCTGCTTAACGATAACCGCGAATACTCCTTCAGGGGTTACCTGCGCTCCGATTCCGGGGAAACAACCATTATTGAATGGCTGATTAAAAGTAACAACAGCGGCACAGAAGTTTTCTGTTTTGGCAGGAATATCACACAGCTTGTTCAGGAGAAACAGCGTTTGGAAAAATCGGAAAAGAAGTTCCGGAGTTTCTTTGAAAATGCCATTGGCCTGATGAGCATGCATGATATGGAAGGAAATATTCTGGCGGTGAATGAAAAAGGACGTCAGATGTTAAATTACAGTTCAGAGGAGGCGAAAAAACTCAACCTGCGTGACCTTGTACCCGAAACGCGGTGGGTTGAGCTCTCCGAGTATCTGGACAGGATAAAGAAAAACGGCGAAGATTCCGGTTACATGGTATTACATTCCCGGGAGGGACAGGAATTTATCTGGATGTACCACAATATGGTAGAGACTGATGAGAATGGGATGCCCTACGTGCTTAGTACTGCATTGAACGTGACTGATAAAATGGCCCTGGAAAAAGATCTTGTTTATACCAAGAAAATTCTGGAACAGACCAGTGCCGCGGCCAGAGTAGGCGGCTGGGAGGTCAATCTTATTACACAGAAAACTTATTGGTCCGACACCACGCGGGAGATTCATATGGTACCACCGGATTACGAGCCGGACCTGGATTCGGCACTTTCTTTTTATACGGAGGAAAGCCGGGAAAGAGTAACTACGCTCTTCAACCGCGCTGTGGGTATGGGAGAACCCTATGATGAGGAACTGCAACTCCAGCTGCCTCAGGGCCGGTGCATCTGGATTCGGTCCATAGGTATTCCTGAATTTGAAAACGGCGTTTGCCGTAAAGTTTTCGGGATTATTCAGGATATAGACCAGGCTAAAAGAACCTATATGGAGCTTGAGAAGAAGGAAGCGATGCTACAGTCTTTTATAAGCGATGTTCCTGTAGCCATTGCGATGTTCGATAATGACCTCAATTACCTCTCAGTTAGCAAGTGCTGGACAGATGAATTTTCCATGGACCCCAATTTCATTATCGGCAAAAATATTTTTCAAATTTCTCCGAACATTCCTGAAGATCGTGTAGAGATCTACAAGGAAGCCCTTGTCGGAAAATCCTACAGTAATGAAAATTTAACCGTTCCCGTTTCCAATAAAGGGGAGCCTCAGAATTACAATCTGCAGGTTGGACCCTGGTACCTGTCTGATGAGGTAATTGGAGGTATCATAGTCACCGTACAGAATGTCACCCAGCGGGTTAAAACTACGCAGGAACTGAAAACTGCCAAAGAAACTGCTATTCTTGCCAACAAAGCAAAATCTGAATTTCTGGCCAATATGAGCCACGAAATCCGAACGCCACTCAACGGTGTCATTGGATTCTCCGACCTCCTGCTGCGCACGCCCCTGAATGAAATGCAGACCCAATACCTCAATTATATCAATGAGTCGGGTGAAAGTTTGCTTTCTATCATTAATGATATCCTGGATTTTTCTAAGATTGAATCGGGCAAACTGGAACTTATGATTGACCGGACTCAGTTATACGACCTCGTTAGTCAGGTGATGAACGTGATCCTGTACCAATCCCAGAAAAAGGATCTTGAACTGCTGTTAAATATTGAGCCCGGGCTGCCACAAATAGTTTTAATGGATGAATCCCGTGTGCGCCAGATTCTTATCAATCTGCTGGGTAATGCAGTGAAATTCACAGACCGTGGCGAAATTGAACTTAAGGTACAGCAACTGGACAAAGATCCGGACCGCATTAAACTAAGATTTTCTGTCCGTGATACCGGTATCGGAATTCCTGAACACAAGCAGCAGCGTATCTTTGATGCTTTCACCCAGGAAGACAGTTCTGTAAGCAAGAAGTATGGTGGTACCGGACTGGGACTTACTATTTCCAATAATATACTGAAGTATATGGGAACTTCGCTGTCACTAAGAAGCACCCTGGGAGAGGGATCCGAGTTTTATTTTGATATAGAAGTGCCGTATGAGGAAGGTAAGATCAATGATGAGGAGGATATAGCCGCCCTGGGTATTGAGCGCGTACTTATTGTAGACGACAACGAAAACAACAGGATGATCCTTCAGCACATGCTCGCTTTTAAAGGAATTAATTCCCGACTTGCCTCGAACGGGATGGAAGCGCTTCAGATTCTAATGGCAGGCGAACGGTTTGATGTCATATTGATGGATTATCATATGCCGGTAATATCGGGCATTGAAACCATTGATAAG
Source organism: Kaistella sp. PBT33-4 (assembly GCF_029194425.1). Lineage (NCBI taxonomy): Bacteria > Pseudomonadati > Bacteroidota > Flavobacteriia > Flavobacteriales > Weeksellaceae > Kaistella > Kaistella sp. PBT33-4. The sequence continues at coordinate 248,325 of NZ_JARFYL010000004.1, read as the reverse complement.
ATACGTGAACTCTTTAAAGAACAGGAAGAAGTTTCGCCATTGGTAGTGCTTCATACTTCTTCGGAGGAACATGAAGTGATTAACTCCTTCCGAAAGAATGAGAACAGTTTCTGCCTGCTTAAACCCATAAAATCCCGGGATCTTTATCATACGCTGAAACAGGCTGTACAGCAGTTGGATCAACAGGCTGTAAATGTAAAAACCGAAAAGGATGAGGTAACTCTGTCAGGTCTGAAGGTACTGTTGGTAGATGACAACCCCGTGAACATGGTCCTCAACAACCGAATGATGCAGTCCCTGGTGCCTGAAGCGGTTTTTACTGAGGCTACCGACGGTAAGCAGGCCTTAGACCTCTGCCACAGTCAGTTCTTTGACCTCATCCTGATGGATGTGCAGATGCCGGTGATGGACGGAATTGAGGCAACCAGGATGATTCGGCAACTGCCGGGCCAACAGCCAGTAATAATAGGCGTCACAGCCGGTAACGTTTTGGGTGAAAAAGAAAAATGCCTGGACGCGGGTATGGATGATTTCCTGACAAAACCGTTAAGACAGGCAGAGCTTCTGGAAGCACTGAAAACACATATTTATGATAAGGCTGCAGACTGGCAAAATGGGGAGGAATCGGACCTCTATCTGGACATGAACCATCTGGAACAGCAAATAGGGGATGACAAAGACTTTCGTGAAATGTTTCTTAATCTGGTAATTCAGGAAACGGAAACTTCGGGAAAGGCACTTGCTGAAGCCTGTAGGGCAGGAAACGCAGATGAAGTAAAAAAGATTCTCCATAAACTAAAAGGCACCGCGGGCACTGCCGGATTGTTCAGTCTCGCTGATACCGCTGCCAGATGGGAAAATACATTAGACCGTAATCCGGATTTCATCGCTCTGGACAGTGAGATCGCAAAGGCAATAACAAAGGGATTAGAAACAATAAAAAGATTAATAAAATAAACCAGACTATGACTATTTTAATAGCTGAGGATGATGAACTTATTTTAAGAACTATTGAACACAAACTGCAGAAGGAAGGTTACGAAGTGATTCTCACCAGAAACGGAAAGGAGGCAATTGATACAGTTATGGAGAGGAAGGTAGACCTTGTAATTAGTGATATTATGATGCCTTTTGCTTCCGGGGTTGAAATTCTTGCAGCCATAAAATCCGCAGGTAAGAACATCCCTGTAATTATGCTCTCCAGCATGGGCCAGGAAGATGTAATCCTGAACGCTTTTGGTTTGGGAGCAGCCGATTTCATTGTAAAACCTTTCAGCCCTAACGAACTGATACTTAGGGTGAAGAGATTAGCTGCATCCTGATTATGTTGCTTAGTATTTCCCTCCATTTTCTCGTCATAGTACTCATCAGCCTGCTTGCTGTGGTGTTGCTGCTTATTTTTGCTGTACTGCTTTATGGATTGCTGCAGTACCGAAAGCAGGTTAGCATTGAATCGTGGTCTGCAGAGATTGACGCTGTAATTGCCGGGGCGATTGTAAATGGTGGCGAGGTCCCCGGTCGAATCAATAATTCCGGAATTGCCCAGCGTCCTGCCTACCGGAGGCTCATGCTGGAAAAATTAATCAGCGCCGAAAAGAAATTTTCCGGCGGCGCAGGCCTTATCATACGGTCGCTTTTTAATAAAAATGGTCTGGAAAAGGAAAGTTTAAGTAAACTTGGCCAAAAGCGGACGCATCTTATTGCGGGTGGCATACTGGAGCTTACCGCAATGAGGGTAGGAAAGGCTTTGCCGGCCATCTCACGGCTGCTGCATCACCCGTCACCTCAGGTGTATCAGGAGGCACAGTATTCTGTAGTGACTTTCAATGGTTTTGAAGGTCTGAATTTTTTAAATGATGCTCAGGGAATACTGTCGGAATGGCAGCAATTGCGGCTGCTCAATTCCATACCGGAGGTTCCGCCGGATTCTGAAGGCATGCTGCGCGAGTGGCTGCAAAGTGCAAATCCCTCTGTGACTGTTTTTGTACTGCGGATCATCAGCAAATATCAATTGCTTAACATGTATGCTGATGTATTAGCCCTTTTCAGTCATCCAAACATACAAATCCGGCTTCAGGCCGTGGAAACTCTGCAAACACTGGAGAATGCAGAAACACTGTCGGATTATATTTCATCATACGAAACCCAGCCTGATGAGGTGAAAGTTGAAATCATAAATTCAATTTGTAAAATGTCCGACATTCGCGCGGCCGACTTTTTCAGGCAAAAACTATTGGGTAACGACTCTGTAGCAGCAAGGATTGGTGCCGCAAAAGGTCTACACGGACTTAATCTGTCCGGAGAGTTGCAGTCCTTAGCTTCAAAGTCCTGTTCCCCTTCAGAATTGGTTTCAATTATTAAACACGTTTTACAGGAAAAAATATGACAGAGTTTTCCCACATTGTTTATGAGGTTGTAATATGGTTTTTCCTGCTTTATGCATGTGGCGTTCTGCTGGTGTACAGTTGGATGGGAATCTATGCACTTGGAGCTATCCTGCGCTATAAGAGGGAAAACACATTTACAGATTACAATATTATTGCATCCAACCCCAATGCCCCTGTTTTCAGCTTAATTGCCCCCGCATACAATGAGGGGATGACGATTGTGGAAAATGTTCGTTCCCTGCTGTCCCTGTATTATCATAATCTTGAGATTATTATCGTTAATGACGGCAGTAAGGACGATTCCATTCAGAAACTCATCGATGCCTATGAACTTGAGTCTGTGGCTTTTTTTATTCAGGGCAATATACCTACGGCGGAGGTGCGCGGAATCTATAAAAGTAAAAACCCGGCATTTCATAAACTCATAGTCGTGGATAAGGCAAACGGAGGTAAAGCCGATGCGCTGAATGTGGGTGTAAACATTTCCAGCGGAGATTACCTGGTTTGTATTGATGTAGACTGTATTCTGGAGCAGGACTCAATACTTAAACTGGCGAAACCTTTTCTTCAGCAAACTGATAAGAAACTCATCGCCTGCGGCGGAGTAATCCGCCTGGCCAACAACTGCCGGATTGAGAACGGTAAAGTGGTGGAAGTCAATCTGCCGAGAACTTTGCTTGGTAAAACACAGGTCCTGGAATACATCCGTGCTTTCGTTCTCGGACGCATGGCGTGGTCCCGAGCCTCCGGACTTATTCTGATTTCAGGCGCCTTCGGCGTTTTCGACAGGAAAATTGTTTTAGCCTGTGGAGGATATGATAAGAACACAGTGGGCGAAGATATGGAACTTGTGGTGCGCATGCGTCAGTATATGGAGGAGCGCAATGAACCTTATGAAGTGATTACCATTCCGGACCCCCTGTGCTGGACCGAAGCTCCGGAATCCAAAGAAATTCTTGTAAAACAGCGAAACCGATGGATGCGCGGGACTATGGAAACACTTTGGAAGCACCGCCGGATGATGTTCAATCCCAAGTACGGCAAATTAGGCAAGGTAAGCCTTCCGTATTGGTTCAGTTTTGAATTTTTAGGACCAATCATTGAATTTGCGGGATATTTCTTTTTCATCCTTTTCCTCATCCTCGGCATTATCAACTGGTCATTCTTTCTGATTCTCTGTGCTCTCGTTATTTCAGCCGGATTCCTGTATTCATTCTATGCCATTCTTGTTGATCTGGTGAGCAGGCAGGTCTACACCAAGCGAAAGGACTTTCTTTCCTTAATAGGGACGGCCCTTCTGGAACCATTTTACTTTCATCCTATTGTAGTGAAGGCAGGTGTTAAAGGTTTTATCGATTATTTTAAAAAATCACATTCATGGGGCGAAATGACCAGGCAGGGTTTCAGTCAGGAAACAAAAAACCTTCCGTGGGGAAAAAGGATGCTGGCTATCCTGAAATTTGGATTAAGGTCCTGGGGGGTAACTGCTGCTGTGTTTGTACTCATGTTTTTAATTTCAGTGGCTGCCGAATGGGCCTGGTACAGGTATGCAGTAGAAAGTTTTGAATCGCATCTTATCGTACTGAGTCTTCTTTTGGATAATACGCTGTTCCTTTTCAAAATCTTGTTTGGTACTGGTATTATTTATCTGCTGTTAAATTTTGTAAAAACCGGATGGGCCCGTAATCTCGCGCTGATTCTTTTCAGTGCCATGATTATTTTCCAGTTCGTCCTGTTTATTTATTTTTCGGAATCCGGCAACATGCTGGGTGCCGATGTACAGTATTATACCAAAGCTGAAATGAAGCAAACGTTGGATGCCAGTGGAATGCTCACTATGAAGAATATGGCGCTGATGCTAATTCTTACTGTAATTGCGGTAATCCCTTTTTACTTAGCAGGCAGAACTGCTTTTAAATCGCCGCTTGCCGGTATTGTAATTCTGTCCGTAGGACTTGTTTCATTCCTCATCCCCAGACATCTTATCAATACGGATGATATTAACGAATTCGGACAAGCCGCCGCAAAGAGTAAATGGGAATATTTCTTCAGTTCAAACATGAACAATGTGCTTACCCGTCCTGAAATTTCAGAACTCTTAGGCAATGCAGGCAAGTTTAACTTGCATTCAGAAATGCTGGATGAAAATTATCCGTTTTGGAAAAAAGAAGATACACAGGATTTCCTGGGACCTCTGCTAAATAAGTCAGAAAAAGTTCCCAATCTCGTTCTAATTGTAATGGAGGGGTTTGGTCATGCATATACCTCGCCGGAAGGTTATATTGGTAATTTTGCACCTTTTCTAGACAAGCTGTCTTCTAAAGGGCTATCCTGGGAAAATGCCCTCAGTTCTTCCGGGCGTACATTTGCGGCTTTGCCCACGCTCACGGGATCACTTCCTTTCGCGCAGAACGGTTTTCTGGAACTCGAGAGAATACCGCCGCACTTTAACCTTTATAATGTATTGCAGCGGAACGGTTTCAGTACAGGGTTTTATTATGGGGGTGACAGTCATTTTGACAAGATGGACCAGTACCTAAAATATAGCGAAGTAGAACATATTATTGATGAAAAGTCCTTTGGACGGGGTTATTTAAAACTGCCATCAAAAAATGGGCAAAGCTGGGGCTATGAGGATCAGGCCGTATTTTCTAAAATGCTTCACATTCAGGAAGAACAAAACCGTCCCTATTTTAATACGCTATTTACACTTTCAACACACAGTCCTTTCCTCATTAACAAGGCGGGCTACTATGAAAAGCAATTCTTTAGGATTTTGAATTCCGGAAAATTGAATCCGCAACAAAAACAACTTGCCGCTGAGCATAAAAAACAGTTAACCGCAATTCTGAATGCAGACGATGCATTGAAAGGTTTTTTTGAAGAGTACCAGAAACGTGCAGATTTTGCAAACACCATTTTTGTAATTACCGGAGATCACAGTATGCCGGAGATTATGCTGCAGTCTAAAATTGACCGGTTCCGTGTTCCATTGGTTATTTATTCAAGTTTAATCAAAGAACCTAAACGTTTTAATACCATTGTAAGTCATTTTGATGTGGCACCCTCACTGCTTTCCTATTACCGCAGAAATTATAACCTGAAAACGCCGTCCACCGTCGCATGGGTAGGTGAAGGTCTTAAAAGTTCTCAGAGTACAAATGCGGCGGGGATTCCTATCATGAAAAGTAAGGACCAACTCCAGAATTTTGTTTTCGGAAACTATCACTTGCAGGACAAACAGCTTTTTTACTTAACAAAGATGCAGGAGGACCCTGTATATGATGCAAAGGAGCGTAAAAGAATATTGAGTTATTTTAATAATTTCAGGGCTATGAACAGTAGTTTCACCTCATCAAACAAACTAATGCCGGACAGCACAGTGACTAATTTTTTCAGAAACCGGTAATTCCACCCCGTAAATTAACGGGGCCTTTGAATTAAAACCTCCTGGTATATCCCAAAGAAAGATCAAACTGATTCCCACGGGTATTGGCTCTGTATTCCTGATTAAAATACATAGCTCCTACTGAAAAAACGTTGGTTTTGTTTATTACAAAATTATAGTCTGCACCAATTTTAAAGGTTTTCAGTTTATAGTTTTCGCTCTCGAGCAAATTATTGCGGCTGTCGTCGGGACTTATTCCGGTTCCGGCCTGTACGGAGATATAATCGTCAGCACCTTTTGTGTAATATCTTACGGTTCCTGTGTAGGAATGTGAAATATTCTTTTCGTCCGGAGTAATGTACGTTCTAAGGTTAAACCAGAAATTTTTATAGTATTTACCTACTGCAGCCGTATAAAGCCAGATATTGTCTGAAAAATAAAGCTGGCGGTAACCAATTTCGGCCTCAAAACTTTTGGGCAGATTTGCATTCAGAGATAAGCCGGTTCTGTATTTTGGAAAAATGCCGACGTCATCTGAATATCCTGCGCCTACATACAGGTAAAATGTTTTAGAAAGCCGTGGATAAGCTTCCAGTTCAAGCTGAGTGCCGGTATCGCCAAATTTATTAGCCAAATTTCCTTTCAGAATAACGGAGCCGATAGGTGTTACCCTTTTGTAGCTAAGACCTGTTAAATGCCAGTCTTCAGCAAACTGTTTATCAAAATGAGTGTAGCTGTAAGTTATTCCCACCGCATTTTTGGCAGTAAGATCTCTTAGCTTTACAAGAATTTCCCGTGCTTCAGTATTTATTGGATTAATTGTTAAAACTTTATTTGCAGCTTCTTCTGCTTTCAGATACTGATTTTCGCTGAAGTATACTTTCGATTGCAGCAGCCATAATGTTTCTGAGTCAGGATGAAGTGCAGTGGCCTTTTCCAGGATTTCCAGTGCGCGGCTATTACTGTCATTCCAGTATTCCAGAGAGGCATATGCCAGAAAGAAATCGGCATCATCTTCCTGCTTACGCTCAAGTTCGGCAAAAACAGCCCGCGCTTGATCTACGTTCTTATTCCATGTATAGAGCCTCCCTAAAAAAACGGAAATATCGGTGTAATCCGGTGAGATTTCCAAAGCCTGTTTTGCCAGGGAGATGGCTTTCGGATAGTCTTTATCTTCAAATGCGGCTGTGCGGGCCTGAATAAAAACTTCGTCGGAACTTGGCTGTTGCTGCGCCAATGCACTTAAAGGCAACATACAAAATGAAGCAACGGCGATTGTTTTTTTAGGAGCTGAAATAAATGAAAAGTAAGATAATTTCATGGGCGTGTTTTGCGGAAACAAATATATTGAACTTTTAGGATAGTAGAAGCTATGGTATCGCACGAGGATATTCTCGCCCGGTAACATTTATAATATTATTTTTGCCTCTTAGCATTTTAAATGAAAATTCTGTATGTTATTATATTCCTGTTTCTGATGCGGGGTAATTCTGCCGCACAGCAATTCTCACTCAACGTGGTGAAAGCGGGCAAATCTGAATATGTTATTATTATTCCGGCAGAGGCTTCGGAAAATGAAAAGAAAGCTGCGCGAATATTGCAACGTTATTTTCAAAAGGTGACTGGTGCACTGCTCCCTGTTTCTACTGTTGCGGGAGATAAGCCTGCGATCAGTGTTGGCAGTACGGTTTATCAGTCTGAAGTTTTATCCACCGATACATTTACAATTTCGAATAACGGTAAAAATATAATTTTGGCGGGGAATGGCCACCGCGGTATTTTGTTTGCGGTTTACCATTTTATAGAAAACTATCTAAAATGCCGTAAATGGGCGCCAAATGAGCCTGCGGAATGTCCAAAAATCCGGGATATCCGTATCAACCTTCCGGTAGATATAATTGAAAAGGCTTCGTTTGACTACCGCGAGGTTTATTCAACAGCGGAATTGGACGAGGAATATATGGACTGGTACAAACTTCACCGCCTGGATGATTACTGGGGCCTGTGGGGGCATTCCTTTTCTACCCTGGTACCCAACATATTTTTTAAAAAGCATCCCGACTATTTTTCGTTATCCAGAGGCAAAAGGACTTCGCAGCAGTTATGTTTGTCACATCCAAAAGTCCTGCAGCTTACCCTTGAGAAGCTTGAAATACTGTTCAAAGAAAATCCTGACCAAAAATTCTGGTCCATAAGTCCCAATGATAACAGCAGTCACTGCGAATGCGGACTGTGCAGTGCTGTAAACAGGGTAGAGGGAGGGCCGCAAGGTTCTCTGATTAAATTTGTAAATAAAATTGCCGCAAGTTATCCGGAGAAAACCTTCACCACTATTTCTTACGGGGCTACAGCGCGTGCACCACTTCGTACCAAACCACTTCCTAATGTCATTATTCTGCTCAGTAATATTGAAATTTTCAGGAATGAACCGGTCGAAACAGGGAAATCGGCGGCTGCTTTCAGGAACAATCTCAAAGACTGGCTTCAAATCACTCCTCATGTGTACGTGTGGGATTACTATACGCAGTTCACCAACTATCTCGCGCCCTTCCCGGATTTTCCCAATGCCGGTTCCAATGTTCATTTCTACAAAAAAAATAAAATCAAAGGAGTTTTTGCGCAACTGGGAGACCAAAATTACGTAGATCAGGTTGAACTGAAATCGTACATCCTTGCTCGAAAACTATGGAATGAAGAACTGGATAATGAGATGCTTTTTGAAGAATTTGTTAAAGGATATTATGGTGAAGCATCTGTTTTTGTCAGAGATTATCTTCTGAATTTAAGGTCAAATGTGGAGAAGTCCGGCCGGAAGCTTGATATATATGGTAATCCTGTTAAAGAACATGATGCTTACCTTTCGTCAAAGCAACTGGCGCAGTATGAGGCCCTTCTCGATCGTGCTGAGAGTGCTTCGGTCAGTAAAACCATTCGTGCCCGTATTCGCAAACTTCGGCTCTCGCTGGACTACACCAGACTTCAGCAGGCAAAATTCTTCGGGAAAGATGCCCACGGGATTTATTCTCAAAGTCACTCCGGAAAATGGGAAATAAGATCTGGTCTGAAAAAGAAAGTGCACGACTTTGGTCTCAGTTTAAAATCCGCAGGTATTACCCAACTTTCAGAAGGTGGACAGACTGCTCAATCATATATCGAAGAATGGTCACAGATATTTCAAAAAGAAATCCCGGTCACCCTGGCCACCGGTGCGGCGGTTAGTTTTGAGAAACCCTGGATCCCAGATTATCCGGCAAAAAGAACCCGGACCTTAACGGACGGAATGTACGGAATGCATGATTTCAGCTTAAACTGGCTTCTTTTTGAAGGCAGCAATACAATCACTCTTGATCTTCGGCAAGAAACATATGTTACTTCCATCACACCGAATTTTCTGGAAGACCAGAGACACTGGATTTTTCTTCCTAAAAAAGTCTCGGTAAGTGTTTCGGCGGACGGCCTGCACTATAATGAGTTGTCCTCTTTTCAATCCTCGGTAACGCAAAAGAAGAGTGTTACATCCTATCCTGTCACTTTTACTGCAGGTAAAAAAATAAAATACATAAAAATTTCTATTGATCCGTTGCCCCAATTGCCCGAGTGGAAAAGCCACCCAAGCAAGAGCCCGTTGGTTGCCATAGATGAGATTTGGGTAGAATAATTAAGTAAAAAAGATAGTGCTGAAATATAGCTGTATTTGTTTGTTATAAAAGATTATACCGATATTACCGGTTCATTAGACCCCTTTCTATTCAGCGATTAAGTAAAATAGTATCTGTAAAGTTAAAACAGCAGCAAGTTTCCGTTAATTTATATTAATTGTCCGCAATTTTTGTTAAATTTAACTATGCAAAGCGGCAATATTGCTACTCTCACAAATAAATTATCCGAACGCCAACTTTTCGTAGCTGTAATGCTGGTGCTTTTCATGCTGTGGCCGCCGCTTTTTCATGCCCAATATGCCTCGGTAATTGAAAATATAACCGAGAATGAAGGTCTACCCACCAATTATATCTTTAATATTACAGAAGATCACAATGGCTTTTTGTGGTTTGGTACAGATAAGGGTCTGGTGAAATATTCCAATGGCAAATTTCTGATTTATGATGCAGAAAATGGAGGGTTGCCCGGGAATTATATCCATCATGTGTTGCCGGACCAGAAATCGGGCATCTTTGTTTGGGCATCAGGGAAGGATTTGGCGTTTTTTAATACCGAAAGAAATAGGGTGACGCACCGTTACCGTCATATTGGGAAAAAAGGTTTGATCTACGGGCTTTTCCCATCGGATGTGAATCCGGATTTCATCATATGTTCCAGTGAGAGTGAAGATTTTATTTATGCAGTGAGCAGAAATGACCTGACAAAGATCTACAAAATTCTTCCAGCATACATTAGGCAAAATGGAGGCAGTAAGAAGTATTTTGCGGTAGTGAAAGGACAAGAACTTTTGGTTGCTACCGACCGTTTCCGCACCGAAAAAGCTCCGGCAGTACAGAAAGGTATTACTTACCGTGTGCTTTTTGGAACAGGCATCATCCGTTCCATTAATGATAAAGTCCTGGACACCATAAATGAGAGAAACGGACTCGAAAGTCATATGTTAACGGATATTCATCAGACAGCCGAAGGTCATTTATACTTTTCTACGTTGGGCGGTGGTTTTTCCTATATCCGCAATGAAGGTCAGCGAAAAGCCTATCCGCTGGCAAACGGCAAAGTCAGATCTGTTGTGTTCAGCAATAATAAGTATTATGTACTTTCACGGGGTGAGGTGTTGGTGCTGGACGGTAAGAAAATAGAATCCAGGTTTGAGGTTGGAAGGGACGCGCTTACGCTGTTCGTGGACGGAAACAGATTATATGCAGGCACGTTCAACGGGCTGCAGGTGTATGTCATCAATAACGGAAAACTTAATCTGGAAAGGATGTTTCACATTACCGACGGCATTTCTAAGATCTTTAAAACTCCCGATGGTAAGCTGGTCTTTTCAACTTATGGCAATGGACTTTTTAAAGAAAACGGCCGCGGCTTTAAAAATATCAGGCTACCAGTCTTTAACAATATTGAAAATGTTTTTGAAAGTTACGGGGGAAAATATTTTGCTACATCCTATGAATCGGGATACACTGAGTTCGACAGTGCAATCCGGACAGCGCGCAGTGTAAGCAGGAAAAACGGCTTGGAGTCCAACAATATCAACTATATTTTTAGTGAAAAAGATACTTTGTGGGTTGGATCACCCTCCGGACTGACAGCCAGGGTGAATAACAGGCAGGTTCTGAATCTGGGCAGGAAAAAAGGATTTTCGGGAAATTCTGTGAAAAGCATATTCCGCTGCAGGCAGGGACGCTTATGGGTAGTTACCAATAAGTTGTTAATGGAAAAGACAGCGACGGGCCTGAAGCCTTTTGGTTCCTTTGGAGGGCATGGTGGCAGAAGCCCATACATAAGTTATGCAAAGTATATTCCGGAAAAAGATGAACTTGTGATCGCAACCAGATTGAGGCTTTCTGTCTTTGCCATGAGCGAAATGATTCCCAGCAAAAAAGTTCAGCCCCCTTCTCTGGAATATATTGAAGCGGATGGCCGCATCATAAATCATTTTAAGAAAGTGGAACTTGAACCGGACAATATGCAGACTGTCTTCGCTTTCCGGACGGTGGACAAAGATTTTCTGGATCAGTCCGGCCTTTATTATAAACTTGGAGCGGGCGGGTGGCTCCCCTTTTCAGACGGTAATAAACTCTTGCTTACACACCTGAACGCCGGCCCGCATCAGCTTCAGATCAAAAGCCGCAACCGGGACGGTTATGAGGAAATGTACCCTGGAGTAATCGAAATCCACGTTCAGCCTCCTTTTTACCGTAAATGGTGGTTTATCCTCCTTATCGTGACTATGCTGATTGGACTGAGCAGTTTTTTAGTTTATCAGTACTACCGAACGAAATACGAGCGTAAACTGCATGACTCCAGGGTAAACGAAGAAATTGAGGAAGAGCGCCGGCGCATCAGCCGTGACCTTCATGACAATATCGGTGCGTACACGACCAGTCTTATTATGCGGATTGAGAACCTGGAACAAAAGCATGGCGACAGGAGTGGTGACCTGCAGGAAATCCGCGAGATATCCTATCAGATAATGAGCTTGCTGCGTCAAACCATCTGGGTACTGAAGATGCGCGAAACGACTGTTGAAAATTGCTATGAAGGCTTACTTAGCTACAGCACAAGATATTTTAAGACGGTCCCGCATATTGAGCTCACTATTTCTGAAAATATCGCCGTAAACCGCAGCATGGAATCGTCCAAATCCATCAGTGTGTTCAGGATTGTGCAGGAGGCGCTGCATAATATAGTGAAACATTCGGGTGCAGACAGGGTAGACATTTATTTTGAATCAACCGATAAAATGTCGCTAACGGTAAAGGACAACGGAACAGGATTCAACGAAAGAGAACATTCCAATGGTTTTGGTCTTAGCAATATGAAGGCTCGGGCTAACGAAATGGGTTTTGAGCTGAAAGTGAAAACAGGGCCCGAAGGCACAGAAATTACGATAGAAGAGCAATAATAATCGGGGACAAGCAGTATATTAGCAGTATAAAAACACAGATATGATAAAAGTTGCAATTGTTGACGATAATGCACTTAACCGAAATACCATCAGGGAAAAAATTACAAACAGCAATATTGTCATTGATTTTGAAGCCCGAAACGGCGACGACTTCTTCGGTCATCTGGAACGCATACCGTCATCAGATTATCCTCAGGTAGTGCTGATGGACCTGGAAATGCCGGTGCTGGACGGCATTGCTGCCATATCAAGCGCAGTGATCCGCTATCCTGGAATTAAGTTTATCGTGCTTACTATCTTTGAAGATAATGAAAGGATTTTTGAGGCCATCAAGGCCGGCGCCAGCGGTTATCTGCTTAAGGAAGATAAGGGGGTGAACATCATTGAAGCCATACGAAATGTGGTGGAGTATGACGGCATACCCATGAGTCCGGCCATTGCGCGGCGGGCTATGAAGCTGTTAAGCGAGGGCAACCAGCCGGATCAGTCGCTGCAGTCACCAAAAGATTACCAGTTAAGTGACCGCGAAACTGAGATTCTGACAGAAATTGTAAAGGGACTTTCACCGGTACAGATCGCCGAGAAACTCTTCATCAGCCCCAACACTGTGAGGACCCATGTAAATAATATCTACAAAAAGCTGCATCTCAATTCCAGAAGCCAGATTATCAATCTTGCCTATAAAAATAAATGGATTTAAGCAGTGATGAAATAATAAATAAAAAAATTACGTAATTATGCGTATTGGAGGAAATAAATGCAGGTGATACATTTGTTTAACCAATCAGATAAATATACCCAATTGGGTGAGTAATTTTTTTTCAATTTTTTTATTTTTGGAGAAGTGTCCTGAATTTTTCGGGACACTTCTTTTTGTATATTTGCCAAAAGCACAGATTTTATGACCATTCTTGTAACAGGCGGCCTTGGCTATATCGGTTCGCATACCGTAGTAGAACTATTGAACAACAATTTTGAGGTCGTTATAGTGGATGATATGTCCAACTCAGAACGGTTTATTCTTAATAACATTGAACAGATCAGCGGAAAGAAACCTGCTTTTTATCCTTTCGACCTAAAAAGAAAAGAACTGCTCGCACAGGTTTTTGAGGCCCACGAAATCGCCGGCTGTATTAATTTCGCGGCGTACAAAGCTGTAGGTGAGAGCCAGGAAAAACCGATTGACTATTACGAGAATAACCTTTTCACATTAATCAATATCCTGCAGGAATTCAAAGTCCGCAATATCACCAACTTTATTTTCAGTTCCTCCTGTACCGTCTATGGTCAGGCCGATGTGCAACCTATTGACGAAAATACACCAATGAAGACGCCGGAATCGTCGTATGGAAAAACCAAACAGATGGGCGAGGAGATCCTGAAAGATTTTGCTGAAGCCCATAACCGAAAAGTATCGCTGCTCCGCTATTTCAATCCGATTGGGGCGCATCCTTCCGGACTTCTGGGTGAACTGCCGCTGGGCATCCCGAATAACCTTGTACCATACGTAACACAAACCGCCTCGGGCATCCTCGAAAAACTGAATATCTGGGGCAATGATTATCCCACCGAAGACGGCACCGCGATCCGCGATTATATTTATGTTGTTGATCTGGCCAAAGCCCATGTAAAGGCTCTTCAAAAACTTATCTCAAGCCCGGAGGAAAAGGTGATTGACATCTACAATCTGGGTACAGGCAAAGGCTCCTCCGTACTAGAAGTCGTTCAGGCTTTCGAACGTGCCAACAATGTAGAAGTGCCATACCAAATCTGTGACCGCCGTGCCGGCGATATTACCATCGCCTATGCTAATGCCAATAAAGCTGAGCGTGAACTGGGCTGGAAAGCCGATACGGCCCTCGAAGAAGCCCTGCGCACCACGTGGCAATGGCAGAAGTACCTGGAAGGGCGGGGAGCGTAGTGTTGGGTGCTGCCATTATTCAAACCGCGAAGACTTAACCCGCATTTTGGTATAATAACATTTTTCTGTAGGCTTATTTACAATGGTATATTGCTGTAGAAAGTGTCGGGCTTTTTGGAAACAGTACAGCTTCCCGGAACGTTTCAATTATTGTACATACTTATATTAAATTCAATTCAGGTTATCTCCAGCTGCATCATTTCTTTCCCTAAATTTTTTGCCCCGGACAGCTGTTTGGATTTGCTTTTTTGAAGATTTTTTTTTGCTGTTAACGTATTGCGATAATAAAGATCATTCATATTGATGCGTTTTCTCAGCCTTTCCTACTTCCTGCGAGCCATGATTTGGAACAACAAATTCTTTTCCCATGACCGGACTATAACAAATTCCGTGATTCCCATTTCCCTGTCTCACCAGATAAAAACCGGCTTCTAACATTTTTCGGATAAGTTACTGGTTTTGAACATTGAACATCTCTTATGAAGGAAAATAAAAGCTTACATTTTTCCAGATTATAAAGTCATTTATTATTTACGGTAGACTAACAAAAACGCCACGAAATCCCGTGGCGTTCAATGTAAATCAGGTGTCAATGTTAGTTGACGTCACATTTTAATAGTGACCTTTCTCTACAAAGTGGGCAGCGATTTTTTCAGTCAATGCGATTACGTTAGGCTGGTTCGTGTATTTTGTAAATCTTCTTAAACCTGAAAGCATCATGCGCTGTTCGTCGCCTTCGGCGAAGGAGACAATGCCTTCCTTAGCAGCCATAATGATCTTTTCCACAGCTTTATAAAGGTTCAGCTGGGCCATAGCCACTTCCACTGACCCGGCATCGAAATGTTTCTCGGCCCTTAACACCGCCGATTCTGCCATATAGATTTGGTTCAGAATTTCAGATGCGTTCAGCAACAGATGCTGCTGTTTTTCAATATCCATCATGTACTTCTGCAGGGCAGCTCCGGAAACCATCAGGAATACCTTCTTCAGGTTGGCGATTACGGCTTTTTCTTCGCTTAACAGTTCAGAGTAATCCGGTACTTCGAAAGACGGGATTCCCATCAGTTCCTTACTGATGGCCATAGCCGGTGACATCAGGTCTGGCTGACCTTTCATGGCGCGCTTGATCAACATTCCTACCGCAAGAAGACGGTTGATTTCGTTGGTTCCTTCGTATATACGGCCAATACGTGCATCTCTCCAGGCCGCTTCCATTGGGGCATCTTCGCTGAAGCCCATACCTCCGTAAATCTGTAAACCTTCGTCTGCAGTTTGCTGCGTAAGATCTGAAACAAAAACTTTAAGGATAGAAGCTTCCACTGCGAATTCTTCCACGCCTTTCAGTTCTGCCTGCTGGTGATCCATTCCGCCGGCAACCAGTTCGTCAATTTTGTCCTGAACATCTTTTGCTGCACGGTAAGAGCCGGCTTCTGAAACGAAAATTCCGGTTGCCATTTCGGCGATTTTCTTGCGAACTGCACCAAATGTTGAAATGGAAACACCAAACTGTTTTCTTTCGTTTGCATATTTCACAGCATGCGCCACAATTCTGCGCTGTCCGTCGAGGTTGGCTGCAGCAAGCTTGATACGGCCTACGTTAAGTGCATTCAAAGCGATTTTGAAACCGTTGTTTCTTTCACCTAAAAGATTTGCAACCGGCACCTTCATGTCGTTGAAGAAAACCTGGCGGGTAGAAGAGGAGCGGATGCCCAATTTGTGTTCTTCCTCGCCGAAAGAAAGTCCTTCTGTACCTTCTTTTTCTACGATGAAACCCGTGATGTTTTTATCGTCATCAATTTTAGCGAAAACAATGAAAATTTCAGCAAAACCTGCATTTGAAATCCACATTTTCTGGCCGTTGATGATGTAATGTTTGCCGTCTTCAGACAGTTTTGCTTTGGTTTTACCAGAGTTTGCATCTGAACCTGCATCCGGCTCTGTCAAACAGTAAGCCCCGAATTTAGTGCCTGTAGCTAAGTCGGGCAGATATTTGTTTTTTTGCTCTTCAGTACCGTAAAGAAGGATTGGTAAAGTTCCGATTCCGGTGTGTGCACCGAAAGCTGTAGCCAAAGATCCGTTACCGCCGGAAAGATAGTCGCAGGCAAGCATCGTAGTCACGAAGCCCATCCCGAGACCGCCGTACTGTTCCGGTACGGTAACGCCCAGGAAGCCCATCTCGCCCAGTTTGCGCATGCTTTCTTCCGTCAAAGCGTAATCTTTATTTTCGAATCTCTCGTGATGCGGTACGATTTCCCGGTCGATAAATTCTTTTGCAGAATCGCGCATCATCTTTTGCTCGTCAGAAAGATCTTCTAAAGTGAAAATCTCCGCAGCAGGTGTTTCCTTGATAAGGAAATCACCGCCGATTAGGGTTTTTGGTGTGGGGTTCATATTTTTAGATTTATTTTAAATTTATATTAGAGGAAAGAAGAAAGAACAAAGAGAAAAGATTTAAAGAAGGGTTTTCTGAAATCCCGATATCATTTTTTGCAAATCTGTTATTTTAAGTTCAAGCATCTCCAGTTGTGCTGGGTCAAGAAAATTTCTGTTGTAGGAGATTATTACCTGTGTTTGCAATTCAAAAAGGGATCCTAGACTTATTTCCAAATAGCGGTTAAAATCCTTATTTGAACTTCGACTTGAGCCTTCTGCAATATTAGAGGCAATTGAAACCGCACATCTTCTTAACTGGGATTTCAAACCAAACTCTTCGCCTTTAGGGAAGCTATCGGTCAGGCTGTAAACATCATCGGCAAGATTAAGTGACAGCTTCCAAATATTCAGATTCTTAAAATTATGTTTCATGTTCTCCTCATTAATCTATCTCTTTCTTCTTTCTTCTTTCTTCTTTCTTCTTATTTTAATTAAAGGAGTTCAAATATACTCGCGGCTCCCTGTCCGGTTCCTACGCACATGGTGACCATTCCGTATTTATTGCCGCGCCTGCGCATTTCGTCAAGAAGCTGAACGGTAAGTTTGGTACCGGTACAGCCTAAGGGGTGACCAAGCGCGATGGCGCCGCCATTTACGTTCAGTATTTCCGGATTCAGATCCAGTTCTTTCTGAATTGCCACCGACTGGGAGGCGAATGCTTCATTCAATTCGATCAGTTCGATGTCTTTCAGTTCCAGACCTGCCTGCTTCAGCGCTTTTGGGATAGCATATACCGGTCCCATGCCCATGATTCGGGGTTCCAGGCCGGCCGCTGCGTAGGAAACCAATCTTGCTTCAGGTTCCAGGCCTAATTCCTTCACCATTTCTTCGCTCATCACGATCACGAATGCCGCGCCGTCTGACATCTGAGAAGAATTTCCGGCAGTTACAGAACCTCCGTTGGCAAACACCGGGCGCAGTTTGGCTAAGCCTTCCAGTGAAGTATCTTTTCTCGGACCTTCATCCACTGAGAAGTCAAATTTTTTGGTCTGCATCTTCTGGTTTTCGTCCAGAAAGTTGTATTCCACGGGAATTGGCACAATCTGATTTTTAAATCTGCCTTCTTCGTTGGCTTTCAATGCCTTCATGTGAGATTCATAAGCAAACCGGTCCTGCTCTTCACGTGAAATCTTATACTGATTAGCCACCTCTTCTGCTGTATAGCCCATTCCCCAGTAGTAATCCGGGTTGGTTTTAGCAATATCGGTCTCCGGCACCGGTTTGTAACCTCCCATCGGGATATAACTCATGGATTCCGTACCACCAGCGATAATACAGTCGGCCATACCGGCCTGAATTTTCGCGGAGGCAATCGCGATCGCCTCTGAGCCGGATGCACAATACCTGTTTACCGTTACCCCGGGAACTTTGTCGGTATGAAGGCCCATGAGAGAAATCAAACGTGCCACGTTCAGGCCTTGCTCGGCCTCCGGCATTGCGTTACCGACGATAAGGTCGTCAATCCGGTTCTTATCGAGTTGCGGTACCGCAGCCATCAGTTTTTCAATAACCGTTGCGGCCATCACATCAGGACGAGTGAAACGAAGGGAGCCTTTCGGCGCCTTGCCCACAGCCGTTCTGAAACCTTTTATTATGTATGCTGTTTTCATTGTAGATTTTAGATTATAAGACAAGAGATATGAGACTCTTGCGGTTAATTATTTGTTTTTAATGTTTTCCTTGAAGACATAGATCATTTTCTGAATCTCTTCCAGCTTTTCTAAAAGGGGACGGTTGATTTCATAAGAAACAAATTCTAACATTTCAGAGATAATAAGTTGGGTTTGTAATTCGTACGCGGAACCATATGCAATATTCAGGAAATGATAAAATTCTTTTTCACTTTGTCGTCCTGCGCCTTCAGCAATATTTGAAGGAATGGATACCGAAGATCTTTTGATTTGAGAAGACAATCCATACTTTTCATCCTCAGGCATATTTGCTAAGGCTTTATAAACCTCTACGCACAGCTCAATCGACTCCTTCCATATTTTTAATTTCTTAATATTATGCAAGGTTCTATGGTTTTTCTGGTTTAAAAATCTCGTGTCTCCAGTCTCACATTCTCCACTCTAATTTCTCAGCGGTTTCCCCTTCTGCAGCATGTACTGTATTCTTTCGAGGGTTTTTCTTTCGCCACAAAGCTGGAGGAAGGTTTCCCGTTCAAGATTAAGCAGGTACTGTTCGGTTACTACCGTTGGTTCTGAAAGATTTCCGCCTACAAGCACGTTGGCCAGTTTATCAGCGATGAGTTTGTCGTGTTCCGAAATGTATTTACCCGTGAGCATCTGGTCCGTACCTACATAGAACATTCCAAGTGCATCTTTACCCAGGACTTTTACCTTCTGTTCAATCGGTTGGGTATAGCCGTGCTCAGCAAGACTCAGTGCAAGCATCTTGGCCGTCCTGATCTGACGGTTCTTATCAACCACAACAATGTCCTTATGTTCTTCCAGAATACCCATGTCATACGCTTCATGGGCTGAAGTGGCCACTTTACCCATCGCGATATTCATGAACATATCACGAAGGCGGTTGTTTTTTACATCATCTTTCTGGAACTCTCTGGATGTGCGCAGTGCAAATTCCTTGGTGCCGCCGCCGCCCGGGATTACACCAACGCCGGTTTCTACAAGACCGATATAAGTTTCAGCTGCTGCAACTACTCGGTCCGCATGCATGGTCATTTCACAGCCGCCGCCTAATGTCATACCGTGAGGGGCAACAATTACCGGAATCGAGGAGTATCTGACTCTCATCATTGATTTCTGGAAATAGGCGATAGCCATATTCAGGTCATCCCAATCCTGCTCAATCGCCATCATAAGAATCATGGCCAGATTGGCACCTACCGAGAAATTAGCACCCTGATTTCCGATGACGAGGCCGTCATAGTCTTTTTCGGCAAGATCAATGGCTCTGTTTAAACCATCTAAAACTTCACCGCCGAGAGAATTCATCTTGGAACGGATCTCAAAGTTGATGATACCGTCACCCAAATCCTGAATAGCCGATCCTGAATTACTCCAGAGCGTTTTGTTTTTCCTGATATTGTCCAGGATGATAAAGGATTCTTTCCCGGGAGTATTTCTGTAATCGCCGGAGTTTTGGTCGAAATAAGTACTCAGGCCTTCATCATCAACTTTATAGAAAGTTTCCACATTCTTCACCCAGTCCGAGACTTCGTAGCCCGCTTCTTTTGCCAGCTCAATCCCTTTCTGCACGCCAACAGCGTCCCAGATTTCAAACGGTCCGTTTTCCCAGCCAAAACCGGCACGCATGGCATCGTCGATTTTGTAGACTTCATCCGAAATTTCGGGCACCTTATGCGAAACATAACCGAAGAGCGCGCCCAGAGACTTTCTGTAAAGTTCACCGGCTTTGTCCTTTCCTGTAATCAGTACCTTGAAACGGTCAATGGGTTTGTCAATGTTTTTGGTAAGCTCAAGAGTGGGGAAGTTGCTTTTTTCCTGAAGTTCATACTCCATGGTTTCCAGGTTCAGACCGTGGATTTCCGATTTGCCCTCCGCATTCTTGATTTTTTTGTAGAAGCCCTGTTGCGTTTTTGATCCAAGCCATTTGTTGTCCACCATTTCCTGGATATATTCGGGGAGTTTGAATACATCATTGGAATTAGAGGCTTCGGTCCCGCTGGCACTTACGCCATTCGCCACCATCACAAGAGTATCCAGTCCTACAACGTCTGCGGTCCTGAAGGTAGCAGATTTTGGACGACCAATCACAGGGCCTGTAAGTTTATCGATGTCGGTTACCGAAAGGCCAAGACCTTTCACTTCATGAAGCAGGTTCATCATGGAGAATACCCCGATCCTGTTGGCGATAAAAGCCGGTGTGTCTTTGGCAAGAACGGTGGTTTTTCCGAGGAATTTGGCACCGAAATCCATATAGAACCGCACAATTTCCGGATCTGTTTCCGGAGTTGGGATGACCTCCAGAAGCGGCAGATATCTTACCGGATTGAAAAAGTGGGTTCCGGCAAAATGCTTCTTGAAATCCTCACTTCTGCCTTCCACCAGATGATGGATTGGAATACCCGAAGTATTGCTAGATACCAAAGTTCCCGGCTTACGGAACTGCTCGATTTTTTCATAAACCGATTTCTTGATGTCCAGTCTTTCAACTACAACTTCAATGATCCAGTCGGTGTTTTTAATCTTGGGCAGATCATCATCAAAATTGCCCACCATAATACGGTCTGCGAACTTTGGTGAATAGAGAAGTGCCGGATTTGCTTTTTTAAGTTTCTCAAAACTTTCAGTGGCAATCCTGTTTCTTACAGACCTGTCTTCTTTAGTAAGGCCTTTCTTTTGCTCGGCTTCGCTCAGTTCAAAGGGCACAATATCCAGCAGCAACACCTGTACACCTATGTTGGCGAAATGTGCTGCAATGCCGGAGCCCATGATTCCAGAACCAAGAACCGTCACATGTTTGATCCTTCTTTTCATATTAATTTGTTTTGTGTAACTTCTGTTTGGATTCAACTGTTTTTACAGCTGCTTTTTGTTATTCAGATTGTTGGCAATCATCAGGATGTCACTCATGACTTCCTTGAAGATATCCATCTTTTCGGGTGAAATGCGGTCCATCACTGCCTTGTTGAAGTTCACCACAGCTTCCTTTGAAAGGTTGCGGCTCAGAAGACCTTTCTCGGTGAGTTTAATAATGACTTCGCGTTTGTCATTGGACGTTTTTTCTTTATAAATGTACCCATTATCCTCCAGCAGTTTAATAATTCTTGTAAGCGAGGTAGGTTCAATGGCCATTTTTGGGCCCAGGTTGGTGCTGCGGGTTCCTTCCTTAGGGTCAATCTTAAGAAGTGTAAGCGCCTGCACAGCGGTGGCATCATGAAGATTGGCCAGCTCTGAATACATTTTTGAAACGGCCAGCCACGTAGATTTGAGGATCAGATCTACATTTTCTACTTTTTCCATATTCTTGTTTTCCATATCTCCATTTATGTGGTTTTACACAAATATAAAGAAAATATACTATGCATGCATAGTATATTTTTGTAAAATATGTAATCAGCTGGACATCAATATGTTAATTTATATGACAAACATATTAATGGCGCTAAAAACAGCAAAATTCGAAAGCTAAGGATATTAAATCAGAGCTGTTTTCTTAAAAATGCTGAGATGTCGCTAAATGAGGAGCATTTTTCCTGACTATTTGAATGTGAAACAGTCCAAATTGAGCCAGAGAATGTAAAATGAAATTGTGAAAGGTCGGCCTTGAAGTTTTTCTGAAGGTAGGAATACAGCATTTCCTTTTGAAGTGCAGGCGCAATGATTTGGGGAGCTATAAAACCTGAGCTCATATGGAAAAGCTGTGGATTCAGTAATTCATCATGTTTCAGCAGGATTTCTTCGGTAATTCCGCTGTCCATGTGTCCTGCATGTACCAGCCACATCTTATCGGCAAACTCCTTCGCCAGCCGCCAGTCATGCGAAGAGAAAAGGATGAGTTTCCGATGCTCCCGCGCCAGATTCCTGAGCAGTTTGAGGATGATGATCTTGTTTTCCTCATCCAGATGAGTGGTGGGCTCGTCCAGGATAATCATAGGTGAATTCTGTGCCAGCGCCCGCCCGATAAAAGCCTTCTGAAGGTTGCCGTCCGAAAGTCTCTGCAAGGGAAAATTGCGATATTGTGCCAACTGGAGACTGTCAATGATTTGATTCACTTCATACTGATCATCTTTGGTTAATTCAAAATAATAAGGGTAGTGTATGTATTTACCAAATGCAATAAGGTCGTAAAGTGTAAAGTTTGAGGGTACACGGGATTTTGAGAATACAACGGCAACCTTCTCAGCGAGCTCCCGGTTAGAAAAAGAACTGATGCTCCTCTGATCCAGGAGAATATCTCCGCCAAGTAAGGGTGTCTGATTCAAAATGCTTTTAATAAGTGTGGTTTTGCCCACACCGTTATTACCGATAAGCAGACAGATTTCGCCCAGCTCAAGTTCAGCAGTTACCTCATTGAGTAACGGGGTTTTATAGCCTACTGTACAGTTATTGAGCTGAAGAAACATAATACTTTTTGTTTTTTTGTTAAGCGGATTAACTTGTTATTTTTTTATTCATCAGCATCAGCAGGATAACAGGAATCCCAAACAGGGAGGTGATTACATTCAGCGGAAAAAGCGTGAGTTCTGAGGCGATTGAAAATACGGACATCACCAAAATTCCCAAAATCATATTAAGGATCCACTGCTGCCAAAGCCGGGAAGGGTTATAGATTAACCGGCTGAAATGCGGAACCACAATGCCGATAAAAAGGATGGGTCCCAAAAAGGCGGTAACCGATGCCGACAGCAGGGAAGAGCCTACAATGATGAGCAGTTTGAGCCTGCTAAGGTTCACACCAAAACTTTTTGCATAGGCACTGCCCAGCGCATTGCCTATAAGTGGTTTTACAGACTGGAAGCTTAATGCCAGGCCAATTAGGACAATTCCTGCCAGCACCCATAGTTGCTGTGATGACACCTGACTGTTGGCACCAAAACTCCAAAGGATATAACTTTTCAGGCTTTCATTTTCGGCATAAAGCTGAAGTACGGACACCACCGCACCTGCCAGGGCAGAGATCAGAAATCCAAAAATAATAAGGAAAGATTTGTCGGTAAAGCGCGTGCTGAATGCCAAAAGAACAAACATCAGCATTAAACTTCCGCCAATTGCAGAGATACTGATGAAACTGTTCTGCAGGAATTCCGGAATGAGGTAATCCCGGGATAGAAATATATAGAAGGCTACACTTAAGCTGGCTACAGATGTTATACCCAGGACTGACGGTCCGGCCAGCGGATTCTGAAAGTATTCCTGCAGCAGAAATCCCGATGTGGGAATGGAAATACCGGCAAGCAGCATGGCTATAACTCTGTTGATGCGTAACTGCGCGATCTGCGCATTTGCCGCATCCGAACTTACAAAATCGGAAAACTCCAGATCAATATAGCCGATGTTCAGGTTGATTACGGCGGAAATCAGGATACCCGAAATGATAATGATGCAAAGGTTGCTGAAACGGAACATATATCTATAAAAAACCGGGCAACTGAAACAATGCCCGGAATCTGCTTTACTTGAATGAATTAATCTTGGTATCCAGCTGTTCTTTAGTCATCATACTCATATACTCGTCGGTCTGGCCGCGCTTGCGCATAAAGGTAAAAGGGATTCCGCTGCCGTCCCAGTTTTTGAAATTACTGCTGAAAAATTCCTCCTGAAGCAGGCTGCCGTCCAACAGCACTACGTTTTCAGTAAGGCCGTTCACTTCAGCAAAATTCTTCACGTCCGTAGGCCAGTCGGTCTTCTGGTCCAGACTTACGAAGGTGAACTTCACGGGCTGTCCCTTCAACTCCTGCATTTTTTCTTTGAAATGAGGCATTTCCCTCATGCAGGGTGCGCACCAGGTAGCGAAGAAATTGGTTACATAGAGGGTGTCATTGTCCTTTTCCGCCAGGAAGTCTGAGATCTGTGCAGGGCTATATTCAACAGGATTATAGATTAATGCCGGTTCGTTGGTCTCCGGTACAGTAATGCTGTCTTCAGAATAATCAATATTCTCTGCTACGGGCTCTTTTTTATTACAGGACAAAATGGCTACTGCCAAAACCACCATCACAACTAACTTCTTCATAATTTTTTTACTATTTTTGGATATAGATTATGGAAAACCAATCACCTTACGCCAGGCACTATGATTTTCACCGGCTAAAAATAAAGAAAAAGCGGCAACTGACCAATTCGGTCTTTGCGCTGAAGTTTACAGTTCCTGCCCATCTGAAGGAGAATTTCCGCTATCGGTCCGGTCAGTATGTAGCTCTGAAGTACCGGCATAACGGGCAGGATTTCATCAACGATTTTTCCATGACTTCGGCACCGCACGAGCCAGATCTGGCACTTGGCATAAAAATCAATTCTGAAGACAGTTCTACCAAAGATCTTTTTGAACAGTATGAAGAAGGTGACGAAATGGAAGTCTCCGAACCCATGGGGAGATTTATCCTGACTTCCAAACCACATGAGTTCCGTACTGTCATCGGATTTGCGGGTGGCATTGGCATCACACCTTTACTCAGTCATTTTAAAAATATCCTCTATACGGAACCCCGTACACGACTTTTTCTTTTCTACGGTAACCGACGCACGGAAGAAATTGCCTTTCGGGACGAACTTGATTCTCTTGCAAAACAATCTGGCGGCAGGCTGCAGGTCTTTTATTTCTTTTCGCAGGAACAGACGGCGGACAATCTTTTTAAAGGCCGGCTGGATGAGCATAAACTGAAACTGATCATCAACCAGATCTTACATCTTGATGATACCGATGAAGAAAGCACCATTTGGGACGCCGTGGATGAAGTCCTTATTTGCGGTAAAGGAGAAATGATAAAAGCTCTTGCCAATGCCTGTTACCAAAACGGGATACAGAAAAGGAATATTCATTTTGAACTTTTCGAAGAGTATAATGAGGATATTTATCCTCAGGAAAAGGAATTTCCGCTGGTTGAAGACATTGACCTTCGATTCCGTATGAACCGTCGCACCTACAGTACTCATTTGCCTGATAACCGGACAAGAATACTGCAACAGCTGCTCATACAGGGTTTTCCGGTACCTTATTCCTGCAAATCGGGAATCTGCGGCAGCTGTATCTGTTCACTTGAAGAAGGGGAAGTCGATTTGCTGGAAAATGAATATCTGACAGAAAAGGAGGAGCAGTCCGGTAAAATTCTAGCGTGTATGGCTGTACCGCTAAGCAGAAAAATCGTACTTAATTTTGATTTTGAAACCCCGTTAGCATAGACCTACCACCTGAATGTTGAGCAGAATCCTGAACATATTGCGAACTTTCTTTTCCCTCGTAGAGGTTGGGATCCTGCTGATGATACTGGCTAATATCTGGGTATTCTCGGTGACGGACGGGCGCACTTTCAACAGGATCTCAAAGGTTCCGCCCCGTGAAACGGCCCTCGTACTGGGAACTTCGCCCAAAATGAAATCGGGCGCCGCAAATCCATATTTTTTAAAACGTATGGATGCTACAGCGCTCCTTTATCATCACGGGAAGGTAAAAAAAATTATTGTAAGCGGCGAAAAGAGTAAAGGGTATGATGAGCCGGCAGCAATGAAACGGTTTCTTGTCTACGAAGGGGGAGTTCCGGAAAAGATTATCACTGAAGACCCGAAAGGTTATAATACACACCGAAGCATTATCAGATGCAAAGATGTTTACAAGGTGAATGATGTGATCATTGTATCCCAGGGATTCCATAACCTCAGGGCGCTTTTCTTTGCCCGAAACAACAATCTTAACGCACTGGGGTTTGATGCTCAGGACGTATCCCGGCCCGAAAGCTATTACCGGAACCAGTCCCGGGAGGTGCTTGCACGCGTTTTGGCTGTAGTTTACTTTATTCTCGGAATTTCTCCGGAATAAATTACTTAGAACGGATAACCGAATGCAAAGTTCAGCGTAGGTTTCAGCGGCTGTATCTTGTTGAATCTCCAACGGTCGCCTTCAGGCTTATTCGGGTCATAGATTTTATATGCAAGATCGATGCGGGCTGTGATATACGCCACATTGATCCTAAGACCCAACCCGCTTCCTACACCCATCTGCTTCAGGAATTTGCTGAATTTAAACTGATCACCAAATCCGGTATTCTTCAGGCTCCAGATATTTCCTGCATCTGTAAATACAGCAACCTCATACATTTCGGTAAGCGGCAGGCGGTACTCCACGCTTGAGGTAAGCTTTACATTGCCCATTACAAAAGTACGGATGCGCTCATCAAGCTGTGAATCGGCGGGTCCCAGACCACCGAAAGGACGCCACGCTCGGATGTCGTTGGAACCACCGTTAAAGTAAGACCTTACAAACGGCATCTGGTTGGAGTTACCATAAGGAACTCCCAATCCCACAAACTGCCGCATGGCAAGGGTCTGCTTGCCGAAAGTCAGGTATTTACGAACATCTATATCAAACTTCACAAACTGAGAAAGAGGAAGTTTGAAAAGGGTTTTCTGCTGTCCCGTCGTAATGCCTTTTTCGGCTTCGGTTCCGGCAACAAGACTCAGTAAATTTCCGGCAACTTCGACTTTCCCGTTAAAGTAGAACGGATTTTCAAATTCCTTTTTCCCTATTTCATTATAAATGAAGTTGTAGATGAATGATGAAATGAGGACATCCTGCGTTTGTCTGTCCTTGTTGACAAGTGATTGTCTGAAAGTGTTATAAGTGTTCAGTTCGTCGGGCGACAATGAATTTACAAAGGCCTGATCGTTCAGGATGATCGCTGAAAATTCATCTGATGAAATCTCACCCTGCTCAAACTGGGTGTAAAGTGAGGGCGAATATTTCTGGAACACAAAGTTTCTGACATCACCATCACGTGGGAAGTATTCGTAATACCGATCTTTATTTCGGGTAAGACTGAGCTGCGTATTGAAGATGGTGAGGCGGTGTGAAATCACGTCATTGACGTTTGCAAAATAATTAAGGCCCGTATTGAAGTTTACACGGTCCATACCTATGTTTTTCTGGAATGAGGCCCCCAAACTGACGGATGTGGACGGTGAGTACCGTTTCGGAATCAGTTTATAATAACTGAAGGGCAAAAGCAGTCGGGGGAAACTTAAATTAGCATTTGCGGAAAATTCGTGCGCCCACACACGGGTATCCAGATCCTTGGAGTTGCGCACACGGCCTGCAATCCAGGACACCGAAGTGTTCAGGTTTTCGGCACCACCAAAAAGGTTTCTCGTAGTAAGGTCCACAGAAGGCGAGGCAGCCAGATTAAGCAGTTGGGAATAGTTAAGGTCAGCCGCTACTTTCAGTTCATACTTAGGCAGTGGTTTAAGGAGATAAAGTACGTCCACAATGCTGTCATTAGGTGCTGCAGTTCCGCCGCGGCGCAGGGAGTCACGGGCCTTGATGAGGCTGAAATTGTTCATTGCCTGGAAGTTCCGTCTTGTAAGGTCCAGGTTTTTCTGGTCGTAAAGGTCACCGTTTCTCAGGATTACAGCACGCCACAGGGCGCTGCTTTTAAACTGATCGTCAAGCATATGGAAACGGATGCCCCGCAGTGAATCTTTAACGGTATTCTGAGGGAAATCATTTGCATTTTCAACCACTGCAACATCAATATTACCGATGGTCGCGGTTTTATAGGGGGTATCCAAGGAATCTTTATGTATTTCCATGGTAACCGGTACATTTTTTCGGCTGCTCAGGGTATCTGCCATAAAGAAAATCTCCTGGCCGGAACTGTTGAACTGATAATAGCCGCGGCTGCGCATCAGGTCGTTAATCCTCTTTACTTCGGCTTCCAGTTTTTCCTGATCCAGGGTAGTCCGGGACCGTATAGTGCTGGCGGTAAGGTTTTCTTCGTAGATGGATTTTATCCTGGCGTCCGGGATATCGTAATAATATTCACTGATCTTCGTGGCATCTTTTGGAGTGATCAGATAATTGACCTGTGCCTTTTTAGCAGCCGAATCCAAATCGTGACTGTAGGCAGTCTCGGCATCCCAGTAACCGCGGTACACTAACCTTTTGCGTATGGAATTGGCACTGCTTTCACTTTTACTGGGGTCCAGGATAACCGGTGGCTGCCCGACATTATGAAAGAAACGGTTCATAAAAAGGTTTCGTCCCACATATTCCGGATGACCATATTTGATGAACAGGGAATCCCTGAGTTTCTGATCCCTCATGTCAGAAGGGTAGGTCATGTATTCATTCAGGATGGTATCGTATTTAGGATCGGACAGGTTATACATCCACAAACCCGCAGGAAAGAAAAGCAGCTGCTTTTTATTTGGTTTTTGGGTCACATAGTCCGGCAGTTCATTTGCCAGGACTTCCGGTCCGTCGTACCGGAAGTTGTTTTTTGTGAGAAGGTATTCACCATCCGGCACTTTGCGCGTAGTGCTGCAGGCATAGAGAAAAAGGACAACGGTTGCAGAAGATAGAAATATATGATATTTTTGGAGATATTTTCCTGAATGGTTACGGCTCATACAATTAAGATATTACAGTCCCTCGACAAAAAAAAGTACCGGCAGAAGCACGGTTTATTCGTGGTTGAAGGTAACAAAAATATACGTGAACTGCAGAGTTCACGCTATAAAATTAGAGAAATATTTTCCATAAATCCAAGTGAGTTGCTGTGGGCTGGTCAGGCTGTAGAAACCATAAGCGAACAGGAACTCAGGAAGATCAGTTTTCTGCAGCATCCGCGGGATTCTGTTGCTTTGGTCGAAATTCCTGAAGCTCAGTTCTTGCCGGACATTAACCTTCAGCTCGTGCTCGACGGTATACAGGATCCCGGCAACTTCGGCACCATTATCCGTTTAGCCGACTGGTTCGGAATAGAACAGGTGGTCTGTTCGGATGATACTGTAGATCAATATAATCCAAAAGCTGTAATGTCTGCGATGGGATCTTTTAGCAGGGTCAATGTGGTTTATACCGATATTAACGCTTTTCTGTCTGAATCTCCCAATGTAAATCTGGGCACTGATATGGAAGGCGAGAGTATTTACTCCTTTGTCTTTCCGGAAAGGATGAACATCGTGCTTGGAAATGAAGGCAGCGGTATGAGACCTGAAACTGAAAGTTTAATCCGGCACCAGATCACCATTCCGCGTTTTGGAAAGGCGAAAGCTACTGAAAGCCTCAATGTATCCATGGCAGCTGGAATTATATTAGGGCAGATTTTTTCCGCAAAAGAAGGTTTAAAATAAATTCTGGGTCGCTACATCAACCTGTTGATCCATTTCCATTTGTCTTCAGTGTAGGGCGGATATTTGAGGTTCGGTTCGCCCCACGTGGCGCGGTCCATCACCGCTTTCAGATGTGAGAATGTATCAAACCCATATTTCCCGTGATAGTAGCCTATGCCCGAATTTCCTACACCACCGAAAGGCAGGTTGTCATTGCTCAGATGCATGATCACATCATTGATACAGCCGCCACCGAAGGAAAGCAGGGAGGTGAAAAGTTTTTTTTCGTCTTTTTGGCTGCTAAAAAGATAGGCCGCAAGCGGTTTTTCCTGCTCCAGCACCATGTTGATAGCCTCGCGGTAATATTTAAAGGTCAAAACAGGCAGTAAAGGACCGAATATCTCTTCCTGCATCACACGGTCATTCCAGGAGATATTGGTAAGGACCGTAGGCTCAATATATAGATTTTCGGCATCAGTGGCGCCGCCGTGATAGATCTTCTCAGCTTCAATCATTGCAGTTAACCGGTCAAAATTGCGGCGGTTAATGATGCGTGTATAGTGCGCTGCGTCCGGGAAGTATTTAAATTCACTTATGTAATTCCGCAGATATTCCAGGAATTTATCCTTTACCTTTTCGTCAACAAGAATATAATCAGGCGCAACGCAGGTCTGGCCGGCATTCAGAAATTTTCCCCATACAATTCGTTTGGCAGCTACGTCAAAGTCGGCACTTGCAGTTACGATTGCCGGCGACTTGCCGCCGAGTTCAAGTGTAACAGGAGTCAGATGCTTTGCGGCTGCTTCATAAACAATCTTTCCCACACGCGTGCTTCCTGTAAAGAATATTTTGTCGAATTTATGCCTAAGAATTTCAGTAGTTTCCTCGACTCCGCCTTCAGCGACAAAAAGATATTCCTCCGGAAACTCTTCATTGATCAGTCTTGCCATCAGCGACATCGTGTTAGCGGCAATCTCGCTGGGTTTCACTATACAGGTATTTCCCGCAGCAATAGCGGCGACCATAGGAGAGAGTGACAGCTGATAAGGATAGTTCCAGGCACCGATCACAAGCACATTCCCTAAGGGCTCGCTGTATATCTTACTGGTGGCTATCTGGTTCACCAGGTTGGTACCTGCGGTGCGGGGACCGGCAAAGCGCTTCAGGTTTTTCAGGTAATAATCAATATCCTTCAGGACAAAGGAAATCTCTGTGGTGTAGGTATCGAATCGTGATTTACCAAAATCTTTCGCAATTGCTTCATACAGGAGTTCATCATTTTTCTGAATCAACTTTTTAAGTTGCTCCAGTTTATGTTGCCGGAAGCCAAGATCCTTTGTCTTATGGGTGCGGAAAAATTCCCGCTGTTTTAAAATAATCTGTTCAAACATGGACAATTTTTTTTGCGTAGAGATAACATTAAGGAGGCAAATTTTCTGCCAGTTGGAGGCTGTTAGTGCAGAAGTTATTCTTCTGACTACTAATAAAACCTCTTTGCTGATGAATCACTGCGTTTTAATACTTTAAGCAAAAGGATACAGATAAAAAAAACCACAACGCGAACGCTGTGGTTATAATTTATACCGAAGTACAGTCTATGCTTCTTCAGAAGTTTCTTCAGCTGCTGCTTCAACTTTCTTAGGCTCAGCTTTTGGAGCTGCCGGAGCTGGAGGTGCATCAGAAACAACGTCGAACTCGTAAGTATACTCAACATCACGGTGCAGTCTCACCTGAGCGGCGAATTTACCTGTTCTCTTAATGTTGTTACCAGGAATCTTGATGTATTTTCTGTCGATATCAACACCTGCCTTAGCCAATTCTTCAGCAAGGTTTGCATTGTTGATGGAACCGAAAAGTTTATCACCGGCACCTACTTTGGTAGCAATGGTAAGCTGAGTTTTCTTCAGCTGTTCAATTTTAGCTGTAGCATCGGCTACCAGTTTAGCTTCCTCTTCTTTTCTGGACTCAAGAGTCTCAGCAAGGGCTGCTTTGTTTTTTGGAGTTGCCAGAAGTGCATATCCTTTTGGTAAAAGGAAGTTTCTTGCATAACCCGGTTTCACACTTACAGTATCAAACTCAAGTCCTAAGTTCTCAACGTCCTGTTTTAGAATAATATCCATTGTTGTCCTTTGTATTTAAGTTAGGTGCAGTTGGCTGCAACCAACAATTGTTTTTTGTAATAATTATAGATCTGTCTTACTTAAGCATATCTGCTACGTAAGGCATAAGAGCCAGGTGTCTTGCTCTCTTGATTGCAGAAGAAACTTTTCTCTGGTACTTCAGTGAAGTTCCGGTGTATCTTCTTGGAAGGATTTTCCCCTGCTCGTTTACGAACTGAAGAAGGAAATCTGCATCTTTGTAATCAACATGCTTAATTCCGTATTTTTTAAATCTACAGTATTTTTTCTGAGATTTTGTATTGATATCAAGCGGGGTAAGGAATTTTACTTCTGATTCTCCTCCTGCTGAGGCTTGTTTAGCCATATCGTCTATTGCCATGTCCTGTAATTTTGAGGGTTAAAAATTAAGCTTTCGCAGTTTTCACTTTAGTTCTTCTTGTAACTGCATAATCGATAGCATGCTTATCCAGCTTAGTGGTAAGGAAACGGATTACTCTTTCGTCACGCTTAAACGCCAGTTCCAGATCAGCTACTACATCTCCTTCGCCTTTGAATTCAATTAAAGTATAAAATCCATTCTTTTTCAGTTGGATTGGATACGCCAGTTTCTTAAGTCCCCAATTTTCCTTGGCAACAATTTCGCAATTGCGTGAAGTCAGAAGATCTTCAAATTTTTTCACTGCTTCCTCCACCTGTGCGTCAGATAGAACGGGAGTTAAAATGAAAACAGTCTCGTAGTTGTTCATAATGTTAAAAATATTGTTAATTATTTCGAGGTGCAAAATTAGTTTATTTTATTGAATACACAAAGATTCATTATGTTTTTCTCTTTTTCCGCCGCATATTTTGTAAGTCAATGCCCGGATCGCTGTCCAGTTCCTGCAGGTAGGCGATTTTCAGGCTGTCATATAGTGATTTCCGGCTTACAAGCAATGAGATCAATGATGATACCATGCCTGCCAGCATAAGGTAAAAAATAAGCGAATGTCTGTCGGTCATTTCCAGCACCAGGATTGCGGATGTAAACGGAGCACGTGTTATACCGGTAAGAAAGGCTACCATGCCGGCCAGGATTACGACATTGGTCTCGTTGCTCTGCAAATCCATTATCCCCGAGAAGAACGCTCCGAAACTGGCGCCTGCACTTAGAGCCGGTGCAAATATCCCGCCCGCACCGCCTGAGGTAAAGGATAGCGCTGGTCCTATCATCCGCAGTATAGGTACATACCAGGCTTCAGATTTATTATCGGAGAACAATACCCTGTCCATAATACCTTTTCCGGAACCCAGGACTTCCCAGTTTACAAAGTAGGCGAGGGCTGCAATGATCCAGGCGCTGATGATAAGGAATATTATATTTTGAGTTGGCGTCTTCAGTTTCCGTTTCCACCTGTTGATACGCAGCATCACGACCGACAGGTTACTGCTCAGCAGGCCGCAGACCAGAGAGACCGCAATTACCGGAAAGATGATTGACACGGTTACTCCCGCGGTTTTCGGATAACCAAGGTAAAGATAGGAACCGGCCAGCCACTGTGCCGTGAGTCCGGCAATAATTACAGCGGTAAAGAGCGCGGTCTTAAAATATTTAAGATGGATTTTGGCGAGTTCTTCCACGGCAAAAACTATTCCGCCCATAGGCGTGTTGAAAGCCGCCGCAAGTCCGGCCGCCGCGCCGGTCATGATCATGTTTCGGATGGAAATCCGCGGCCACCAGTTAGGCAGCAGCTGGTTAACGAACCGGAAAACTGAGCCCGCAATCTGAATGGTGGGTCCCTCGCGGCCCACCGCGCCGCCACCAAGGACCAGCACCGTACTGGAAAGGACTTTAATTAATACAATTTTAAAGCTTAATAGAAACCTCAGCTTATGCCGCTGTCCCGGTGTGGCCAAATCTACTGCTGCCATCACTTGTGGGATGCCGCTGCCTTTGGCATAGGGTGCGTATTTCTGTACGAGCCACCAGGAAAGGACGAAGGCTGCAGGTGCCGCTGCAAATATGGACAGGGCATTCCATTTAAGCATTAACTGTAGGAGGTGTTCGGCCCATTCAAAAATTTTGGCGTACATCACTGCAGCCACACCGGTCAGAAATGAGGCTATCCAGAACGGAACCGCCTGAAGCATGCTTCTCTTCAACCGTTGGTTTTCAATATTGTCAAAAATATGTTTAAGCCGGACACGGCTGTACCGTATAAGTTTTTTGACCATAAAAGACCAGAATATTTTTAATAATTTGAACTGTTATCAGCAATAAAAATAGGTATAAAATACAAAAGGTTACCCGCAGTGACGTTTGGACGGGGAACATCTTCCGCCATTCATTAACAAAAAACCTCCGGGAAACCGGAGGCCTGTATCTCTAACTTTCTGAATTAAATTTCAGTGTTCAAATCCCAGTTCTGCAGGTAATCGTGAACATGTTTCAGGAACATTCCACCCAGCGAACCGTCTACTACGCGGTGGTCATAAGAATGAGACATAAACATAAGGCTTCTTATTGCTATTACGTCTCCGTCCTTGGTTTCAAGAACTGCAGGTTTTTTCACAATAGCTCCAACAGCAAGAATTGCCACCTGTGGTTGTGGAATAATAGGTGTTCCCATAAGGTTACCGAATCCGCCCACATTTGAAATCGTATAGGTGGCGCCCTGAGTGTCCTCCGGTCTCAGTTTTTTGTTTCTCGCGCGGTAAGCCAGGTCGTTGATGGCCTTGGCAAGTCCTGAAAGGGAAAGTTGGTCTGCATTCTTGATTACAGGTACAATAAGGTTACCGTCCGGCAGGGCAGTAGCCATACCGATATTGATGTTTTTCTTTTTGATGATTTTATCACCATCTACAGAAACGTTGATCAGCGGGAAATCCTGAATGGCTTTTACAATAGCTCTCACGAAAATCGGCATGTATGTCAGTTTTTCGCCCTCTCTTTTCTCAAAGATATCCTTATGCTTTGTTCTCCACTTCACGACATTGGTTACATCCGTTTCTATAAATGAAGTAACGTGCGGTGAAATTCTTTTGCTGTTCACCATAGCGTCCGCAATGATTTTGCGTACACGGTCCATTTGGATTACCTCGTCGCCGGCACCTACCGCTACAGGAACGGCAATTGGAGCCGCGGCTTTCTCGGGTGCTGCAGCCTTCGGAGTCTCGGCTTGCTGTGGTTGTGCAGAACTTCTGTTGGCAACATAAGCCAGGATATCCTCTTTTGTGATCCTGGACTCCAGGCCACTACCTTTTATTGATTTAAGTTCGCCTTCAGAAATATTCTCCTGCTGAGCAATACTTTTTACCAGAGGCGAAAGATAAAGGTCTCCCGAAAACTCGTGGGCAGATGCGGTTAAAGGTTTTTCCAGCTCCTTAACCTCCTGCTCCGTCAGTTCCGGAATTTCTGTTGCCACTTCCTCACGGGATTTAGGCTCCTGAGGTTGCTGAGCAGCCTCGCCGGCGCCGGAAACCTCCATAATTGCAATGGCTTCACCAATCTTGGCAACTTCATCCTTTTGCTTCAGAATCTTTACAATTTTCCCTGAAACCGGTGTCGGCACATCGGAGTCCACCTTATCCGTAGCGATTTCCACTACAGAATCATCTTCGTTTACAGTGTCTCCTTCATTGAACAACCAACTGATGATTGTAGCTTCCATCACGCCTTCGCCCATAGAGGGGAGTAACAACTTATATTCTGCCATCTTTCAAATTTAGATTTTTACAAATATATAAAATTATTCAAATATTTTAAGAAATCGGTAATTTCCTCTTAATGATATTCCACATAGATGCGTTCACCTACCTTCAGACCAAAGAGGGTTTTGGCGCCATTGCTGCTGTTTCCCTTATATATGGTTAGTTCAAGGAGGCCTGCACTGTTAAAGATAGCGGCTGGTTTCCCATGATATTCTGTCTCCTGATTCCAGTCTGTTACAATGTCTGTATAGCTCTTGTAGATCCGTGAGAGGGCAAGGTTCCTGAATTTTATGGTAAAGCTATCGTAACCTTTCATATTTTCGTCAAAGTAAGACCGGCTGATATTAGAGATGATATTTCCGAAGTTATCAATGTAAAGAACCTCGCCAAAAATAAGGTTGTCCGTGGTGCCGGCCTTAGGCAGCGACAGCTCTTTTGGCGTAAGATATTTTCGTCCGATGACTTCCGGCAGGCCACCGTTCTGGAGATGCACCGCTGCAGGAGCGAAAACATCAAGCGTAGTAAAGCTCACCACATCATCGAAGCGGGTATTGTACGTTATTTCATACACAGCCTCAGGCTGGATATCGGAAAAAATCAGACTCAGCACACCGTTGTCCGCGCCAATGAAATAGTGACCGTCTGCCCTGTAAATGATGCATTTCCGGTCTTTATGGAAAAAACTGTCCACGGAAATAATATGGATGCTGCCTTTGGGAAAAAAGGGATAGGCATTGCTCACCGTGTATGCCGTTTGCTGCAGGTTATAAGCCTGCATGTCGTGGGAGATGTCCACAATCCGTGCTTCAGGATTAAGGGAAAGAATTCTGCCTTTTATCGCAGCCACACGATAATCTGTATAGCCATAATCAGATGTTAATGTAATTAGGGACATTGGTTTGTACGGAAAATATCAGGTGAAGGGCAAATTTAGCCAAAAAATACCTAAAGAGGGTCCTATTGTTGCAATAATACGGTGGGATATAAAAAATAATTTTAAATTTAGATTCTTAACCATAATAACATATACTGAATGTTTGAACTGAACTATGAACTTGAAGGTATTGATGCAAAAATATTCTATGGGGTAAACAATCAATACTTTAACCTGATAAAATCAACCTTTCCCACACTTAAAATTACCGGCCGCGACCATCATATATTTGCCATGGGCAACCAGGAAGCGCTGGATGTTTTCCGCATGAAGCTGGATGATCTGGTGAATTTCATCTCGCAAAACCATTCCATTACCCTTAAGGATGTTGAGAATATACTCAATATTAAAGACGACAGTGAAAAACAACTTGTCTTTGACACTGACATTATAGTGAAGGGCGTAAACGGGAAGGTGATCAAGGCCAAAACCACCAACCTGAAAAAACTGGTACGCGAAAGCGAAAAGAAAGATATGATCTTCGCTATCGGTCCTGCCGGAACAGGGAAAACCTATACTTCGGTAGCACTGGCTGTTAGAGCACTGCGGGATAAGGAAGTGAAGAGGATTATCCTTACACGTCCGGCGGTGGAGGCCGGAGAAAGCCTGGGGTTTCTGCCCGGCGACCTTAAAGAAAAGCTGGATCCGTATCTGCAGCCTTTGTACGATGCGCTTCGGGATATGATTCCGCACGAAAAACTGGAGGGTTTTATAGAAAAACGGGTAATAGAAGTAGCTCCGCTGGCTTTTATGCGCGGACGCACGCTGGACGAAGCCTTTGTGATTTTGGATGAAGCACAGAACACAACACACTCGCAAATGAAAATGTTCCTTACTCGAATGGGAATGAATGCGAAATTCATCATTACAGGAGATCCAAGCCAGGTAGACTTGCCACTGCGTCAGAAATCAGGTCTTAAAGAGGCAATGCGTATTTTAAATGAAGTAAAGGAAATCGGTTTTGTGCATCTCACCGAAGAAGATGTGGTACGCCATCCGGTAGTGCGGAAGATCATCAATGCCTATACCACCGAAGAAAAGCGCGTGAAGGAAGAGTAATTTTCCGGTACGGTCATAAACCTTATATCCTGCGCATTATTTATTATATATTAACCCGGACAGCGGGAAAACAGTTCATATAACAAGCGGCAATTATTATATTTGCCCATCAATAATAAACAAAGGAGAAAATGAAAAAGCTATTATTATGCGCTGTTGTCGCGGTTTCGGCATCAGCTTTTGGGCAAAGAGCTCAAAAAGGGGATGTACAGTTAAATGCAGGTATTGCATTCCCACACCGCTATGCCGATAATGTAGGACTGTATGCGGGACTGGATTATGGAATTCACAATGACGTGACACTGGGTGTTGAAGCACGCTTTGGATCAAAAAATCATCATAATCACGGTGATGAGAGATGGTTTGGATTAGGTTTTAACGGTAATTACCACTTTAACCGTATTATGCAAATTCCTAACAACTGGGATTTCTATGCCGGCGCAACCGTAGGTTTCAATGCTTTTTCGCACGATCACAAGCATGACAATTACCCGGACTGGCACGAATCAGGACCTGGTGTCTCTGCTCAGGTTGGAGGCCGTTATTTTTTCAACAATAACTTTGGTCTGAATGCCGAGGCTAATGTAGGTAATGTGTTTAACGGGGGAAAATTCGGCATCACTTATAAATTCTGATAATTTAACACCAGAAATAAGACCATCCTGCTAAGGGTGGTTTTTTTTATTTATTTTTTAAAAAACAGTTGATATATCAATAATAGTTATAAATTTACCGCCGTTAAAAACAAACTAAAAAACATGAAAAAATTATTATTTTTGGGTGCAATAGCACTTTGTGGTGCGGTAAGCGCTCAGGAAAATTCTATTAAGGCTAACCCTGCTGCACTTTTGGGTGGTTCTGACCTTGTAACTTACGAAAGAAAACTTTCTGATAACATTACCGGTGTTATTGGTGCGGGAATCGGTGGTTTCAAACTGGGAGGTTATAAGTACGAAAGTTTGGGTGGCGGTCTTCAGGGACGTTATTATTTTGATGAGGCCCTAACCGGATGGTACGGTGCTGTAGTAGGCGATTATATCACAGGTAAAGTGGAAATGAATTCAGCCGGTTTCGGATTTACCATGGAAGGAATGGAAATGGACGACAGCATGAATTCAGATACAGACTTCTCCGCATTTGGTGGCGGTCTTCGTGCCGGTTACCAATGGGTATTCGATTCCGGATTCACACTGGATCTTAACGGAGGTGCTTCCTATAAGTTCTACGATTATAAGAACGATACTACGGTAGATGGGGACAACAGCACTTCAGGTCTTAAAGGAAACGGAATCCTTCCGTCCGGATCTGTAGGTTTGGGATATACTTTCTAAGCTGATTCAGTTCAAAAAAGATCAAACCTGCTTCTCTGGAAGCGGGTTTTTTTTGTAATCTTTTAGAACCTGATGGATAGTAACGCAAAGTACAAATGCAAATTAATATACCTACTCACAGTCAATTCAATCATCGATCGAATTTTATCCTTAGTTTTGCAGCCTTTCTAAAAGTAAATCAAAATAATGAAGAAAATACTATTTCTGGGTGCAGTTGCACTTTTCGGAGTTGTAAAGGCTCAGAACACAAAATTTGGCATTAAGGGCGGATATTCCTTATCCACGCTGAAAAAGGAATCTGACCTGCCTACAAGTGAAAACGGTAAGTCCACTTTTTATATTGGAGCACTGGTTGAGCATAAAGTAAGTAATAAATTTGCCCTGCAGGGTGAGATTCTGTATTCACCTCTTTATGGCAGGTACTCTATGTCCGGCTTTTTTTCAGAGTTTTTCTATAATTATGAAACCGATATAAAACTGGAAACCCTGCAGATACCCCTCATGGCAAAATTTTATTTTTCTGAGAACATCGCTCTTGCAGGGGGTGTCAATTTGGGCTTTATTCTGTCGGCAGATGAGGAATGGACAGCTAAATACCTCACTGTAACAGATGAAATGAGTATCTCTTCAGGAAGTGACGATATGAGTGATGAGCTAGGCTCAGTTAATTTTGCACCTTTTATTGGAGCTGAATACAATTTGAGTAACGGACTTTTCTTCGACGCAAGATATAACATAGGCGTATCAAATCTTAATAACAGTGGATTAGAAGACGAATTATTGAAAGTTGGGTTTTTTCAGGCGGGCTTAGGATATAAATTCTAAAATCCGACCAAACTCCTAATATCTTAGAAATCCTTCATTAGAAACTTCCTGCTGGCTGCTTGCGCATATTAATACATTTTTTCACACTGCGCCAGCTGTACACACTGATATTTATCATATGCTCCAAGAGCGCACGGATGCGCAGTATTACGTAGTTTTGCAACCGTTTTTAATAATAAATGAAGAACATGAAAAAGGTATTATTAGTAGGTGCAGTAGCACTTTTCGGAGCTGTAAACGCTCAGATGGAAACTTCTGTTGAAGGTTTTGTAAAAGGTGACACATTCATCACCGGTGCAATTGGTTACACATCTGCCAAGCAGAACAATTTCGAAGAGAGCGCTTTCACTGTAGCTCCAAGTGTAGGTTATTTCGTAAGCCCTAACATTGCCGTAGGTGCAAGAGTGGGTTACACTAACGGAAAAACTGAAGACACTTTTGCTTCTGTTACAGTTAACGAGGAAGTAGAAACAGCTAATGCAGGTCTTTTCGGTAGATATTATACAACTCCTGCGTCAAGATTCTCTCTTTTTGGCGAACTTAACGTAAACTATTCCGCTGCAAAATACACGGAGAACAACGGAGTTACTTCTATGGCTGCAAAGTACAACGGTTTCAATTTCGGTATCGCTCCTGGTGTTAACTATTTCATCAACAAAAACTTCGCTCTTGAAGCTGCTGTAGGTGTACTTAGCTACTCAACTATGAAAGAAGATGTAGCTGGTGCTGAGGCTGTAGATACGTTCAACTTCGGTCTTAACTTCACTGATGTAACATTAGGATTGGTTTACAAATTCTAATCTGTAATATTTTCAAAAAAGCAATCCTGGGTCATCTGATCCGGGATTTTTGTTATCCCCTGCTTTTATGGGAAGATTAATTTCAGTACTCAAATTGTGGGTGAAACATGTTTTGAACTATATTTGCGCACTTAAAAAAAATAATCATGAAAAAAGTATTTTTAGCAGCTGCCCTGGCATTATTCGCGGCAACTGATGCACAGACACGTTTTGGCCTGAAAGCAGGTTATTCCAATTCTGTTCTGAACTCTTCTGACGAAGCACAGCTGGAAGGTATCGGCATGGACAAGAAAGGGAAATCCGGATTTTATGCAGGTGCATTTGGTGAATATCAGCTTACTGAAAAGTTTGCACTTCAGGGTGAACTTCAATATGCGAAACTGGGTGGCAACTATAGCGGAAGTTTTGCGCAGGATGGAATGAGTTTTACAATGGATATGGGTTTCAATTTAGACCAGATCATTGTTCCTGTATCTGCAAAATACTACGTAATTCCTGCTCTGGGTCTTACT
Source organism: Kaistella sp. PBT33-4 (assembly GCF_029194425.1). Taxonomy (NCBI): domain Bacteria; kingdom Pseudomonadati; phylum Bacteroidota; class Flavobacteriia; order Flavobacteriales; family Weeksellaceae; genus Kaistella; species Kaistella sp. PBT33-4. The sequence continues at coordinate 207,599 of NZ_JARFYL010000004.1, read as the reverse complement.
GCAGGACCATATGCAGCTTTTACTGTGAGCAATAATGTAACCGTAGACGCAAACAGTCCAAACCTTACGGCAGAAGAGAATTCAATGTTGAACTCACTTTTGGCCCAGTACGAAAATGAACTTACTAACGAATTTGACAGAAGCCTGGAAAAAACAAACTTCGGAATTCATATAGGTGCAGAGTATACCGTTTACCGTTCTCTTTTCCTAGACGCCAGATATAACATTGGTTTGTCCAATTTGGAGAAAGATACCGATACCGAAACAAAAATGAATTTCTTTCAGGTAGGACTGGGCTGGAAATTTTAACCTCGTATTACCTATCTAATATTTTATAACTAAGGCTGCTCGTTTGAGCAGCCTTTATTTTCTTATATGTAAAAACAGGTTTTTTACCTTCCGAACAGGTTACCGCCCATTCCCGGCATCTTAGGCATTCCCTTGCTCATCATCTCCATCATCTGCTTGCCCTGTGGCCCCTGCATCATCTTCATCATCTTGCCCATCTGCTCAAACTGCTTCATCAGAGCGTTTACATCTTCAATCTTCCTGCCGGCACCTTTGGCGATCCTGTTTTTCCTTTGAGTATTTATAATTGAAGGTCTCCTTCTTTCCTCAGGCGTCATGGAATGGATGATGGCTTCAATATGCTTGAAGGCGTCATCATTGATATCAACATCCTTGATGGCTTTTCCAACCCCGGGAATCATGCCCATAAGGTCCTTCATATTACCCATTTTCTTGATCTGACTGATCTGCTGAAGGAAATCATCAAAGCCAAATTCATTCTTGGCAATTTTCTTATGCAGCTTTTTAGCCTCTTCTTCATCAAACTGTTCCTGAGCTCTCTCCACCAGGGACACAACATCACCCATGCCCAGTATCCTGTCGGCCATCCTTTCGGGATAAAACAGGTCCAGCGCCTCCATCTTCTCACCAGTGGAAATGAATTTAATTGGCTTTTCAACCACAGAACGTATTGTAAGAGCTGCACCACCACGTGTATCTCCATCCAGTTTGGTAAGAACAACACCGTCAAAGTTCAGGGCCTCGTTAAAGGTCCTGGCCGTATTCACGGCATCCTGACCGGTCATGGAGTCTACCACGAAAAGCGTTTCGTCGGGCTTGATAAAATAGTGAACAGACTTGATCTCGTTCATCATCTGCTCATCAATAGCCAGACGGCCGGCGGTATCCACAATTACTACATCATGGTTGTTTTCCTTAGCAAATTTGATTGCGTTTTCCGCAATGGAAGAGGGATTTACAGATCCTTCTTCAGTATATACAGGCACCTGAATCTGCCCGCCCAGAACTTTCAGCTGCTCAATAGCTGCAGGTCTGTATACGTCGCATGCAACCAATAAAGGTTTTTTGCTTTTCTTTTGTTTCAGGTAATGTGCCAGTTTTCCGGAGAAGGTCGTTTTCCCGGAACCCTGCAAACCGGCAATAAGAATGACACTTGGCTTACCGGACAGGTTAATTCCTGCGTGCGTGCTTCCCATAAGTTCTACCAGCTCGTCATGAACGATCTTGGTCATGAGTTGTCCCGGCGTAAGCGAAGTAAGGACATTCTGGCCCAAAGCTTTATCCTGCACACGTTTCGTTAGGTCCTTGGCAACTTTAAAGTTAACATCGGCATCAACAAGTGCTCTCCGGATCTCCTTTACGGTTTCAGCTACATTAATCTCTGTAATCTTACCCCGCCCGGAAATGTTGTGAAGTGCCTTGTCTAATTTATCCTGTAAACTGTTGAACATTGTTATTTATTTAAGATGCGCAAAAATACAGAAATTTGATGATATTTAAAATTGAAATTCCCCGCACGGTCAATTATGAGTACTTTTGCAAAAATTTATGATGAACTCCGAAGATCCGGACCTGCATAAGAAGGAGATCAGCGGTGGTAAACACCTGCTGAATACAGGTTTCCGTCAGTACGGTATCTATTCCGGTATCGTTTTCCAGATGCTCGCTACCATGGGACTGGGTTTTTGGGGCGGTAAAAAGATCAATGACTTGCTGGAGGTAAGCAGTAACCTGTTAACCGTCGGAATCGGGTTCCTGGCTATGGCACTTGCGCTCTATAATCTAATAACTCAGCTAAACAAAATTCAGAAAAATGAAAATAAACAGTAATACACTTTACATTGTACTGTATTTCCTGATGTTCACCGTCCATTTTGGCGTTTTTCAGTGGCTGCAAAAAGGGCACGAAGCCATCTTTATCCGCTATTATATGTTCCTGACACTGCTTTTTGTTATGGTGATCACCGTACTGAGCATCATGAAAAGGATGTATCCGACATATATCGGATTTGGATTCCTGGGCATGGTAATGGTGAAGATGACTGGGCTTTTCCTGGTAATGAATCAGCTGGATCTCAGTTCGGTACCCAATTATAAACTCCACTTTGCAACTCCCTACCTGCTGACTCTGGTTCTGGAAACATTGTATGCAGTAAAACTCATAAAAGATGTAGATCACGGAGCAAGTTCAAAAGATGAAAAAAATCAGTAGTCTGCTTTTTTGTATTCTGATTATTTATCCTATTTTTGCACAACTTTAAAAAGATATATGTAATGCTTAAAAGAGTTATCCTTTTAGTTGGTTTTTTATCTGTATTTTCCCTTTCGCCGGCACAGCATGATGCTGCAGCCATGGAGGCGCACCCAACAACTGAAGTAGTAGGTGAAGTTTCGGCTGCAGAGCAGGAAAAGATAGAAAATCAGGAGTTTATTCAACATCACGTAAAGGATGCTCACAGCTTCGATATCATGGTTACCAAAGACGGCCGTCATATTGGTTTTCCGTTACCGGTAATTTTCTACGATCAGGACAACGGACTTCATGCCATGATGAGTTCTGCCTTTCATCACGGCGAAACTGTAGTTGAGAGTAAGGGAAGCCATTACAAGCTGTACCACGGTAAAATTTATAAGACGGACGCTGCGGGAACAATAACTTATGACAATCACGGTCACGCAACCAACGCCAAGATGCTGGATCTTTCCATTACCAAAAGTGTTCTGGCCATCATTTTCGTTTCTCTGCTGATGATTTTGCTGTTTACATCAATAGCGCGTGGGTACAAAAACTCTTTGGTTCCTACAGGTGCAGCGCGCCTTTTTGAGCCTGTGATTGTATTCATCAGAGATGATATAGCCAAGCCTAACATCGGATCTAAGTATAAGAAGTATATGCCTTATCTGCTGACGGTATTCTTCTTTATCCTTTTCCTGAATATCTTAGGTTTGATGCCTTTCGGTATCAACGTTACGGGTAACCTTGCTATTACTGCGGCCCTGGCTATCATCACCTTCCTTCTTACACAGTTTACAGCCAACAGAAATTACTGGCAGCACATTTTCTGGATGCCGGGACTGCCATGGCCTATGAAGATCGTTATGATGCCGATTGAAGTGATCGGAATGTTCATTAAACCGTTCGCACTGCTTATCCGTCTCTTCGCAAATATGACTGCGGGTCACATTGTAGTAATGTCGCTTATTGCTATGATTTATGTGTTCAAGAACATCATCGGAGGTATCGCATTTCCTTTCCTTACATTTGTACTTTATCTGCTGGAAATCCTGGTAGCTTTCCTTCAGGCATATATCTTCGCAATGCTTTCTGCAGTATACTTCGGAATGGCAAATGAGGAGCACCACCATGAGGAAGCTCACTAAAAAGGAGAAAAGGTAAAAGTAAAAAAGGCAAAAGAGCCAAGTGGAAAGGGGAGACCTGGAACACACATTTATACAAAACTAATTTTTTAAATTATATATTATGGAAATCCCTAAGTTAGTAGGAGCAGGTTTAGTAGTAATTGGAGCAGGTCTTGGTATCGGTAAAATCGGTGCTGCTGCTTTGGAAGGTATGGCTCGTCAGCCAGAGCAGGCAGGTAAACTGCAAACTGCGATGCTTATTGCTGCTGCACTTGTAGAAGGTCTTGCATTTGCTGCATTGTTCGCAGTAAACTAAGAAATCTCAATTCACTTGCCGGGAACGGTTGGTTACGGCAAGTGAATTTTTTTTAAAAAATTAGAAAAAGAATTAAGAACAATATTTTATTATAACTCGTATGGGATTATTAGAAGACTTTTCATCAGGTTTATTTATCATTCAGTCGGTGATCTTTTTAATTGTGCTTTTGGTACTTCGCAAGTTTGCCTGGAAGCCCATTATGGACGCTGTGAATGAAAGAGAAGTTACTATTGTAGATTCTCTGAACCAGGCTAAACTGGCAAAAGAGGAAGTTCAGAACCTTAAAGCTGAAAACGAAATGATCATCCGCGAAGCTAAAATTGAGCGTGATAACATCCTGAAAGAAGCCAGAGAAATAAAGGAGAGAATCGTTGCTGAGGCTAAGGATATCGCCAAAACTGAAGGTGACAAGATGATTGAGCAGGCACGTCAGTCTATCCAGGCTGAAAAAGCAGCTGCGATGTCGGATATCAAGAACCAAATTGGTGTTCTTTCTGTTAATATCGCTGAATCGATCCTGCAGGATAAACTAAGCACAGAAGGTGCACATAATGCTCTTGTTGAAAATTACCTGAACAAATCTAACCTGAACTAAGATGCTTACAAGTAAAGTAGCAAAACGTTACGCACAGGGACTGCTCAATTTTACGCAGGAAGCTGGCACCACGGATTCAGTATACGCGGAAATGAGCGACCTTGCCAAGACTGTTGCCGGATCCAGGGAACTACAGAACTTTTTCGCTTCTCCGGTTATTGAAGGCAAAAAGAAAATCAGCATTGCATTGGAGATCTTCAAGGATTTTTCTCCTGTAACCCAAAGCCTTCTTCAGCTGATCATCAAGCAGGGACGTGAGCAGCATATGCAAAGTATCGCTCAGGAATTCATTAACAAAGTTGATGAAATAAACGGTGTACAGCGTGTTACACTTACTACAGCGGCTCAGCTTTCCGAAGAGAATATCAGCAAGGTACTTAAATCGTCCTCACTGCTTAATCACGACAATAAGTTTGAAATCAGCACAGTGATCGATCCTTCACTTTTGGGTGGATATATCCTTCGGGTTGGCGATCAGCAGATTGATGCATCGGTAAGGTCCAAACTGGGCAAACTCAGAAAAGAATTTCAATTAAATTAAGACAAAAACAACCATAAAATGGCAGAAATAAATCCGGCAGAAGTATCAGCGATACTGAAGCAGCAGTTAGCAAATTTCAACACACAGAGTAATGTGGAAGAAGTGGGTACCGTACTTCAGATTGGTGACGGTATCGCCCGTGTATACGGTTTGGAAAATGTGCAGTATGGAGAATTGGTTAAATTTTCTTCAGGGCTGGAGGGTATCGTACTGAACCTGGAAGAAGATAATGTTGGTGTTGCACTTCTTGGTGAATCCAAGATGGTAAAGGAAGGTGATACTGTAAACCGTACCAACCGTATCTCATCTATTAACGTAGGTGACGGTATGTTGGGCAGGGTAGTAGACACTCTGGGTAACCCAATTGACGGTAAAGGACCTATTGCCGGTGACCTTTATGAGATGCCTTTGGAAAGAAAAGCACCTGGTGTAATCTTCAGACAGCCTGTAAATGAGCCTCTGCAGACAGGTATTGTTGCGATTGACTCCATGATTCCAATCGGAAGAGGTCAGCGTGAACTTATTATTGGTGACCGTCAGACGGGTAAGACTACTGTTGCGATTGACACCATTTTGAACCAGAAAGAATTTTACGACGCAGGTGAGCCTGTTTACTGTATTTACGTTGCTGTAGGTCAGAAAGGTTCTACCGTTGCTCAGATCGTAAAAACATTGGAAGATAAAGGAGCTATGGCTTATACAGTGATTGTTGCAGCCAACGCATCCGACCCAACTCCAATGCAGGTATATGCCCCAATGGCCGGAGCATCTATCGGTGAGTTCTTCCGTGATACCGGAAGACCTGCACTTATCATTTATGATGACCTGTCCAAGCAGGCGGTTGCTTACCGTGAGCTTTCCCTTCTTCTTAGAAGACCACCGGGCCGTGAAGCATATCCTGGAGACGTTTTCTATCTTCACTCCAGACTTCTGGAAAGAGCTGCGAAAGTGATCAAGGATGACACCATCGCCGCGCAGATGAACGACCTTCCGGAATCCCTGAAGCCTATGGTGAAAGGTGGCGGTTCGCTTACTGCACTTCCGATTATTGAAACTCAGGCAGGTGACGTTTCTGCCTATATCCCGACCAACGTAATTTCCATTACTGACGGTCAGATTTTCCTTGAAACCGACCTTTTCAACTCCGGTGTACGTCCTGCAATTAACGTAGGTATCTCTGTATCAAGGGTTGGTGGTAACGCTCAGATCAAGTCCATGAAGAAGGTATCCGGTACTCTTAAGCTGGACCAGGCGCAGTATAAGGAACTTGAAGCGTTTGCAAAATTCGGTTCCGACCTGGATGCGGCTACGATGAGTGTTATTTCCAAGGGTGAAAGAAACGTAGAGATCCTTAAGCAACCTGTAAATTCACCGCTTCCTGTAGAAAATCAGGTAGCAATGGTATACGCCGGAACAGAAAACCTGCTCAGAAGTGTGCCTGCAGACAAAGTGAAAGCGTTCATGAAGGAATATACCGATTTCCTTAGAACAAAGCACCCTGAAACTATGGCGGCCATTAAAGCCGGTAAGATTGACGGTTCGGTTACAGATGTACTGAAAAGTGCTGCTGCAGATCTTGTTGGAAAATATAATTAATATTCAAAAGTACCTGGTCTGCGGTTATTGAAGCTGCAGATCAGGATTCTAAAATTGAGTTTATAAAAGAATGGCAAACTTAAAGGAAATACGCGGCCGGATTACTTCAATCGGTTCTACGATGCAGATTACCAGCGCAATGAAAATGGTTGCTGCTGCTAAGCTGAAAAAAGCCCAGGACGCTATTGTAATGCTGAGACCTTATTCCGAGAAGCTTACTGAGCTCATAGAGAATGTAAGTGCTGGTACGGAGCTGGAAGAGGTGTCTACCTTCACGGCGGAACGCGAAGTAAAAAGAGCGCTCTATATTGTAGTGACTTCCAACAGAGGTCTGGCCGGAGCATTCAACTCGTCCGTAACCAAGGAACTGAATGTACTGCTTGGAAATGTGGATCATGAGGTGGAAATCCTTACAGTAGGTAAAAAAGCGTTCGACGCAGTTCGCAGAAGCCGCACCGTATACGGAAACCACAGTTCTGTTTATGATCAGTTAAGTTTCGATGTTGTAGCCAGTTTTACCGAGCAGGTAATGAAGGACTATTCCGAAGGCAAATTTGATAAAGTATTTGTTATCTATAATAAATTCATCAATGCAGCAACTCAGGAGGTGCGTACCGAGCAGGTTTTACCTATTGCTTTGCCGGAGAAAAGTTCAGATGTAAACACTGATTATATCTTTGAACCAAGCGCAAGAGAAATTCTGGAAGGTCTTATTCCTAAGTCCATCAAAACTCAGGTTTATAAAGCCATCCTTGATTCTGTCGCAGCTGAACATGGTGCACGTATGACAGCTATGCACAAAGCTACAGACAACGCGCAGGCGCTTAAGAATGATTTGGTGATTACCTATAACAAAGCCCGTCAGGCTGCAATTACGAATGAAATCCTTGAGATCGTATCGGGTGCCGAGGCACTGAAAGCCAAATAGGAATTCAACTCAAATATATAATAACCGCTTCATCACTGAGGCGGTTTTTGTTTTTTTAAACGCTTCATGGATTGACGACGGCACAACTGAGTCTTCATGCTTTGACTTAGTTTTCACAGTTTAAATTTGTAAAATTTACCTACCTTTGCAGTCATAACTTTATTTTTCTAAATGGATTCGGACATAATCAAGCTGCTCCTGGCTTTGTTCTTAGTATTATTGAATGGCTTTTTTGTAGCAGCAGAATTCTCAATTGTTAAAGTTCGTTACTCACAGATCCAAATTAAAGCTGCCGAGGGCAACTCCATGGCAAAACAGGCTGAATTCATCATAAAACGTCTGGATGAATATCTCTCTGCAACACAACTCGGAATTACTCTTGCCTCACTTGCCTTAGGTTGGGTGGGCGAGAGCGCTATGCATCACATTATTGAAAAAATGTTCCTCTATTTTGAGGTTGTGGCCGATCAAACTACCATAACTACGGTATCCCTGGTTATCAGCTTCCTTATTATTACCGTGATGCACATTGTCTTTGGTGAACTCATCCCGAAATCGATAGCCATCCGCAAAGCTGAAGCGACTACCATGGCGATTGCCGTGCCGCTTCGTGTGTTCTACACCGTTTTCAAACCATTTATCTGGACCATGAATCAGATGTCCAATGCGGTCCTGCGGTTAATGAAAATCCATCCTGCTTCCGAACATGAAATCCATTCTACGGAAGAGCTTCAACTGTTGGTGAAGCAGTCGGCTGATTCCGGTGAGATTCAGGAGGAGAACTACGAGATTATCAAGAATGCTTTTGACTTTACGGATCATTCGGCAAAGCAGATCATGGTTCCGCGTCAGAATATTCTCTCAATTGATATTGAAGATCCGATTGACGAGGTCATTAACCAGATTATGGACAGTGGCTATTCAAGAATACCTGTCTATAAAGACTCCATAGATAATGTGATCGGTATTTTCTATACAAAGGAAATTATCCGGGAATATGTGAGAAGCAAGGGTGCTATTACACACCAGGATCTGGAGCGTTTGATGCGCGAAGCTTTTTTTGTGGTTGGCAGCAAGAAGATCTCTGACCTGATGAAGATTTTTCAGCAGAAAAAGCAGCATTTAGCTGTAGTAATTGATGAATTTGGAGGCACAGAAGGTATTATCACTCTGGAAGATATTCTTGAAGAACTTGTAGGCGAAATACAGGATGAAGAGGACGATGAGGAAAAAGTAGTGGACCAGGTGGGCGAAAACACCTACTGGGTACAGGCTACCCAGCCGCTGGACGAAATTAATGAATTCCTTCCGAAGAAGTTTCCGCTTTCCGAAGAGGGTGAATTTAATACGCTGGCCGGATATATACTGCATGAACTGGAGGATATTCCGGAGGAAAATCAGGAGTTTGAGATGAACAGCTATCACTTCAAAATATTGAAGATGAATAATAAAAGTGTTGAGATGGTGGAACTGGTATACGATGAAAAAAATGTACTGGATGAACTTTCTGAAGAATTTAGCGAATTATAAACGCAAAAATCATGTTGAAGACCATACAACCCCCGTTAAATTATGAAAACCCGCAGCGCCAGTACGACGAAGATGTGTTACTGCTGGAAAAGGAAGACGAAGTAAATAAACTTATCCTCTGGAATGATGATTTCAATACTTTTGATTTCGTAATAGAGTCCCTGATTACTGTATGTAAACATACTGCGGAACAAGCTCAGCAATGTACCATTCTTGTACATTACAAAGGCAAATGTACTGTAAAAACCGGCTCCATGGATTTGCTTAAACCCATGCATGAACAGCTTACCGAGCGTGGCCTGACAAGCGAGATCGTCTGAAAGATCATAACGTCACTATCGACAGAACAGATCGGTTTTGCCTCATTCTTCATCAGATTTTGTCGAATTTTGAATTCTCAATATATAACTAAACCTAAAGAGCAATAATGGAACAGAATATTTTAGACTGTGTAATCATCGGATCAGGACCTTCAGGCTTTACAGCTGCCATCTATGCCGCACGTGCCGACCTGAAGCCCGAGCTTTTTACCGGTCTGGAGCCGGGCGGACAGCTTACCACCACAACCGAGGTCGATAACTTCCCGGGATATGCGGACGGTGTTACGGGTCCGCAGATGATGATGGATTTGCAGAAGCAGGCTGAGAGGTTTGATACCAAGGTTCATTATGAACTGATTACAAAGGTTGAATTTGCCACACAAGTTGGGGGTGTTCATAAACTATGGGCCGGCAACCGGGAAATCTGGGCAAAAACGGTGATCATCTCTACGGGAGCCACTGCTAAATATTTGGGACTGGACGATGAGAAAAAATACGCCGGCGGCGGCGTTTCGGCATGTGCCACCTGCGACGGATTCTTTTACAAAGGGAAAGACGTAATAGTGGTAGGCGCCGGAGACACGGCAGCTGAAGAAGCAACTTATCTTGCAAAACTTACCAATAAAGTTACCATGCTGGTACGAAAGGATACCTTCCGTGCTTCTAAGGCAATGGTGCACCGTGTGGAAAACACACCTAATATCGAAGTGAAATTCAACCATGAACTGATTGGCATAGAAGGTGAGAATTCCCTTGTCGAAAGAGCTGTGGTCATTAACAATATCACTCAGGAAACTTCAAAAATTGATGTTCACGGCATTTTTATAGCCATTGGTCACAAACCGAATACGGACATTTTCTCCGGACAAATCACTCTGGACGAAAACGGTTATATCAAAACGGTCCCCGGTTCCACACATACCAATCTGCCCGGTGTTTTTGCGGCGGGCGATGTTCAGGACCACATTTACAGACAGGCAATCACAGCGGCGGGCAGCGGCTGTATGGCGGCAATGGATGCCGAAAAGTATCTCGCAGAATTACATTAGCAGCTAACACATAGGACAGGATTATGTTGAAATCTCTCCTGATCATATTTTTAGGCGGAGGAGCAGGCAGCGTACTCCGCTTTCTTATTTCAAAAAGTACGCAATCGCTCTGGAATTTGGGCGGTTTTCCGATGGGAACCTTGACGGTAAACATGCTGGGATGCCTGCTTATTGGAATTTTCTCATCCGCAATTCCCAAAGAGCACAACGAGCTCAGATTATTGCTTATCGCCGGTTTTTGCGGAGGCTTTACTACCTTTTCAGCATTTTCCTTAGAAAACCTGGCACTGTGGCAGAATCAGAACTATTTAATGCTTACACTTTACACAACAGCCAGCATCCTGTTGGGAATGCTGGCTGTTTGGTTGGGATCGCAGTTTCAGCTTTAAAACTATGCGGATTTATCTTATAATATTTTTATTTTTCGGGCGAAACTTCTCTTTTCCGCTGATGAGCTCAAAAAAAAGTTGAAAATCACTGATCAGCGTCCTTATGGGTGCTGAAATTCCTGTGGGTTTATTCTGCTCAAAAACATGCCCGAATGCCGGTAGGCCCAGCAGGGTGAGTGGCAAATACCATAGGAACCTTTCCTGTCCGGAGTATATAATGTATATAAGTATCCACAAGGTGAAAAATATACCCAAAAAATGAAATACCCGGGTCATTGGTTTTTGATGTTGACTCAAATAGTATTCATAAAACTCACCGTAAGTCATCTTCTGCTTTTCCATAATATTTGTTCTTTAGATGCAGCAGCTACCGGCGGTGAAATTATCAGTTCAGATCACCATTCAGGTCACGCTGCAGTTTGCTGTTTTTCATGCCGTACATGAAGTAAATAATAAGTCCCACTGCAAACCAAAGACCAAACCAGAACCAGTTATTGTGCGTCATTCCTGTCAGTAGATATAAACAGCACGTAAGTCCAAGTAAGGGAAACAGGCTTAGGTTACGGGTAAACGAAAAATATACCAGGACAAAGTTGATAATAAGATAAATAGTTACCGAAATCCGGAATTCGCCTTCCACAGGGTCACTCCATTTCAGCAAATTGGCGAAGAAATCCGGTTGCCAGTAATAGAACCCCGCCAGACTTACAAGAAAGAGAACAGGAAAAATATATTTCGAATTCACATAGGGCATGTGGAAACGACCCTGTAATTTTTCTTTTCGGGGCATGAGCAAAATTCCGCCGTTTACCAAAACGAAGGCGAATATGGTTCCTATACTTGTGAAATCCAGGATAAACGACTTATCCGTAAAAAGGATGGGCAATCCCACAGCGATTCCGGTAATTATGGTGGCGAAACCGGGTGTTCTGTATTTTTCGTGGATGCTGGAGAACTTCTTCGGCAGCAGGCCATCGCGGCTCATGGCATACCAGATCCTGGGCTGACCCATCTGGAATACCAGAAGTACAGATGTAATGGCGATGATAGCGGTCACGGAAACAATATACTCCATCCACGGCAGGTTTCCGTTTTCCGGAGAGAAAATAAAGGACAGTGGGTCGCCTACACCTTCAAATTTGCGGTAATCTACAAATCCTGTTAAGATTAAAGTTAGTGCAATATAAATCAGTGTGCTTACGACCAGTGAGATAATCATCCCGCGGGGCAAATTCTTTTGCGGATTTTTGGTTTCTTCGGATAGCACACTCAATGCATCAAAGCCGATATAGGCAAAGAAAACGCCGGACACGGCAGCCATTACACCTGAAAAACCGTTAGGCATAAAGCTGCTGGTACCATCTTCACCCACGGGTGACCAGTTATCGGAATCAATATAAAAAACGCCTACGCAGATAATAAGGATGATAACCGCAATCTTCAGAATGACCAGCATATTGTTGAAGTTCTTGCTTTCTTTCACGCCGATGTAAACCAGAGCGGTAATACAGATATTGATAAGAATTGCCGGAATATCTACGATGAATTTCCAGCCGGCCACCATAGGAGCGCTGACCCAGGCATTAATCAGATTCTTATTCTCGGAACCGTTTTCAAAAGCTTTCCTGGCTTCCGGATAACTGGTAGAAAGATAATCGGGCACGATGAATCCGAGCCTTTCCAGAAATCCTGTAAAATAATCACTCCACGAGAAAGCAACGTATATATTTCCGAAAGAATATTCCATAATAAGCGCCCAGCCAATGATCCAGGCCATCAGTTCACCAAAACTGGCGTAAGCATAGGTATAGGCCGAGCCTGCTACGGGAATCCTGCTGGCGAATTCGGCATAGGAAAGTGCTGTAAAGCCGCAGGCAATTCCACAGATCACGTAGAGGGAAATTACTCCCGGACCACCACGAAAGATGGCCTCTCCCAGGCTGCTGAAACTGCCCGCGCCGATGATGGCCGCAAGCCCGAAAAATACAATATCCCAAACACCGAGCACACGATTCAGACCTGTGGAATGATCGGCTTCGTTGTAGTGTTTTCTCCTGAAAAGTTGGTTCATAAGTTTATTTGATGAAAACAAATGTAATGAAATAACAGAAAAACCGCTTGCGGGAAGCGGTTTTTATTATAGCGAAATGATATTTAATAAATTAATTCTGAAGTAACTGTCTGATTTTTGATTTTCGGATCTTAATACTGCGTGTTAGAAAAAAACTCACATTTTTTCTTCCAAAATATCCTGTTACAAAGTCTTTTTTCTTTGCAGAAATTATTTCGGTAAATGTTCTATTGAAGGTTTCTTTCTGCAAATATATATTACATGAACTATTCAATTAAATTATAATTCGTCTTTAACGTTATCCACATATTCACATTAACGAAAACACTTGTGGGGGTAATAAGTAATCAATATTTTCGTTGATAAAATAACCTTCCTAAATCTGAAAAATGAATTCGAAGAAATTGTTACTGGCCGGCGCCGTTTTTTATTTTGGTTTAGCCGAAGCCCAGCACTCCAGATATTTCAGCGACCGCGGTTCCTACACCTATAACCTGGCCGAAAACCTGTATCAAACAAGGATTTTTAACGCGTCTCAATACGAATATGCCCAGCAATATTTTTATAACCAGAATCTTTCTGCCTCCAAAAAAGAAGCGGCGCAGTTTTTTGACAATGTGATCGGTGTCATCCTTCAAAAAAATCATGCTGAAAAGGGATTAGCCGCCTTTATGAAGGAATATCCGGAATCCGCCTTCTTCGCGCAGGCCAACCTGCCGCTGGCCGATTATTATCTGGCCCAAAAGGATTTTGACAAAGCGCTGGAGACGCTTCAGAATGTAAATCAGTATCAGCTTTCCCGACAGGAAAATGCAGATTACATCCTGAAACTGGGTTATGCCAAATTCATGACAGGCGACAGCCCTGGTGCCATACGTGCTCTGGAGGAAGCTTATGAAAATGGCGGCACAGAAAATAAAATGGAAATAGCTTATATGTTAGGTCATCTGTATTATGCAGACCGCCAGCACGACAAGGCATTTCAGTATTTTGACAGTGTAAAGTCTGATGAAAAGTTCGCCAAACTGGTACGTCCCTATTATGTACAGATGTACTATAATGAGAAGCAGTATGACCAGGCCATCGCAGAGGGAAACACCTTGCTGGACGATCCCGGTATTTCTGAGGCGTATAAGGCTGAAGTCCATAAGATCATAGGGGAGAGTTATTTTATGAAGCAGGATTATTCCGCTGCGTACCCGCACCTCAAGAGTTTTGTGGAAAGTAAATCCAACCCAAGCGAAAGCGACCTTTACCAGATGGGATTTGTGGCGGCAGAGCTTCAGAAATATGAAGATGCTGTTTCCTATTACAACCAGCTCATCAACAGCAAGTCAGCGCTGTCCCAAAATGCATATTACCAATTGGGTAATGCCTATATCCAAACCGGCAGGAAGCAGGAAGCCCTATCGGCGTACCGTTCCGCACATCAGATGGACTATGACAGTAGTGTACAGAAACTGGCACATGAGCAGTATGCCAAGTTAAGCTACGACGTAGGTAACCCCTTTGAGGCGGCACCACGTGTGATCCAGAATTATATTGACAGATATCCTAATGATTCCAAAACGCCTGAACTTCGGAGGCTGCTGGTTAAATCTTACCTTTATTCGGGAGATTACCGCGAAACTTTGGCGGCCATTGATAAACTTCAGAACTCGACCCCCGAAACAGATAAGATCGATCAGGAAGTATCTTACCTTCTGGGAACTGAGGAATTTAACAAAGGGAATTATGATGCTGCAGAAAAGTTTTTCTTAAGAAGCCTTGAATTCAACATTAATAAAGAATTCAACAGCCGTGCACACTATTGGCTGGGGCAAACCTATTATCAGAAGGGCAATTATACATCAGCAATCAGCCATTATGAGAATGTACTTACGGGCCCGGCCTTTCCCGAAAAGCGGCAGTTGGCCTATGATTTAGGTTACGCTTATTTCAAAGCTAAAGATTTCTCTAAAGCGAAACAGTATTTTGCAGAATATCTGAAGAATCCTGATCCGGACTTTAAAAGTGATGCTGAACTGAGACTGGCCGACACTCATTACGCCAATAACGAACTGGCAGATGCGATTGCCATCTACGACAGTGCCGGCAATGTGAACGATTATACCGTTTTCCAGAAAGCTCTTGCACTTGGTTTCCAGGGTAAGAATGCAGAGAAAATTACCGTTCTGCAAGGACTTATTTCCCGGTATTCCAATTCTGAATATGTGGATGATGCTCAATATGAGATAGGAGTTGCCTATTCCACGCAAGGCGATTACGCAAATTCCAATGATTATTTCGGCAGAGTAATAAAAGCGAGTGCTGACCGTGATCTTGTGGCAAATGCCCAGATTTACAGAGCTCAGAATTATATAGACGGCAATGATGATGCTAAGGCACTGGCAGAATTTCAACAACTGGGGTCCCAATACCGCGGAACCGCGTTTGCCTCCAAAGTGGTACAGGCTTCAAGGCCGCTGTATATGAAAACAGGTGATGTGGCAGGCTACCAGGCATTTGCACAGCAACTTGGAGTGAGGATAGACGCTGCCGAGCTTGATGAAATTAATCTGGCTACAGCCAAGCAGCACTATCTGAAAAAAGAATATGCCCGTGCAATTCCTTTGTATGAGAAATACCTGAGCCAAAATCCTACGGGTGAAGGTCTGTACCAGGCACAGTATGAACTGGGTGAAAGTTATTACCAAACCTCCAACAGCACAAAGGCGTTGCTAACACTTCAGGACGTGGCATCGGTTCAGAGTGATTACCAGGAAGATGCGCAAACCCGAATTGCACAGATCTATATTTCACAGGGTGATTTTGCTGAAGCAAAAAAATACCTGAACGGCCTTGTAACATCAGGCAATGTGAACATCAGGAATTTTGCCAATGTGGAACTAATGAACATCTACGCAAAGGAGAAAAACTTTAAAGAAGCAGAGCGTTTGGCAGATCTGGTACTTGCCAACAATAAAAATGCACCGGCAGTAATGGAAAGCGCCAGGGTGATTAAGGCCCGAAGCCTGATGAACAGCGGAAAAGATGCACAGTCTGCGTATGCCGCGCTGGAAAAGTCATCTAATCCTGCAGTTGCGGCGGAGGCACTTTATGCCAAAGCATTCTATCAGAACAAAGCGAAAAGTTACAAATCATCCAACGAGACCATCTTCAAACTGGCCAACAATTATGCAGCAGAAGAATATTGGGGTGCTAAAGCCCTCGTTCTGATGGCCCGTAACTATCTTGGACTCAATGACAACTACCAGGCAAGTTACACTGTGGATCAGATTATTGCCAACTACCAGGACCTGCCGGAGATTGTGGCAGAAGCACGTGAAGTTAAAAAACTCATTAAGTAAAAATTTCCATCAAAACGAATTAGCACACACGTCCCTTACTCGTTGGGCATGCTGTTAAACTGACAATTATGAATAAGAAAGTTCAAATTATATCCCTTTTGTTTTTGGGAATCTCACAGGTTGCTTTTTCTCAAATAAAAGAGGAAAAATTGATTCTGGACCGCAAACGCGAACCTGAAGTAAGAAAAATAGAGAAGAAGAAAACATCTGTTGAAACCATCAAGAATTATCCCCCTGAAGAAAAGGCTCAGAATCCGGTGACTTATAATCTCACCAACGTACCTGCAGCCTCAGACTTTACCACTTCCACAATTGAAGGTGAAGATATTTCGCCTAAATTAGGATCCGATTATCAGGATAATTATCTGCAGTTCGGAATGGGCAATTTCGGTAAAGTACTTTTCGATGGTAATGTATCTTACCTTCTGGAAAGCAAAACTGAAGTAGGCGCAGATGCTCATGTTCTCTCTACCAGCGGTTTAAAGAAATACTATCCATGGGACAGCAATTCAAGCCGCGTGGATTTGGGTGCCTACCTGAATTCGTATGGTGAAAAAGGAAAATTTAACGCCAATGCAGGGTTTGGCTCACATGATTACAATTACTACGGTATCTATGCATTGCAACCCGATGCAAATACCAACCTGAAGCAGCAGGTACAGAACATCACCCTGAGCGGCTACTACGACCACTATTCCAATGAAATACTGAATGATGTCCGACTGAAGACGTCGTTTCTCTCTGATAAGTTTGATGCGAAGGAAACCTATGGTGGTTTGGATCTGAACCTCTCAAAACACGGAATGAATTTCCCGCTGGACGGCGTGAAGCTGCATGCCGACCTGGGACTTGGATTGGAAACCCTTGATACTAAGTTTGAGCTACTTAACCAAAACAGCTCAAATTACCTTGAAGGGTATGCAGAACCTAAGCTTTCCTTTTACCGGGGCAAAAGTTATCTGATGATTGGCTCCGGGTTCAGTTTCCTGAACGGGAAAACCCAGGATAATTTGCAGGCCGAGACTGTAAATACGAGTAAAACCTATTGGTTCCCAAGAGCTGAGATCTTTTTCGCAGGTTCGGAAAAAGCCAACCTGTATCTGGGAGTAGACGGTGGTCTTCAGCATAATTCATATGCTTCTATGTTGCGTGACAATCCGTACTTAGTGTCCGATCAGGTTATCCGACCTACCGAAACAAAATACAGAGTCTATTTCGGGATTCGCGGAGATATAAGCCAGGACTTAAAATATGATCTGTCTGCCGGCTTTGCAAAAGTGAACGATATCCTGTTTTACAGAAGCAATGGATTGTTTTCACCTGAAAATACCCTGGATCGCGCTGCCTATGATTTTGCCAATACCTTTTCGGCGACTTACGATAACGGATCTGTAAATGAGGTTAAGGCATCCCTGCAGTATTTCCCGTTGGAAAATCTCGTTGTGGACGGGATTATAAACTACAATTTCTTCAGGCTTAATAATTATGAAGACATATTGAATACACCGCTTATCCGTGCAGAACTAGGTGCTAAATATAGTCTGCTGGACAAAAAACTTTTACTAGGATTTAAAGGCTTTTTTGCAGGTGACCAGAAAACAAATTACTTCACCGTGGAACCGGACGACTTACAGCCGGCCAATTTTGAAGTCACTGAATATATCGACGGCAAAGTTAGTGGTTATGCAGATCTAAATATTTCTGCTGAATATAAAGCACACCGCAATGTAAGTGTGTTTGTGATGGGTAATAACCTGCTGAACAACAGATATCAAAGCCATAATGCTTACCGTGTTCTGGGCGCACAGTTTCTGGGCGGGCTGAAGGTCACCTTTTAAAAATCTGCACATTATAGAACACCGGCCGCTTCATCAAAAAATGAAGCGGTTTTTTTATATGTAGTGTATACAAAATCAGGCGAATTGGATTAAATTTGCCTAAACGATACTCAATATACTATGGAAGACGTGTACAGCGCAAAAGACGCTCAGAATTATATTGACAGGATTAACAACCTGACCCCTGAGACCCAGCGGAAGTGGGGGAAGATGACGGTAGACCAGGTTTTGGCGCATATGAACGTGCCTTATTCATTCATCTTTGAACCTGAAAAACAGAAAAAGCCTGGTATGATAGCAAAGTTTCTTCTTAAGAATTTTGTAAAGCCTAAAGTGGTAAACAACATACCTTACAAACAAAGTATACCGACAAGCCCAGTTTTTATTATTTCGGATGCCCGCAATTTTGAAGAGGAAAAGAAAAAGTTAATTGGAAATATCCAGCGCGTGCAGCAGTTGGGCCGTGAAGCTTTTGAAGGCAAAGAAAATTCCAGTTTTGGGATACTCACTGCTCAGGAATGGAACAATATGCTTGCAAAGCATCTTAATCATCATTTGCAACAGTTTGGTGTTTAATATTTTACGCCATGTTGTCCTGATTTAACTTAAGGTTCCTTACTTTCTCTCTGCTGTTTTATGCGTGCAGCTCTGGCATATATAATGTTTCGGGCTATTCCACTGTAAGAAATAATACCACACCTTTTAGAGGTCTGCTATCAATAACCGGGCAAGCAGCCGACGCTGCCTTTGTGACTGTAGTTGGGGATTATCTTCTTACTGAAGAGGGCAGCGGTAAACACACCGGCAGGTTCAGCGGAGATTTTAAAATCATCATAAGTATCACAGGAGAAGAGCTCCGTACCCCCAGCCACCTAACTGAATTTACCGGTACCTGGAGAAATAATGATGGCACACTAGACTTCAAAACTAACTGGAAAAACCAATTACCATGATTAAAAAAATAATAGCTGTTCCGGCAGGTGTTCTGGCCGGCGGATTGGGTATCTATTTGATTGAGACCCTGGGGCACAAACTTTATCCGCTACCTGCAGGAATTGATCGCAATGATATGGACGCTATGGCCTCCTATGTTTCTACGGCGCCATTTATGGCACTTTTCTTTGTGATTTTAGCTTATGCCGTGGGCGCGCTGCTGTCCGGCTACATTTCTACAAAAGTTGCGGCAGACGGAAAGATGATTTATGCCCTTTTCTGCGGTCTCGTATTTCTGCTGCAAACCATATACATGATGTACATTATGCCTACTTCCGCCTGGTTCTGGGTAGCAGGTGTACTGGTATGGTCACTGGTGTGGGTAGGCTACAGACTTGCTGATAATTCAAAAATAATAAAAAGATAATATGGAACTTGGGGCATTTTCTGTAAGCCTGAATGTACGTGACATTCAGCAATCGTATGACTTTTATAAAAAGCTGGGTTTTGAGCAAATGGGCGGAAACATTGACCAGAAATGGTTGATTTTACGAAATGGAACTTCCGTTATCGGTCTTTTCCAGGGTATGTTTGAGAAGAATATTCTTACTTTCAATCCAGGCTGGGATCAGAATGCCGTTAATCTTGAAAATTTTCAGGATGTTCGGGAAATCCAAAACCAACTGAAAGCAGCCGGTTTATCTTTGGATAAGGAAGCTGATGAAAATTCCTCAGGACCGGAACACTTTGTATTAAAGGATCCGGACGGAAATGTAATTATGCTGGACCAGCACCGCTAATTAGTATAAATACATGAAAATTCTAAAGATTACCGCTTATGTGATGGCGGCATCTGTATTGATTTGGCTTCTGGCAGCAGCGATAATTTCCGGCGAATGCAGATTTGAGAAATCAATAGTAATCAACGCACCGGTCGACAGGGTTTGGCAAAATACTAATAGCCTGAAAGCTATGGAATCCTGGAGTCCCTGGCAGGAGAAGGACCCGAATGCGAAGAAAGATTGGTCAGGCACCACGGGTCAGCCGGGCGAACAGCAGTGCTGGCAAGGTAATGACGCTGTAGGAAAGGGCTGTATAAAAGTGCTGAAAGTAGATTCTGCCATAAAAAGGATCGAAATAGAAATGACGTTCCTTACTCCCTACGAAAGTCAGGCAATGGAATATGTAACAGTGCAGAAAAATGGTCCCGGCAGTAAAGCGGTATGGGGATTCACCTCAGAGATACCCTTTCCTTTCAGTCCAATGAAGCTCTTCATGGATCTGGAGGATCAGGTAGGGCCCGATTTCACCTTAGGTCTGCAGAAGCTGAAGGCGTTATCAGAAAAACCCTAAATGGATGGCTGCCACACAATTAACTCAGTACGAATGAAATAATTAATATAAGAACTATGGCAACAGTAAATGTGTACTTAACCTTCAACGGTAATTGCGAGGAGGCTTTTAACTTCTATAAATCGGTATTTGGCGGCGAATTTCCATATATCGGGCGCTTTGGTGATATGCCTGCTGAAGGTAACGAAAAGATGTCCGAGATCGAAAAAAACCGCATTATGCATGTGTCGTTACCCATCTCCCAGGAAACGATACTGATGGGCAGTGATACAGGCGGTGAATGGTCCGCAGGCTTCCTGCAGGGAAACAATTTCTCTATATCAATCAACACCGATTCGCGCGAAGAGGCCGACCGTCTGGCAACTGCGCTTTCGGAAGGTGGAGTGGTGACAATGCCAAACGCCGAAACCTTCTGGGGAGCTTATTTCGGAATGTGGACGGACAAATTCGGCATTAACTGGATGGTGAATTATGACGATCCTGATAAGGTTCAACAATAAACCGTACTAACAAAAAAACTGCTGAGAAATCAAGCAGTTTTTTTATTACCTAAATCATGAAGGTTTTGTAAAATCATCAGTTTCTGATCCACTTCCAGAGTTCCTTCATCGTAGCTTTATTTCCGTACATTAAAATGCCCACGCGGTAAACTTTGGCCGCAATAAAAACCATGAGAAATGTGCTCATAATAAGCAGGAACATGGACAGCGCGATTTCCCACATCGGCACTCCAAATGGAATGCGTGCCACCATGGCCACAGGTGAGGTAAACGGAATGATGGACAGCCAGAAACCAAGTGGACCATTAGGGTTGTTAATGATGGTTATGCTGCCGTACATGCCCACCATCAGCGGTATAATCGCAAACAGGGTAAACTGCTGTGTTTCGGTCTCATTATCGACCGCCGAGCCGATTGCCGCATACATGGAACTGTAAAAGATATAACCAAAAAGGAAGAAAAACAGAAACACAGCAATGACAACCGGTACATTCATCTCCAGCAAAATGTGCGACACCTCTCCCGCGATTTGGGCAAAATCCACTTTCTCCACCACCTGCTCACTTCCGCTTGGCAGATTATCCTTCATGGCAGAAAATCCGGTATTCAGAAATAAAGCACCTAAAATAGCCATTGTAATCCATACGCTGAACTGGGTTAGGGCAACCAGGGTAACACCCAGAATCTTACCCATCATCAGCTCAAATGGCTTTACTGATGAAATCAGGATTTCCACCACACGGTTATTCTTCTCTTCAAGTACTGATCTCATAACACGTACACCATAAATAATGATGAACATAAACACAGCATACATCAGGACCATCCCAAGGCCATACTTCACACCGAAATCCAGGTCTGTATCTACCTGGCTCTTATCATTAACATTACTGCTTTTAAGTTCAAAATTTTTATCGAGCTGCACAATCTCCTCTTCATTGATATTGAGGTGCTTTATCTTGGCCTGACGTAAAACCTCCGATAAGTCGTCCACAATGCGCTGTTTGGTCTCAAAGCCAATCTTATCGTTCACAAGCAGTCTGGAATTCTTTTCCAGCATATCGAACCTGTTATCCTGCAGGGGTGCCAGGATCAGCAAGCCATTGGTTTCCTCCATGTCTTTCAAACTGTTTACCAGCTGATTTTCGGACGCGGGGTTTACATAAACATATTTCAGTTTATCATCCGATCTAAGTTTGCCGGCGAAGAGTCCTCCTTTGTCAATTACATTAACAGTGTACTGGGTTTCATTGGCTTTCAGCATTACGGCAATAAAGGCACCGAATGCAATCATTATTATCGGAGCCAGAATAGTGAGGATAATAAAGGATTTCTTTTTTACCTGCGTCAGGTATTCACGTTTAGTGATTAAAAATATATTCTTCATGCGGAAGTTCAATGCTAAGGCAGTCTTAATTATTAATGGAAAGTTACCGTTTCAGGTGCGGCATAACCATCGCGCACAGCGGTAATGAAGACTTCATTCATACTCGGAATCTTTTCGTCAAAGGACCGTATTTTGCCAATTCCTACAAGTTCCGAAATAAGATGATTCTGGTTTCCGCTGTTACTGATGTCAAAGGAAATAAGCTCATTTGCTGTAGTGAAAAGGCTAATGTCATGAACCTTGCGGAAATTTTCAAACTGCTGTTGGTCCACATCCGAAAGCGTGACCCCGAAAATATTTTTCTTGAATTGTTCACGAACATCAAATACCTTTCCGTCCAGGATCTTTCTGGAGTTATTGATTAATGCCACATAATCGCACATTTCTTCCACACTTTCCATCCGGTGAGTGGACAGGATAATGGTCGTGCCACGTTCTTTCAAAGCCAATATCTGGTCCTTGATAAGATTTGCATTCACAGGGTCGAATCCCGAAAACGGTTCATCCAGAATAAGAAGTTTTGGTTTGTGCAGCACCGTAACTACGAACTGTATCTTTTGTGCCATCCCTTTGGAAAGTTCGCTAAGCTTTTTTTTCCACCACTGATCGATATTCAGCTGTTCAAACCAGTATTTGGCCTCATGCAGGGCCTCGCTCTTGGTCATGCCCTTAAGTTCGCCAAAATAGAGCAGCTGGTCGCCCACCGTCATATTCTTATACAACCCGCGCTCTTCGGGCATATAGCCAATATCGCGGATATGGCTGGGGTTGAGCTTTTCACCGTTGATGAAAACCTCGCCGCTGTCGGCTTGGGTAATTTGGTTGATGATCCGGATGAAGGTTGTTTTTCCGGCTCCGTTGGGGCCCAGCAGCCCATAGATACTGCCGGTGGGAACATTGATGCTGAAGTCCTGCAGCGCGGTTTTCCGTCCCGCATCATATGACTTTTTAACCTGGTGTGCTTCTAACATTTCGGCGGTTAATTATTTTAAAATTTAAACGTGAAAGTTACGGAAAATAATGAGATAATGAAGGCTGATTTTTACCTGTAAGAAGCCTGACCTGTGCTGAAAGTACGGACAATTTAATAGAAAATCATACATCATAAAATAAATTTAGTTCTTATAAATCACTGTAAATTATTATTATATCCATTTACAAACGACTACAAACGATATTAAATATTTTTTAACCGAATAAATTTTGGAAACCGTTGAATCTTTGCATCAGAGATTTGAGAATAACAGTGAGTCTCTTATCTAAGTCTAACAATTAAATTTTAAAGTCATGTCACTAAGAAACAGAGTAACCCTAATCGGTCACACAGGAAAAGAAGTCGAAGTTATCAACTTTGAAAAAGGAATGAAAGCCAGTGTATCGCTCGCAACCAACGACTTTTATACCAACGCCATGGGCGAGAAAGTAGAGGAGACCCAATGGCATTCATTGGTAGCCTTCGGTAAAACCGCGGAGATTATGCAGAAATATGTACAGAAAGGTAAGGAAATCGCGGTAGAAGGAAAACTCATGTACCGTTCCTATGAAAAAGACGGTCAAAAAATGTACATAACAGAGATACGCGTTGAAGAACTTGTTCTCCTGGGAAGTAAATAGAAGATTCTGAAGCCGGACGACTAAGATGTGGTCCGGCTTCTCCTTCCATTGCAAGTACAAAAAACCACAAAAACACCAAATCATGAAAGTTAAAGTTTTAAAGGTCCGGATAGACGATGCCTTCATCCGCGCCGATCAGCAGAAGCTGGATAAGTTCCTGGCAGAGCACCAGATATTAAAGTTTGAGTCTGCTTTTATAAAGGAATCGGAGTGTTGGTCTGTAATCCTTTACTTTGAGGAGAAAAAGCCCATACTGAATGAAGAACCCGGCAAAAAGTACAGTGCGCCTAATGAAGATGAACTTAATCAGGATGAAGTGAAAATCCTGGATGCCCTTCGCTTGTGGCGGAACGAAAAAGCCAAAAACCAAAAGTTGCCGTCCTATTTTATTGCGACCAATAAGGAACTTCTTTCAATTGCCAAATACAAACCGGCTAAAAAGGAAGAACTTCAGGACATCAAAGGTTTCGGTAAACATAAAATTGAAAATTACGGCGAGGAGATTATCAGTCTTGTAGAACTGATTTGACAGTGAAATCATTGTAGCGTCTATCTTCGTATTTTCTTAGCTTATTTTCAGCGGACACCTGCCAGTCCTCAACAAATCATTATTTTTGCAATTGCAGGCGGGATAGATCCGCTGCCAATAACCTAAAGATTAGTAATGAAGCCAAGTTTAGCGAAAGGAACCCGCGATTTCAGCGCCGGAGAGGTCATCAGGAGACGACAGATTATCAATACACTTCAGAAAAATTTTGAACTTTTCGGTTTCCAGCCGCTGGAAACGCCAAGTTTTGAAAATCTTTCGACACTGACAGGTAAATATGGTGAAGAAGGGGACCGGCTGATATTTAAGATCCTTAACTCCGGAGATTATGCTTCCAAAACGAAAGAAGAAGACTGGAGTACGAAGAATTCGCAAAAACTGATTTCACAAATCTCTGAAAAAGCCCTGCGCTATGATCTTACTGTACCTTTTGCCCGCTATGTAGCCATGAATCACGGTCAGATGGTATTTCCTTTCAAACGCTACCAAATCCAGCCGGTCTGGCGGGCAGACCGGCCACAGAAAGGACGCTTCAGAGAATTTTATCAGTGCGATGCCGACGTTGTAGGTTCTGAGAGCCTTTGGCAGGAAGTCGAACTGGTGCAGCTTTATCTTAAATCTTTTTCGGAGCTTAGGATTCCCGTAACCATACACCTGAACAACCGCAAAATTCTAACCGGACTGGCTGAATATGCCGGAATCGCAGATCAGCTGATTGATTTTACAGTTGCGTTGGATAAACTGGACAAAATAGGGAAGGAGGGAGTTGTAAAAGAGCTCGTACAGAAAAATATCAGTCAGGCTTCGATTGATAAACTTGATTTCCTGTTCACTCAAGGTGATCATGCTTTGGAGAATGTTCAGCAACTAAAGACAAAATTTGAGGGAATTGAATCGGGACTTAAAGGTGTGGAAGAACTGGAATTTGTCCTTACCAGATGCTTTGAGCTAGGTATTGCCTCAGCACAGTTAAAATTCGACATAACCCTCGCCCGGGGGCTTGATTATTATACTGGTGCAATTTTCGAAGTAAAGGCTAAAGGTGTGGAGATGGGCTCCATTGGCGGTGGTGGCAGATATGATAACCTCACAGAAGTTTTTGGCGTAAAAAATATTCCGGGCATAGGTATTTCGTTCGGTCTGGACCGCATTTATCTGGTGATGGAGGAATTGGGCCTTTTTGAGGAAGATGAAAATACAGGTGTACAGTATCTGTTTGCCAACTATGGTGAGACAGAGGCGTTGGAGGCTTTAAAAGTAATTGCCCAACTTCGGATCAAAGGTATATCCGCTGAGCTTTACCCTGAGGCTGCCAAGCTGAAGAAACAATTTACCTACGCCGAAAAGAGAGGTATTACAAAACTGGTTTTCTTTGGTGGCGAAGAAATTGCCGGCAGCAGAATTACTGTTAAAGATCTGAAGACCGGGGAGCAGCATACTGTTGCGCTTCAGGAATTTTTTAACTGAAGTAACTGATTTTAAGGCAGTAGGACTGTTGATGACCAAAAATAACAGCGAAGATGGAAAATTATCTAAATATCAACCGGGACGCCTGGAATGCTAAGGTGGAGCATCATCTAAAATCAGACTTTTATTTTGTGGATGAATTCCTGGCAGGTCGGACCTCCCTCAACTCAATCGAACTAGAAATATTAGGAGAGGTGAAAGAAAAGGAGATTCTTCATCTACAATGCCATTTCGGGCAGGACTCTATCTCACTTTCCCGCATGGGTGCGCATGTTACAGGAGCCGATCTTTCGAACAAGGCAATTGAAGCTGCACGCGACCTCTCAATAAAAGCAGGAGTCAACACGGAATTTATAACTTCAGATTTATATGAGTTACCAGATGTACTGAGCGGGAAATTTGATATCGTATATACCAGCTACGGAACTATTGGTTGGTTACCTGATCTTGACAAATGGGCAGATGTTATTTCCCATTTCCTTAAACCAGGCGGTAAACTGATCTTTGTAGAGTTCCATCCTATTATCTGGATGTTTGATGAAAATTTCACACACATCAAATACAGTTATTTTAATGAGGAAACAATTGAGGAAGAGGAGCAGGGAACCTACGCGGATCAGTCAGCAGACCTTCATCAGAAATCCGTTACGTGGAATCATCCCACCTCAGAAGTTTTAACTGCACTTCTTTCCAATGGACTTCAAATTACTTCCTTCAATGAATATGACTGGTCACCCTATCCCTGCTTCAGACACAATAAAGAATTTGAGCCCGGCAAATACAGAATTCCGCAGCTTGGGCACAAAGTTCCCCATGTTTTTTCACTAACAGCCATAAAAAAACTGCCTTCCAAATGAAGGCAGTTTGTTATTTCATTGAAAAAAGTTGTTAAAGATTGCTGCTGTTTACATCAGACCTTACTTCTTCAGCTTTATTTTCGGCTTTGTTGGCAAATTCACCGGCTTTGCTCTGTACCTGAGATGCCATGTCGGAAGCTTTGCTCTTCAAATCATTCCCCAACTTTCCTAAGTTGTCCTTAGCTGTGTTAAATTTATCCTTAACCGCCTGCTGCTCTTCCGGTGTAGAGTTTTTGTATTTCCAGAAAGCGAGTGCCCCAAGGCCCAGCAATGCCAATAATCCATTTCTTCTAGTGCTCATAGTTTTAATATTTGTTTGTTAATAATAAATGTTACGCTAGGAACTGTAAATTCTGTGCCAAAGGAAGTGGAATATGTCTTAAATTTATATTAAAAAGATATTTAATTAAAAATATATAATGCCTTGCAGATTTATTACTTAAACATCATGTGTTTTTCTCCGTCATATGCAGCAAATACCATGGTGGGATGACTTTCCTGAAAATGGATATTTCCGTAACTATCTATTCCTATAGCCCCCGCAAAACCGTCAATTTCTGCCAGC
The DNA here is from genome assembly GCF_029194425.1 of Kaistella sp. PBT33-4. Classification (NCBI taxonomy): domain Bacteria; kingdom Pseudomonadati; phylum Bacteroidota; class Flavobacteriia; order Flavobacteriales; family Weeksellaceae; genus Kaistella; species Kaistella sp. PBT33-4. The sequence goes on along the minus strand of NZ_JARFYL010000004.1, from coordinate 180,181 downwards.
TCACTGAATGTTTTGCGAAACGCTTCTTGCACCGACAGCCCATCGCTTACGCGGGTAACAATTTTGGTAGCTGTTGCGTTACTTACTATATCTTCTCCAACACCTGTACAGCTCACCGCACAATGGCGGTTGGCGTAATTTCCCGCTACTGTGGCTGAATCGGAAATCCTACCCACCAACTCAAATCCTTTGCCACCGGTTGATGTTGCTGCTGCCAGCTTTCCATCCTTATCCAGAACCACGCAGCCTACAGTACCCAAACCGCCATTCTTCAGTTTCTCCTCATATTCTGAGCGCCGCTGCGGTATTTCTGTGGAATAATCTTCAATCCCATGTGCAGATGCGTAAATTTTCGCACCCTGGCCACCCAGGACACGGTCGTCTTCATCTTTCAGCAGTTCGGCAACCTTTATTGGATTTTTAACAGATTCAATATTGATGACACCCGAAAACTTTTGAGTTTCCCCATTCATTAAGGATGCACTCATCCTTATTTTTCCGTCGCTCTGGATTTGTGATCCGGTGCCGGCATTAAAAAGCTCGTCGTCTTCCAAAAGTGAAACTGCAAACACGGCGGTTTCCGCCGCTGTATGTTCCCTCAAATAATCCCAACTGCGATCAATTATGTTTGTCAGTGACTGCTGTTTGGCTATTTTCGTTTCTGCAGTCTGGCTGCTTTCCGAGAAGAAGCCACCATGTATTATTATCTTCATTAGTGCTGTGTTTGGCAGTAAAGCAGCAAGCCGGCTACTGTTGCCCGTTTAAGGAGGGTATCGGACTGTACTGCGTGTTTTCAATAGTGAGTTCCTTGGTCTTTAGGTCAAATCTGTCGTTTACCGACATTACGTGCACAACTAAATTATCTATGGAAATTGGTTCGCCCAGATTTACCTTTGTTAGGTTGGTATCTTTAATGAAGCGGCCATCTACAAGGATTACAAGTCCGGAACCTACCGCAGTCATGCAGTCGTCCTTAATGAAAAGACCCGTGTCTTCGCCAAGACCAATACCTAAGGTTCTTGGATTACTGACGACAGCCTGAAAAAGCCGGCCTATCCTTCCCCGCTGTACAAAATGTGTATCAACAATTACATTGTCTATGAAACCCAGTCCCTGAGTTGTTTTAATTTCGCCTTTAAGCAGTGCTTCACTGCTGGAACCCTGGTAGATCATATTTTCGGAGGCAGCAGCTGCACCGGCGGAAGTCCCGCAATAAAGGAAATCTGTCTCCTGGTATTTGATAAGTATGGCTTCATGGAAGCGCGTGCCTCCTAATATTGAAGTTAACCGAAGTTGGTCGCCCCCGGTGAACATAACGACATCAGCATTATTGGCACGGGCAACAATCGCATCAGAATTGGCTTGCTCGCGCGTCTGGATGTCAAGTATATTAACATGTTTGGCTCCTAAAAACTCAAAGGCCTTCTTATATTCTGGACCTACGATCTGCGGAATCTGTGATGCAGTAGTGATGACCTCTATTACTGATTCTTCCTTATTTTTACTTTCATTGATGATCTTACGAAGGATTCCCCGTTCAAAGAAGTTGAGGTTTTTCTCTGCACTGGTCTCGTATTCAGTTTCAGTGAAACTTCCTTTATTCACAGCTCCGCCGATGATCATTAATTTTCCTACAGGCTTCATACCTTGCAAATTTATATAAATTATAGCTGCTGCGTTACAGATACAGCAATTCTTTCCCACTGACCGCTAATTGTTTTTATCTGGTTACTTTTTGCCAGACTATTGAGCACATGTTGCGGTTGCCCATAAATCCACAAAAATTTCACGCACCAGCTCCAGTTTTCAAGGATTTCAATTATCTTTGATATTGAAAGCATTCAAAAATAAATAAACGTTAGCGTTATTACACATGAAAATCGAAAAAATACAGGCCCTTCGCGGACCAAACATTTGGAGTATCCGCCGCAAAAAACTGATACAGATGCGCCTAAATCTGGAGGAGCTTGAAAATTTTCCTACCAATAAAATTCCGGGATTCCGGGAACGTATTGAAAAACTTATGCCATCTCTATTTACCCACAGATGTTCAGAGGGTCATGAGGGTGGCTTTTTTCACCGTATTGAAATGGGTACCTGGATGGGGCACGTCATAGAACATATTGCGCTGGAAATACAGACCCTGGCAGGAATGAACACCGGATTCGGCCGGACACGCGAGACAAAAACACCCGGAATTTACAATGTGGTTTTCAGTTATCTTGAGGAAAGTGCCGGTCTTTTTGCAGCGGAAGAATCTGTGAAGATTGCCGAAGCGTTGGTGGCCGGTACGGAATATGACCTTGAAGCCTGTATTCAGAGTCTTCGTGAAATACGCGAGCGCGTAAGGCTCGGACCTTCTACCGGAAGTATAGTTGAAGAAGCAGTTTCACGACGCATTCCCTGGATCAGACTTGGCAGAAATTCACTGGTTCAGTTGGGTTATGGCGTAAACCAACAGAGGTTCCAGGCTACGGTTACAGGAAAAACCAGTTCCATAGCGGTAGAGATTGCCTGTAATAAAGAGGCAACAAAGAAAATGCTGGAGGAAGCTGCCATACCTGTCCCTTCAGGCGATATTGCAGTGCAGGTGGAGGATCTGAAGAAAATCATAGATAAAATAGGTTACCCTATCGTGCTGAAACCACTTTCAGGGAACCATGGTCGTGGACAGTCTATAAATGTGCGCGACTGGGAAACTGCCGTCTTGGGTCTGGAGCACGCCAAAACCGTTTCCGAAAAAGTGATTGTCGAAAAATATATTACAGGTTTTGATTTCCGGATACTTGTGATCAACCACAAAATGGTTGCAGCTGCAAGACGGGTTCCCGCCCATGTGGTAGGTGATGGTGAACTGAATATTTCCGAACTGATTGAAAGAGAGAATCAGGACCCGCGCCGTGGCTATGGACACGAAAATGTACTTACGGAGATATCCATTGATAAAGATACGTCTGAATTACTGAGCAGGCTGAACTATACGCCTGAGACTATACCTCAGAAAGGGGAGATAGTATACCTGAAGTCTACCGCCAATCTTTCCACCGGCGGCACCTCCATTGATGTAACAGATATGGTTCATCCGGAAAATATCACCATGTGCGAACGGGTGTCCAAAATTATTGGACTGGATGTTTGCGGAATTGACATCATGGCCGAAAATCTTACCCAGCCACTTAAAGAAAGTGGGGGAGCAATCCTTGAAGTTAACGCTGCACCGGGTTTCCGAATGCATTTGGCCCCCAGCGAAGGTTTGCCGAGAAATGTGGCTGCTCCTGTGGTCGATATGCTTTACCCACCCGGGAAACCCTTCACCATTCCCATTATTTCGGTTACAGGCACCAACGGTAAAACGACAACCACAAGACTTATCTCACATATTGTAAAAAATAACGGTTACCGTGTAGGTTTTACGACATCAGACGGTATTTATATCCAGAACACCATGCTGGCCAAAGGCGACACTACCGGCCCGATGTCTGCGGAATTCATCCTGAAGGACCCCACGGTGGAGTTTGCGGTACTGGAGACTGCGCGCGGGGGAATCCTGCGTTCCGGACTGGGCTACAGCCAGGCTGACATCGGTGTCCTGACCAACATTAAGGAGGATCATCTGGGTATGGACGATATACACAGTCTTCGGGACCTGACCCGTGTGAAAAGGGTAGTGCTGGATAGCGTAAAGAAAAACGGCTGGTGCATCCTGAATGCTGACGATGAATATTCCATGAGACTGCTGCATGATCTGCCGGCCCGGGTTGCGCTGTTCAGCATGGATGAAAATAATCCTCATATGAGGAAGTACGCCAAGGAAGGTAAGGTTACATGTGTTTATGAAGAGGGATATGTGACAATAAAAAAGGGTGACTGGAAAATCAGAATTGCCAAGGTGAACAATATTCCAATTACGATGGAAGGTAAGGCCAAATTCATGATTGCCAATGTTCTGGCAGCCAGCCTGGCCACTTATCTTCATGGGTTTGAAATTGAAGACATCGCCAATTCACTCCGAACCTTTATCCCAAGTGCACAGCTAACGCCCGGCCGTCTCAATATTTTTAATTTTAAGAATTTCAAGGTAATGATTGACTTTGCACACAATGCTGCGGGTTATGAAGCGATTGAAGATTTTCTGGCAAATGTGGACAGCCCCAAAAAAATCGGAATCATTTCAGGAGTAGGCGACAGGCGTGATGAAGATATACGGGAATGTGGGAAGATTGCCGGCAGGATGTTTGACCATATCATTATACGAAATGAGAAACATCTTCGCGGACGCACAGAGGAGGAAATCTGCGGTCTGGTAATAGACGGAATACAATCAGCAGGAAAGAACCCAAGTTTTGAAATCATTCCTAAAGAAATTGAGGCGCTGAAGCATGCCATGAGTTTGGCAGAGGAAGGCACTTTCATTACAGCCTTAAGCGATGTAATATCCAACGCGATTGACCTTGTACAGGAATATCAGCAAAAAGAAATTCTGGAAGAAGGACTACACTGAAAATACTTTTAAACCAAAAAATCCCGGAGTTTCTTCCGGGATTTTTTGGTTTTGATTGAAAGTGACTTTTAAATCTAAACGTGATAATTTTGTTAAAGGCCATCATCATTGTCACCATTCTCTTTGTTGCTGGACAGCACCGATACCGCTACCACAGCAACAGCAGCTACTGCAGCCACTTTCAGCAGGAAATTGGTTCTGTTGTGTTTCCATTCTGAACCCCAGCCACGTTCTGCAAAAATATTAGGTACATGACCTTTTTTCAAATCATCAATTATACCCTCAACTTCACCCACACGGTCAGCCAGCACCAGGGGTAACCATCGTCCGTAGCTGGACTCGCTGTATTTAAATGCAAATCTCCTCAGTTTACCATTCAGACCTTCCGGTGGAGAAGCCGTACCAAAAACAGCAGTCAGATTCGGCCGTTCCACAGATTTCAAAATCTCAACATTATCATTCTGCTGGGCCGGTCTTTCCCAGGCGTAACCTTCATGTTCTGCATTATTCCGGTTCTTCATGGGGTAAACAGGATCGTTTTCAGGATCAGCGTCTATTCCCCAACCTTTTATATGGCTATAATCTGCCGCTTCACTTTTCTTAAAGTCTGCTGGCTTTGTTTCGTCTGTAAGCATTTTGTAATTTTTTTTAGGTTAAACTGAAATCTTACGCTGTAGGAGGGATAAGGACGGTCTTGATACACCCGTCCAGCTTCCGCGAAAATATATGGTAGGCATCCGCTACTTCTTCCATTGGAATCCGGTGCGTAATAATCTCCTTTGGATTCAGAATTCCGTTGCGCACATGATCTATCAGTTTAGGTAAATTTCTTTTCACCGCAGCCTGGTTGGCCCGGATAGTTATACCTTTATTGACCACATTACCAATTGGTACCAGGGCATCAATTGGACCGTAAACACCTACAATCGAAACGATACCGCTTTTCTTTACTGAATTGATCGCCCAATGCAGGGCAGTGGTAGAGCCGCCCTGCAGAAGAAGTTTCATTCCCAACAGGGTATTCATCATATTTCCTTTGGCCTCGCAACCTACGGCATCAATACAAACATCTGCTCCCAGGGAGTCTGTTTGCGTTTTAATGAAAACAACAGGGTCGCCGATGCTGTGAAAGTTGTACGCTTCACACTGCGCATATTTAGCCGCGAATTCCAGCCTGTATTCAAGTTCATCAATAATAATCACTCTTCCGGCACCAAAAAGCCACGCACATTTGGCAGCCATAATACCGATTGGTCCGGCGCCGAAGACCACTACGGTATCGCCTTTCTGTATGCCTGCCATCTCGGCTGCCTGATAACCTGTGGGTACCACGTCTGTAAGAAGTACGGCATCATCCGGATCCATCCAGTCCGGTATAACAGTTGGGCCTACGTCTGCATACGGTACGCGGGCATATTCGGCCTGACCGCCCTGAAAGCCACCAGCAGTATGGGAATAGCCAAAGATTCCACCAACTGCCGTAGCCATGGGATTCGATTCGTGACAGTTGCCATACAGTTCCTGTTTGCAGAAGGCACATTTTCCGCAAGCGATATTAAATGGGACCATGACACGGTCGCCCACCTTAAGTTTTTGCACGGACGGACCAACTTCCACAACTTCGCCGATGAATTCATGTCCAAAGGTGGAGCCGGTTCTGGTATCCGGTACCAAACCATGGTACAGATGCAGGTCGGAGCCGCAGATACAGGATCTCAGTACTTTTACGATTGCATCTTCGGGATGTTCAATCCGGGGTTCGGGCATGTTGCGGTCTGCGCGCACACGGAAAGGCCCGCGAAAGTTCATTGCTAACATAGTTCAAATATTTGTGATTGGATAACCGGATGCAAAAGCAGGACCGACGGGAACAGAATTTTATTTATTTATGATTTTTTATGAACTTAACGGGTTGGTAATGTGAAGTCAACTAGTACATCACTTTACCAGATGATATATAATTGGGAAACATCCCAGTATTCAGTACAATTGTTTATTTACTATACAGAAGGCAGCATATATCATGAAGTGGAATTAGGACATCATCAACGGATTTGCTAAATTTGGTAGGAAATCGCACTTAAACTGCTAATCATCCGACCATGAAAACCATAATCATCCCCACCGATTTTTCAGCGCCTTCCGAAAACGCGGCGTTTTACGCTTTACAGCTGGCGTTGAGGCTGAATGCAAATATTCATCTTTGCCATGCGCTGCGTCCCGAAGGACCGGATCCTTCCTTAGGCGGAATCTCTATGGCTGTAAAAAATTTCCCCGAGTTGCGGGAGGTCTGTATTTCCAGACTGCAGAAACTTACAGGTGAGCTTCAAAATAAGGCAACTGAAATATTATTAAATTTCCCTGGCGTTTACCGTCCAGAAATCAGCACTAGCTGTGATTTCGGTGATGTTTCTACCATAGTGCAGAATGCTGCGGAAGGGAAGGTTGTGCCAATGGTGGTAATTGGAATGACGGGTGCGGGAAAACTGGACCGTTTGGTATTTGGAAGCAATACCCAGGAAATGATTAAGCGTACAAAGTTACCGCTGCTTATTATACCCTTTGACAAAACATTTGAAGTTCCACGCAGAATTGCCTATTCTTCTGAGATGAGTGCAGAGGATAAGCTAACCGCTCAGAGTCTGGCAAAATTTGCGGGTTATTTTAATGCGGAGCTGCTGGTGGCCCATATTCCTAATTTTGTAGAGGTTATTGATCCCCGGGAATACAGTAACAGGCAGAAAAACTTCACAAAGGATTTTGATGGCAGGTTTACATTCAAGTCAATAGAAGCAGATAATATAGATAGTGGACTGGAACTGCTGAAAAAGGAAAAAATTGATATGCTGGTAATGGGTCATGAAAACCACGGCTTTCTGGATAGGTTCATATTTGGAAGCTATGCGGCGCGCCATGCCTCAAAAGTAGGTTTGCCGCTGCTTATTATTCCAAAACGCTTTGTACCACAGTTCTGATGAATGATGTCTGCAACACATTCAGTGTGCGGCAGCTACTGAAAGGGAGCGCTCATATATAATAAAACCACCTGAATGCGGTGGTTTTGGGCAATTGCTATTAAGTGTATTAAGTTACTGATCTATACGCGTAAAATCGCCTGCTTTATTGAATTCCAGTTTAATACTGTTATCCAATTGGGTTTGCTGTCCATTACCGTCTGACTCCCAGCTAATAATGGTACTGCCGGGATAGTTTTTAGTCACATACTGAATTATCTTATCAGGAACTATTCCGGCGGGTAATGATTTTGTACTCTTCACATCCGTGACTTCACCTTTGCCGTTAAATTCAATACTGGTGCCGTCAGAAAGTGTGACCTCATAATTTTTACTGAACCCGTCACGTTCGGTTGAGGCCTGTGCAACAGTAGCTCCCGGAAATTTTGTGGAAAGCCATGTGTTTATCTGTTCGGGAAGTTCAGCAGGAGTCACAATTTTCTGTTCTTCGCAACTTAAAAGTGACAGTGCCACTACCGCCATTATCACCGAAATTTTCTTACAGTTTATTAATTTCATAATAATATTTTTGTTGTAAGATTACATAAAAAAAGGCTGCAGATTGCAACCCTCCTTTTTACTTTGTATCTTCTTCTGCGGCTTCGAAATTAATTGAATTATATGCAGATTCTGTTAGTAAGGAATCAGCTTCCTTTTCCTCAGCCAGAGTTGCCTCCAGCAGAGTTACAATCTCACTTTCGCCCAAAGTATTGGCAAACGCCGCCAGGGTTCCGTATGATGCAATTTCGTAATGTTCAATTTTCTGCGAAGCAGCGATGATGCCGGCATCTCTTACGGGTCCGACTTCTGTTTCTTCCATTATGCTTTCGCCCTCCTTTATTAATCCTTCAATCGCTTCACATTTCTTTCCTCTGCTGGATTCGCCCAGAATTTCAAAGATTTGCTCCAGTCTCTGTACCTGTCCTTCAGTGACCGTAATATGATCTTCAATGGCAGATTTCAGTTTAGGTTCTGTTGCGTTATTCATCATTTTTGGAAGGGCTTTCAGCAATGCCCTCTCGGCATAAACAATATCTTTCAAACCGTCTTTGAATAATTCCTTCAGTCCCTCGGCGGCTGAGGATTTTGCTTCTACCTTACGTGTTCCCTGACCGTTGCCGGCATCGGTTGTCTTTTTCATAATGTTGATTTTTTATGTTTGATTTCTGTTTTTATACAAATATCAGACCTAAAAAAGCAGGGTTAAATGGTGATTTATTAAAAAAAACAGCGCTGTAAATGCAGATGCAAATAGGGGAGCAGCTCCAATCTGCTTAAGTAACTTTGTGGTCGCGGATTTAAAAAAAAATAATTTAAACGACAGTTGCTGACAACTTACAGCTGCTATTTTAAATTTTTATCAAAACCTTTGCAGTCTGCGGCTTGTAGGGTATGTCCACCGGTAAATTTGAGAAGTTTGGGATCTTTGTACTGTTCACCCGTTTCGTTATAGTCGCCAATGCCTTCTATAAGACTGCCATCTTTTCTCAGAAACCATATTTCACGGGTTGAAGTGGTTCCTTCGGCCTGGAAGGTATATTCAAGTTTTAGGGTATCGCCATCGGCCATGCCCACAAGGTCGCCAAATGAACTGTCCTTTTCGAAATTTTTATAATGCATCTTTCCCGTAACTGTACCCAAATTGTCGCTGAGGCGTACAAAAAGTGAATCTTTACCGGTAGCTTCCATATAGCAGTTTTCCGGAATGGCATCTATCTGAATATCACTTTCATTTACCGCCAGCGAATCGCGGTTGGAAACGTCATTAATCGTGTTTTCAGTTTTTTTCCCGCAGGACATTGTTACGGCTATCATGCCTAACACTAAAATTGATTTCTTCATAATACTAAAAATAAAAGCTAAAATATAAAAAATAGCAGAGCTCTGTAAAAGTATGAATAGAAGAATGACTGAAACTGTTCTTTTTTAGAAAGTGTTTCAGCATAGCTGCGGTAAATGATATTAAAGCTGATTCAGTATTAATAAAGCACGATTTAAATCAGCAGCATATATACACCAGAAACGCCTATAATTTATATTATGTTAAATTGCCTGCATTCGCTGTATCATAACCCGCAGTTTTTCTCCTGAGTAAATCTGAAACGCTATCTACTTATAGATCTTTCCATCCAACACCTCTTTCCAGCGATCTGATTCTGCAAATTCTTTTATAATCTGATTTCTTTCGATCAGGAATTTCCGCATATAACTTGTGAGTAATCGGTCATAATTGTTTTTTCACCGTCCTGAGCAAATTTATGCTGATGTCTGAGCGATCTGAATATTCCTTTTAGCTGCTCATCAACAAAATATACAGGATGATCCAAAGCCGTAATTTTTGTAGTCAGCTCCTGACGGATAAAAAAATGGGTGGCTCTCCAGCTAACGGTCTCATTCAGATTCATCAGTCCGCTGGTTTTTCCGGCAACAGCTTCTTCGTTCGTTTTCGCTGTTGAGAGTTTATGAAGGTCCACACTCCGCGAAAGATCAAAGCATATTTCTATTGAAGATCTGATTTCGGTGCTGAGTTCAATCCTGGGCATCAGCGAAATTATTTTATCCTGAACTCCAGCTTTGCATTGAAGAAACGGCCTGTAAGATTTACCGGAACCGGATAGATATAGTTATTGCTTACGTCTGTAACCCACTGGTTGGCCACCGTGTTGTAAATATTAAAAGCATTGAAAACCTGAACACCCAAGGTGAGCTCTTCAAAATTTTCCCAGAAGCCCCAGGCTTTGTTTTTTTCCTTAGGATCAATAAATACATAGGAAAGGCCAATATCCACCCTTTTGTACGACGGCAATGTTTTCTGATAGTCGTACCGGGTTTCCAGGCTGGGCTGTCCGTTACTGTCAAACATGATGGGTGCGCCTGTAGGCAGTCCCATAGCGTAAATACCGGTCAGATTGACCCGCATTTTTGGAAATTTAGGCATATAATCCTGGTAGAAAATGGCAAAACGGAACCTTTGGTCAGTAGCACGTGCAATGTCTCCCCTGCCGTCTATGTTTTCAAAAGTACGGGCATAACTTGCAGACAGCCATGAATCTACTCCCGGAACAAATTCGCCGAAAAGCCGGGTATCAATTCCATAGGCATACCCATCGGCATTGTTTTTCCCTGAATAACGGATCCGCACATTGTCCATAAAATACGGTATAAGGTCGTCCATCTTCTTATAATAAAGCTCGGTGGTAAGTTTGAAAGGCCGGTCGTACATGGAGAATTCGTAATCGTTACCAACAATTAGCTGCATCGAGCGCTGTGATTTGATTTCTGAATTGAAACTTCCGTCCAAATCCTTTATTTCCTTATAAAAAGGCTGCTGATAGTAAATTCCACCGGCAACCCGGAAAAGCATATCCGCCTTCCAGTCCGGTTTAACTGCAAACTGCGCGCGCGGTGAGAAAATTGTTTCCTTATTGAAAGACCAATTGGCTACCCTGGCTCCTGCATTGAAATAAGCACGGCTGCGGCCCCAGTAAAACTTGTTGGAATACTGCGCATAAGCTGACATCCGGGTAGGTTCTATACTATTATCACCGGCAATATGGTAATAGAGTTCCATGGACGATGGATCCAGTACGCCCGGCAAAACCTGATCACGCGGTACGCTGTAACCCAAAGAATCCACCAATCGCCACTCGTTGGTCAGGTCCCGCAGATTTTCTTTTTCAAATTTAAAACCGACTTCAATATTGGAGTTTACGTTGGGTGAAAAACGTGTCCGCAACTGTGTTCCATAGGTTCTGACCATAAGGTCATTCCGTGCATGGTCTATCTGTCCGCCCACATCGTAGGAGGTAACAGGATCGCCGGTCACGGGGTCAAAACTTTCAAGCACATAGGCGGAGGCGATACTGTAATACTCGCGCTCACGGTTCTGATAAGCAAAATTATCCAGAAGGATTTTCCATTTATCATTAGGTCTGTAGTTCAGGGAAAAAGTTCCCATCATGTTTTTGTATCTGTCGTCCTCGCGGCCGTTATAGAAAACACTTACTTTTATAGGTTGGTTCACGCTGCCAAACTCAACTTCCTTGGCCTTCGGAATCATTTCATAATCGTTTTGCGAATAATAACCGATAAACGACATGGAAAATTTTGGACTCACATGATAATTCAGATAGGACTGGAAGTCCATATATCTCGGATTGAAATCCGTTTCCTCATTCAGTGTGTTTAATATAAGATTGGTATTTCTGTACCGTCCGGAAACCAGGGCTGTCAGTTTTTTGTTCCCTGTCGCAAAACCTGTTGAAAGCCTCCCTCCTATCATGCTGGCTTCACCGGATACTTCAAATTTTTCCGGCTCACGGTAATAGATATTAAGGGCCGATGACATCTTATCGCCGTACTTGGCTTCAAATCCACCGGCTGAAAAATTCACCGTGGAAACCATATCCGGATTGATAATGCTCATCCCTTCCTGCATGGAATTGCGGATGAGGAAAGGTCTGTAAATCTCGATATCGTTAATGTAGATCAGGTTTTCATCATAGTTGCCGCCACGGACCATATACTGTGAAGAAAGCTCCGTATTGGAGTTTACGGACGGCAGTGTTTTGATCAGCCCTTCAATACCACCCGAAACAGAAGCAATCTGGCCAGCCTGTCTGGCATTGACGCTTACATTGGTAACATCCTGGGTTACATTTCCTTTTCTCTGGAAAACCACTTCTTCAATGGTCTGTGTACGTAAGGTATCTTCCTTTTGGGAATAAAACATTAGAGGCAGGATGGAGGCTGCAAGGAAAATCTGTCTTCTCAAGTCGCGAATTTTAGGAACTAAATTTATAAAAATTAACTGAATTACAGGATAGCTTCGCGTATGCGCGTCAGTTTTTGCAGCAGATCATCCAGTCGGTCCAGTTTTAGCATATTGGCACCGTCTGACATTGCACAACTCGGGTCCGGATGAGTTTCGATGAAAAGACCGTCGGCCCCCACAGCGATTCCAGCTTTTGCTATGGTTTCAATGAGTTCCGGTCGGCCTCCTGTAACGCCGGAACTTTGATTAGGCTGCTGAAGAGAGTGTGTGACATCCAGGATCACGGGTGCATATTGCTGCATAGTCGGGATTCCGCGGAAGTCTACTACGAGATCGGAGTAGCCGAAAGAATTTCCCCTTTCAATGATGGCTGTTTTTGAGTTTCCGGAATCGGTAATCTTCTCCACAGCAAATTTCATGGCTTCGGGCGAAAGAAACTGCCCTTTTTTCAGTGTAACGCACTTTCCGGTTTTTGCCGCCGCCACCAACAGATCAGTTTGCCTTACCAGGAAAGCGGGAATCTGCAGAACATCTACGTACTGCGCCGCCAGTGCGGCATGTTCGTTTTCGTGAATATCTGTAGTAGTAGGGATGTTGAAAGTCTCCCCTACTTTTCTCAGGATTTCCAGTGATTTCTCTTCGCCAATTGTGGTAAAACTGTCTACACGGCTGCGGTTGGCTTTCTTAAAACTGCCTTTAAAAATATAGGGAATCTTATATTTATCGGTAATGGTAATCACCTTTTCAGCAATTCTGAGAGCCATGTCTTCGCCTTCAATAATACAGGGCCCAGCGATCAGGAAAAAGTTAGTGGAATCTGAGTGATCGATGTTATTTAGATGTTGGATCATTTTGATAGACTTATAAGGTAATAATTGATAAGGGTTAAAAATACTAAAATTGAGTCTGTAGTAAGGCTTTACAATGTTTCAGTTCCTATAATTTATTTGAATTTGTTTGAAATCTTAACAAAAGTGTTCACATTGCGGCTGGTCAGTTTATCTTTCAGCGATTTCCGGCCCAATACCTTTCCAAAAGCACTTTGCAAGGTATTTCCTTTAGATACCTGCCAATAGAATGTGCTGTTTACCACCTGCCCTTTTTCATCTTTACTTTTTGACGAATTACTGAAGATATCGAGCAATTCTTTTTCGATGTCAGCCTGTCCCACAAAAATATAGGTGTGAAAATCGGCGTCAGCTTCAAAAGGATTTTGGGAAATCATGTCCGCAATTTCATTCTCATTCCGCAGAAACACATAAGCTTCATAACTGAAATGAGCGGACATGGCTTTTTCAAGTTCTGCTTTAATTATTTCAGGATTCTTTTCTGATGAAAAAAGAATGTTACCGGAAGCAAGTACAGATGTTACCTGCTCCATTCCAACTGATTCAAACACGCTGCAAACTTCTGCCATTTTCATGGAAGTCCCGTTTACATTCACTCCGCGCAGGAAGGCACAGTATTTCATACAGGTTTTACAAAAGATTTAAATACAAATATAACCAATAAAAAAGCGGACTGAAGTCCGCCTGTGATTAATTGTTAGGGTAATTATTGGGTAACCCTCATCATTGCTCTGGTGATCTGGTCCTCCTTCTCGCTTGCATAGGTTGAATCGTAGGGCTTCATCACATCAAAAAGGTAACTGTAGAACGGCGTTATACGCTGGATTTTGGAACTTTCGCGGTAGGCTTTTTCCCTGCCCATCTGCTCCAGGTTTTTGATGAAGCTGTTGAAGCGTTTGTCCACAGGTTCAAGAGATTTTACCAGGTAAGCATACCCCTTATCAGGTTTTCCGGTCTTGTTATAAGCATCACTCACTGCGGCCACAACCATGGAATACTCCATCGTGTTGGTACGCATCTGCCGCCCTACAAATTTTTGCTGCTCCGGCGTCAGACTGTTATAATAGTCATATTCCTCAAAGATGCCTTTTTTCAGTTGCTCTGCCAGTTTAAGTCCTTTCTGTTCCTCACCTGCCACTATATAGGCGTAGGCTATGGAACTCAGTGATCGCGGATCATTGTATTTGGAAACCGGGATTTCACGTGATACCAGATCCAGGATTTCCAGTGCTTTCTGTTTCTGACCCGAAAGTGCCAGGGCTTCAGCAGCTCGTCCGGCTGAATTTCGGTAGCTCATGATATTTGAAGTAGAGGTCTGATCAAAATGAACATCTAAATCTTTGAAATTGCCCCATCTGAAATTCTTTACCACATTATAAAGCGATTCCGGATCCACACGGCCCATTTCACCATCTTCTCTGGCCGAAGTTTTAATTGGAACCAGACGGTAACTGAATCCGTCATATTGCAGATAATCATCCAGATAAAATATATTCTCGCTGTCATATACACCTCCGTTGGAGAAGTTAATCGTCCGGTTCCAGTCGAAGTTGGCCAGGATATCCAGTAAAATAAGGTTGTTCTTGAACATGGTACCGCGTCTGTATTCTACCGTAATCTGATCTACCGCTGCGGGCAAATCCGTGGCCTTTATCGCACCTGATTTCACAGCGTTGGCCTTATTTACCGGAATTACAAAACGTGAAACCGGGATGAAATTGAATTTCTCATATTTTTCCTGACCGAAAAGCATTTTCAGCATTTCATCTTTTTCAGGGCTTTTCATTTTAATAAATTCTACAGCTTCCTTTACGGTCATCGAATCCTGAGCGATGTATTTGGTAAATGGCGCGAATATACTTTCAGGTGCACCGTTCTGTAACTGGTTCTGAATGAAACCCTGCAGATTGTCGGCGTCAAACACAACAATCTGGTCGTTCGTACCGTCGCGGTAGTCGTCGTGCTTCAGTGTTCCGGGCACAGCGCTGGAATTATAAGTGCGGCGTTTCACCTGGTCAATATTCCATGGAGTGGAAAGCAGCGTAAAGTTCACCACTTTTACATCGTCGCGGAAGCCTTCTGTTTCCTGCAGACCCCATACAGGGTAAGTATCATTATCACCATAAACAAACAGAATATTGTTTTTAGGCAGCGATTTCAGGACAGAATGAGCATAGTCATATGCAGAGTAGCGCTCACTTCTGTCATGAGGCACATAGTTCTGGAATCCCATCATAAATGGAATCCCAAGAAGTAGAACTCCTGCAACGATATTAGCAGCATTGGATTTTACTTTGGACTGCAGATACCAAAGAATGGCCGCGGCCCCCAGGCCGATCCAGATCGAGATGGCATAGAATGATCCCACCATTGCGTAATCTCTTTCGCGGGGCTCAAAGGGTTTTACACCGGTATAGAAAATAATTCCGACGCTGGTTAGAACAAAGAGGGATAGCAGGGCGTAGAAACGTCCGAAGTCACGGTTTAGATGAAAGAAAAACCCAATGATGGCCAGGATAAGCGGCAAGAAATAAAAAGCTACGGTACTGTCATTGCTGAATTTTGCCGGTAACCTGGACTGGTCTCCCAGACGTGCATCATCAATAAAAGAGAAGCCTGAAATCCAGTTTCCGTTGGTATTTTCCATATTACCTTCCAGGTCATTCTGCCTACCGGCAAAATTCCACATAAGGTATCTCAGGAAATAATAACCGTTCTGAAAACTGAAGAAATAATCGAGGTTCTGTGCCAGTGAAGGCTTCTGAACATTAATCAGATTGTAAGGACGAACCTCCAGATAATCCGATACGCTTATAGAGCCGTCTTCATATTTTGCACGAAGTTCATCAAAAATTTTCCGGGCCTCAGGACTGTCGGCAATGTCAGGATTATCATAATTAAAGGAAAAATCAGGTGCACCATACATACTGATGTAGTTGGCCATGACATTTTTATCATCGTTGAACATCCTCGGCATAAAACCTACATGGTTAGGCGAGTAAACATAATTAAAACGCTCGCCTACTATACGGTAGCTGCCGGACTGTTCGTCTTTTTCGTAAATATCGCCGGTCTTCTTACTTTTGAAACTTCCGTCCTCATTTTTCAGGATACCGTTGGCGTCCAGACTGGCGGTATAGTTCTGACCGTAGAAGGTAGGCCAGTCACCGTACTGTTCGCGGTTGTAATAATCCAGCATACCGATGGCGGTATCCGGATTGTTAAGGTTCATTGGCGGGTTAGCATTGGCCCGGATCGGAATCACCAGCCAGCAGGAGAAACCAATGATCATGAAAACAAGGGATAGTGAGGCGGTCTGAAGAACGCTGTTCCCCGATTTGCCACTGTAGTTAAGAAGGAAATAGCATAGCGCCGTCATAAGGATGAATGCCGCAATTGTTCCCGAGTGGAAAGGCAGGCCAATACCGTTCACAAAGAATATCTCCAGTTTACCGAACATCGTCATGATCACCGGGAAGATAATTTTGAATACAAGGATCAGGACAATGAGCGTAAGGACATTTGCCACCGCAAAGTTTTTCCAGGTAAACTCATAATTGCGCGCATAATAGATAAGACAAACCGCCGGAATAGCAAGCATGGCCATCATGTGAACACCTACCGAAAGCCCTACCACGAAGAAAATCAGGATGATCCATCTTTGACTGTCGTTCTGATCATATTCATTTTCCCATTTGGTGATGAGCCAGACAATCAATGCAATGAACATGGATGCCATGGAATATACCTCCCCTTCCACCGCCGAAAACCAAAAGGTGTCTGAAAATGTAAAGCACAGGGCCCCGATGGCGCCGGCAAAAAGAATGGAAATTTCTTCGTGTACCGTAACATCTTCAAAATCTTTATTCAGCAAACGGCGCACAAGATGTGTGATGGTCCAGAACAAAAACAGGATAGTGAACGCACTGAACAGCGCCGACATTGAGTTAATGATGAGTGAATAATTGGCACCGTTTCCGAAAGCGAAAAGTCCCGCCACAGCTCCCACGAGTTGGAAAAGTGCAGCACCCGGCGCGTGGGTCACTTCCAGTTTTACCGCAGAGGCAATATATTCTCCTGCATCCCAGAAGCTTAAATTTGGTTCAACAGTCGAGAGGTAGGTGAGAAAGGCAATTCCAAAAATTACCCATCCCACTACCGTATTCCATTTCTTAAATGTCCAGTTTTTCATAATAATTTACAAATCATGCGAAAATAGCATTTTTCCGGCATTTATCCCCGGTTTGTTATTATATAAAGTCATGGTGCAATATTTGCTTGCAGCCTGCAGCTGTCAAAAGAAACCTCGGTCTTAAAAGCATCAGGAAATTATTTACTAATACTTTTTTTTGTATTTTTGTCGATGATTTTTTTTGAGAAAAAATATATTTAATGAGTAATGTTTACGATAATATTCTTGGCTTAATCGGAAATACTCCATTGGTGAAACTTAATCACGTGACCAGGGACATCCCTGCAAAGGTGTACGCCAAACTTGAGTCCTGCAATCCCGGACATTCCACTAAAGACCGGATTGCCCTCCATATTATAGAAAAAGCTGAAGAAAAAGGAATTCTGACCCCAGATTCTGTAATTGTTGAGACCACCTCCGGCAATACCGGATTTTCGGTTGCCATGGTTTCGATAGTAAAGGGTTATAAATGCATACTTGCCGTTAGTGACAAAACGAAGGCAGAGAAAATTGCCTATCTGAAAGCTTTGGGCGCTCAGGTGTATGTTTGTCCTGCAAATGTTCCGGCAGACGATCCGCGCTCTTATTATGAGGTGGCCAAAAGAATTGCCTCAGAAACGCCCAATTCAGTATACATTAATCAATATTTCAACGAACTCAATATAGACGCCCATTACCAGACTACAGGACCCGAAATCTGGGAGCAAACTGAGGGTAAGGTAACTCACGTTTTTGCCTGTACAGGTACGGGAGGTACACTTTCCGGATCTGCTAAATTCCTTAAGGAGAAAAATCCGGACATAAAGATTATCGGAGTAGATGCAGATGGGTCCATACTTAAAGGTTATCATGAAACGGGCAAGATTAATCCAATGGATATCAAGCCCTATCAGATTGAAGGCATGGGTAAGAATCTGCTGCCTTCAGCATTGCTGTTTGACCAAATTGACCAGTTTGTAAAGGTAAATGATGAAATGTCTGCCTACCGCACCAGAGAAATCGCCCTGAAGGAGGCAATTATGGGTGGCTACACCTGTGGCGCCGTGACCCAGGGACTCATTCAGTACGCTCAGGCGCATCCTTTCGGTCCGCATGATGTGGTTGTGCTGATCTTTCCGGATCACGGATCAAGATATATAACCAAAGTATACAGCGACGAGTGGATGGCTCAGCAGGGATTTGTTAATAACTGTGTACACAATTACGACGAGGTTTTCAAGACCGAATACATCAAATAGAATCATCTCTATTATACAGCCTTTTGCAATGCGCAAAAGGCTTTTTTTTACGTATCATTTTAGCTAACTTTGCAGCCAATATTTTTACAATAAACCCAAATTAAATGGTAGATATTTTTGAACGTATCAAACAGAATCCCGGACCCCTGGGACAGTTTGCAGATTACGCAGAAGGTTATTTTGTATTTCCTAAACTGGAAGGACCTATAGGACCCCGTATGCAGTTTCAGGGACGTGAGGTTGTTTTCTGGAGTGCCAATGACTACCTGGGACTCTGCAATCACCCTGAAGTGCTTGAAGCCGATGCAAAAGCCGCTGCGGAATATGGAATGTTTTATCCTATGGGTGCGCGTGCCATGTCCGGCGAGACTGCACAGCACCAGCAACTGGAAAGTGAACTGGCGGAATTCGTTGGAAAAGAAGCTGCCTACCTGCTGAATTTTGGTTACCAGGGAATGGTATCTACTATTGATGCGCTTGTTTCCCGTCATGATGTAATTGTTTATGATGCAGATTCTCATGCCTGTATCGTAGACGGTGTGCGTTTGCATATGGGTAAAAGCTTTACCTTCAAGCATAACGATATAGCCAGTCTGGAGAAGAACCTGGCACGAGCTACAAAAGTTGCAGAAGAACACGGCGGCGGTATCCTGGTGATTACAGAAGGTGTTTTCGGGATGCGCGGCATGCAGGGTAAACTGAAGGAAATATGCGACCTTAAATCCAAGTTTAATTTCCGTCTTTTGGTTGATGATGCTCATGGTTTCGGTACATTGGGTAAGACCGGTGCCGGTGCCGGTGAAGAACAGGGCTGCCAGGACCAGATCGATATTTATTTCTCCACTTTTGCCAAATCAATGGCAGGATTCGGAGCATTTATCGCGGGTGATAAAGAGATTATCAGAATCCTTAAATATAACTTACGTTCACAGGTTTTCGCAAAATCGCTTACCATGCCGATGGTTATAGGTGGCCTGAAAAGACTGGAACTGCTGCGTACAAGACCGGAGATTAAAGATAAACTTTGGGAAAATGTAAACAAGCTGCAGAACGGTCTGGCTGAAAGAGGATTTAACCTGGGTAATACCAATACATGCGTTACGCCGGTGATGATGCAGGGATCTACTGTAGAAGCGACAATGCTGGTGAAGGACCTGCGTGAAAACTACGGCATCTTTACCTCAGTGGTCATCTATCCGGTGATTCCAAAGGGAATGATCCTGCTGAGACTTATTCCTACTGCCTCGCATACCGATGCTGAAATCAACGAAACGCTGGATGCCTTCGATGCCATTCATGATAAACTGACTTCCGGCGTGTATAAAGAGCAGGAAAGAAAACTTCTGGAAGAACAGGGCCTGTCTTTTAAGGCAGATTAACCCAACCCTCTCCTATTTAACTGACCGTCTTGCTTTGCGAGACGGTTTTTTTGTGGCTTCAGACCGGTCATTAATGATGACCTAAACTGCTGCAACCGCTGTATTGCAGTTGAATAAATTTTGGCATAACTTAGTTCAGCATCTGAAAACCAATTATCATGGCCATCTTCATCATCAGCAACAGGGAAATCTCACAGGTCAAAGAAGGAAACAAGACGCTGTCCAAATTCTGTTTCGAAAGCCAGACGGGGACATCCAGTTTCCGCATCGCAAAATTTCTGGGCTATCAGCCGCCTTCGGCGGAAGGAATGCACAAAAAGGAATATAAAAAACTCCTGAAAACACATTCCGACAGGGCACATGAGATACTTTCTGACTATTTTGACTATGATTATCTTCCCGTAAAGGAAGTACTACTGGAACTCAAACATAAAGGAAAGGCCTCGCCAGACAAACTGAACCGGCTGCGCGGCAGCCAGCGGATGTTTTATGAGTTCTACAGTTCCATGCTGGAAACCAGCGCCGGAAAACGTGGCGATCTACTCGTGTTCATTCATGGGTATTCATATACATTCAGTGATGAGCTGGAAGCCATTGAGACCCTAAAAAGGCAATACATAGACAATCCTGACTCTCCGGTGCAGAACCTGCTTTTGCTGAGTTGGCCGGGGTCTAAATCGCTGTTCCCATATACGTATATCGATGACAAAAGAAATTCCATAGACGCGGGAATGGTATTTTACAAGATGATGCTGAAGTATAATGAATTTATTAAACAGGTATTGGCCGATCCCGTACTTGATTTCTGCGGTCAGCGCATTCATCTGATGGCTCATTCTATGGGAAACCGACTTCTGCGGAGTGCACTTATCTGTATGAAAAGCAGCGGAATTATGAAAGTCCTGGACCAGGTCCTGTTGCTGAACTCCGACATTTCCGTCAATTCTTTTGACAAAGAAGATGAGTCGCTATACAAACTGACCAAACTGGCCAACCGGATTTCGGTCTATATCCATAAAAGTGATGATGTTCTGTCCATTTCTACCCTTTCCAAAAATATCCTGTCACCCAGACTGGGAAAATATGGACCTGTTGCTATAAATAATCTGCCTGACAATGTTGTAATTGTAGACTGTTCGCACACCAAAAATGACCTGGGGAGCAAGCTGCATGATATTGCAGACCATTGGGGATACCTAACAAGTTCGGAAGTACAGCGTGATATTTTGGCTACGTTAAGAGGCGAACATGAAGAATTAATAGCCCACAGAAATATCCACAAAAAGCACGACCGCTACTTTCGGATTTGTGAAAGTCAGGCATAAAAAAAGCTCCATTTCTGGAGCTTAGTATTATTCGGATTCAGGATTCAGTCATTCTGCCAGAATGATGCCCTGGTTATTATTGAATTCAATAACCCCGCTCTTCACTTTGAAAGAGTAAACGTTTTCCTTTTCGTTCTCGCGAACAAATTTCTCCGCATACTTTTCTCCGATGGAATCTGTAAAGATTCTGATCTTTCCGTTAATCAGTGAGGCAACAATGGCAGCGTGGTCCTTCTTGATATGGAAATCACCGTTCTTTCCGGGAAGCAAAACCGATTTCACTTCGCCTTCGAAGACTACAAATTCCGGAGTTAAAATTTTTATGTTCATGTCAATCTAGATTTGAAGATTTCAGATTTCAGATTTCAGAAAGTCTGAAATCTGAGATCCTATGTCTGATTAAGCGTTTTCCGCCAGCATTTTCTGTCCAGCTTCAATAGCTTCTTCAATGGTTCCTTTCAGGTTGAAGGCTGCTTCAGGATACTGATCCAGCTCACCGTCGATGATCATGTTGAAGCCTTTGATGGTATCTTTAATATCTACCAATGCTCCTTTCAGACCTGTAAACTGCTCCGCTACGTGGAATGGCTGAGAAAGGAAACGCTGTACTTTTCTTGCACGGTAAACAACCAGTTTATCTTCTTCAGAAAGTTCTTCCATACCAAGAATCGCGATGATGTCCTGAAGGGCTTTGTAACGCTGAAGGATTTCCTTCACTCTCTGTGCTGTATTATAGTGATCTTCACCAAGGATTTCCGGAGTCAGGATTCTGGAAGTTGAAGCCAATGGGTCTACCGCAGGATAGATACCAAGGGAAGCAATCTTTCTGTCCAGTACCGTGGTAGCATCCAGGTGGGCAAAGGTAGTTGCCGGAGCCGGGTCGGTAAGGTCATCCGCAGGTACGTAAACTGCCTGTACAGATGTAATGGAACCGTTCTTTGTAGAGGTAATCCTTTCCTGCATCGCACCCATCTCTGAGGCCAGTGTTGGCTGGTACCCTACCGCTGAAGGCATACGGCCGAGAAGTGCAGATACCTCAGAACCTGCCTGTGTGAAACGGAAGATATTATCGACAAAGAAAAGAACGTCTCTTCCCTGTCCCTGTCCGTCACCGTCACGGAAATATTCTGCAATCGTAAGACCGGAAAGGGCTACACGTGCTCTTGCTCCCGGTGGTTCGTTCATCTGTCCGAATACGAAAGTACACTTGGAGTCTTTCATTTCTTCCAGATCAATTTTGGACAGGTCCCAACCTCCATTTTCCATGGAGTGCATGAACTCATCGCCATATTTAATAATGCCGGATTCCAGCATCTCTCTCAAAAGGTCGTTTCCTTCTCTGGTTCTTTCACCTACACCGGCAAAAACCGAAAGACCACCGTGACCTTTTGCAATATTGTTAATCAATTCCTGGATCAGTACCGTTTTACCAACACCTGCACCACCGAACAAACCAATTTTACCTCCTTTTGCATAAGGTTCGATAAGGTCGATAACTTTAATACCTGTAAAAAGAACTTCCGCAGAAGTGGATAACTGATCGAATTTTGGTGCTTCTCTGTGGATTGGCAGACCTCCTTCTTTGGAAACCTCACGGATTCCGTCAATGGCATCACCAACAACATTAAAAAGTCTACCGTATACTTCCGCACCTGTAGGCATTGTAATCTGGCGTCCCTGAGCAATAACTTCCTGCCCTCTCTGCAGACCGTCTGTCGCATCCATTGCGATACATCTTACAGAATCCTCTCCAATATGCTGCTCTACTTCCAGAACTACTTTGCTGCCGTCGGTTTTGGCGATTTCCAGTGCGTCGTAAATATTCGGAAGCTCCTCTGCTCCTTTAAAAACTACGTCGATTACCGGACCGATAATTTGCGAAATTTTTCCTTTAATTTGGTTTGCCATTGCTAAATTTTTTCGTTGTGCAAATATAATCAAAGTTCCCAAATCTGCAATTGGTTCAAAAGAAGATTTTTATCATATTTGCACCACCAAAAAGTCACCCTTTTGAAAATCATCCGGAACTTCCACGAACACCAGGAAAAAACGCCGCTGGCACTGTCTATAGGTATGTTCGACGGGGTGCACCGCGGCCACCAGACCATAATCAGTCAGCTAAATGCTATTGGTAAGGAAAAGGGTTTGCAATCGGCAATACTTACCTTTTGGCCACACCCGCGTACGGTATTCAATCCGAATGATGACCTGAAACTGCTGAACACCATACAAGAGAAGATTTATCTGCTTGAAAAGAACGGCGTGGAGCATCTTTTCCTGAAGGAATTTGACGAAGCTTTCCGCAATCTCAGCGGTACTGAATTTGTGAAACAAATCCTGGTAGAGAACCTGAATGTAAAACATCTGATCATTGGTCACGACCATACGTTCGGCAAAAATAAAAGTGGTGATTTTAATCTCCTGAAACAGATGTCGGATGAATATGGCTTTGAAGTCCAGCAGGTGGAAGCTGTGAATTACCACGACAAAAACATCAGTTCCACTCAGATAAGAAATGCTCTGGCGTCGGCAAATATTATCGAGGCAAATGAGATGCTGGGTTATGTATTTTCGGTTTCGGGTACAGTTGTGAGCGGGCGAAAAATCGGGCGCACCATTGGTTATCCTACGGCAAATATAGAGACCGATCCCCTAAAGCTTTTGCCAAAAAAAGGTGCTTATATCGTGGAAGTCTTTGTAAAAAACCAAAAATACAAAGGAATGCTGAGCATCGGCACCAACCCTACCGTCAACGGCACTTCCCTGTCCACCGAAGTTTATATCCTGGATTTTAATGAGGATATCTACGGTGAAGAAATTTCAGTGAACTTCCGTTCCTTTCTGCACGATGAAATTAAGTTTGAATCCCTGGAAAAGCTGATTGAAAGACTGGATGAGGATAAAAGGCTGACCGCTGAATTTCCTTTCTAAAAATTCTTGTTAATTCCCAAAACCACATGTCTTGGCAGCAGACGCTGCGTATAAATGCTTTCGCTCACGTTAGTCAGTGAATAGCGCTGAATGGTGCTTGAGTTCAGCAGGTTGTTGGCGCGGAGGAAAACATTGGTTTTTAATTTCTTGATCATATAATCCGCTTTAATATCCAGAAAATGAGTGGATTTCTGCGGCGTATTTCCAAAATGATAGTATTCAAAATTTCCCTGGATCCTGAATTCACTGCTGAAGTTGTAGTATAGATTAAAAAAACCTTTCTGATCCAAATAGTCATTCGTGAACGAAACAGATTTCAACCTGGAAAATGTCCAGTCATAGCCCAGCTCATAATTGATTTTCTTAGTCCAGCCGGATTTCATTTCAAAACCTACTTTTTTGTTGGAAAATGTGCTTTCTACCAGTTCCTGCCCGTTAATGCTGTTTTTATAGCCCGAAGACATAAATCCTCCCAGCAGGCTGAAGCGTGATTTTACAAAACGTACATACCTTCTTACCTCCAGATTGGCAAAGAATGTATCATTATCCTCAACCAGAATGGTCTGGTTTAATGTGTAGTTTTTGTTTACCAGTGAATTGTTGGACATAAACCGCTCAAGACGCATATAATTTACACTGAAGTTCAGATTTTTAGTGAGTTGATCACCTAAACTGTAGGACAATCCGAGGCTGTAATCGGGAAGCAGCTGAAAACCGGCCGTACCTTCGGTAAAATTGCGGTTGCCCAGATAGATGTAGTTCTGCAAAAGATTTTCGATTCCCAGCGGTGTGAACCGCCGGTTTCCGTATAAAGTGAAACTTCCGGTCTTTCGGTCCTCATATCCGATATGGAATCCTGGGGATACAAAAAGCTCCGACTGCAGGGTACGGTTGAAGTCTGATGAAACCATTTCCGAGAGCAGATCCACAGTATATTTCCAGTTTTTGTAGTTGTGACTAAATTTTCCTTTCGCAAAAATGCGGTTCTGCTTTAGGTACAGCCTGTTTATAAATTCTGCACTGTTAAAGTTAATTTCTTCAAAATCATTACTGAACAAACGGATCTCCGAATTCAGTTTCTCGGATCTGTATTCATCGCCCACTTGAAGTTCAAGGTATTTACTGTCACTGTATCTGTTCAGATATGATATTTTTGCTCCCGCAAAATTCAGCTGTGAATAAAGCTGGTGACGGATCCGCCTGGCCTCAGGATTTCCTGTGATATAGGTAAACACTTCATTTTCATCGGTGAAATTATAGGGTCGGTCATAATAATAATGTCTGGCGACCGCCACTAAAGCTTTGGACGAATCCAGTTTTTTGGTGTAGGATATTTTGCTTTCTGTACTTGTGAGACGGTTGTTACCAGACTGCTGATTCAGTGCACCGTTAAAGATAAAATCGTTACTGTTTCGTTCGTGTACCGAGGAGGTCTTGCTATAAAACTGCAGATTGGCATTTTTGCTGAATTCCCTGCTCAGTTCGAGCTTCCCTACCAAATTGCGGATGTTCTGCTTCCATGTTTTACTCTCAATATTGGTAAACTGAAGTCCGTCGTACATAAAACGGTAAGTATTATCCGTGTAATTCCGGTTCTCAATGTCGTTGTAAACAGTTACGAATTTCAGTTTCCAGTCATTACGGAAATTGTAGATATAGTTTAGTGATGCCAGCTGGTCATCATTGAAGTTCGTGCGGTTATCACTGAACTGACTGTTTTTCTGATGAAGCTGAATGACAGAATTGATGCTAAGGTTACTGCCAATATTTTCTGCATCGGTTTCCTGTGCCGGATTCATAAGGTAGGCTACGCCACCCATTTCGTTCAGTCCCAGGTTGTTCCGGTTGTAGAGAAAATAGAGTTTCCTTCTTTTTGAAAAATTCATGACGTTCACTTTAACCTGGTGCATGTTTTCCATATAGCTGGTGGAAGCCAGCAGCGCATTTCCAAACCATTTTCCCTTGGCATCTTCCTTCAGTGTCAGGTTTATGGCCACGCGTTCATCATTCTGTACGTCTTTCAGGAGTTTGTTGCGGGAGTAGTTGGTGAGCACCTGCACTTTGTCCAGTGACTGCGACGGCATATTCTGGGTAAGGGATTGGTAGCCGCGTTCGAAAAGATCATCGTCCTCAATCATCACGCGCTCCACTTCCTTATTGTTAAATTTTATTTTGCCGTCACTTTCTACGGTGATTCCAGGCAGTTTTTTAAGCAGTTCCTCCACGTTCATTTCTGTGCCGGAGGCCAATTTTTCCGCGGTATACTCTACCGTGTCCTTTTTCATGCGGACCGGATTTTGCCTGGTAATGACCACTTCCTTAATTTCGTGTTCCGGAATTTTGGAGATTTCGACGCTCTGAAGATCGACGATTTTAGTCCCGGAGTTCAGAAGTAATTCTACTTTTTTGGGTTGATGGTTGAAGGCCGTAAGCTGCAGCGTAAAGTTTCCTGTTTTTTGTGTAGAAACAGAAAAACTTCCGGTTTTATCGCTAAAACCGAAAGTTTCAATTTCATTTGCCGCATTAAAAAGAATAACGTTGGCCCGAACAATTGGCTGACCATTTTCGGCTACCGCAATTCCTTTAATCTCTGACTGTGCAGAAATTTTTATAAACAGTATGGTGAAAAGTACACATAAATGCTTCATTAATATTATTTAATATCGCTTGCTATTGAAAGGGAATTTCCATCTCCACAAAGCGGATACATGAATTCTGCTACGCACCTTCAGGAAGGTTAGATGTGTGCATATACAGTGGATCTACAACATCGTTGAAGGACAGAAAACTCTACGTACATTAAAAATATCATTTCTTTTTAGTGTCGTTCCATTCATGTTGCCTTTCAAACTCACCGCTTCGAAAGTGTGGTATCCCCTGAAACTGCGTTCCGGAGGGATATTTGGACAGCTGCTGTGACTGCAGCTCCATTAATCCTCTGTTCTGATGTTCGATTACTGTTTTATAGTCTACGGCATCGGTCCTGTTTTTTGAGAAAAACTTTTTAACTCCCGGCACATTATCATATTCGGAATTCACAGAGATTCTATCGGCAATAAATAAAAATAATTTCTCTGAGTCCCGCGCTTCCAGGATTACGCCCGGAAGACCATGCAATTTCCACGGAAATGCCTCAGCATTCAGTGCCGTTGTAAACCACACCTCCCACTTGCGGCCCCGAAATTCCGCAGTTGCTTTGGTACATTCATAACCCAGAATGGTTTTTTTATCACCTGATATTACCCAGTTTAAAGCACCAACCTTATCTGCGGCAAATTTACTTTCAAACTCCGGAACGGTGGTAAAAAAGTAAGGTAAAGCCTGATAAAAGGTATCATTGGTTTTATCGTAGCTATATAGGTAATAGGGATTTAGTAAATCAGGGTTTGCCAGCACGTCCTTATATCCATACTCACCTTTTTTACCGTCGCCAATCATGAAGGTATTCTCGTGCTCATTGGAAAAAGTGAAAGCTTTAGCTCCCTTATTGTTTCCGAAAGTAATATATGAATATTCAATTAAAATCCCCTGGGCCTCAGTTAATTCAGCAAGACCCAGGAGGATTAGCAATATGATGTATTTTTTCATATTATACACAATCTTTATGCTTCAAGACTCGTACAGGGCTTGAGTGGGCCTTGCGGAGGAGGTAGTTGTATGTGATTTTCGGTTTGAGAAACGGAATTTTCAGGCTGCCCATCACCGCACGGAAAAGCTACCAATGGCGAAAAGGTCGTGCCAACGTTTTTACCGCAGTGATCAGTATAAACTGTGACCGTTTGGTGATAGCAAGTCGAAATATCGAGAATCGCGGGCAAAGGTCTATTTATACCGGATGACGTTGGTGTTGCATTTGTCAGTCCATAAGTGGCGAAGAAGGCAGTTAGATAGATAATTTTTTTCATAACGTTTTTAATTTTTTAAATTTAACTTAAACTGTTTATTCTAATATTTTCGCCATTATTAAGAATACATCAAAGAAAAAAAAAAAAAAATTAAGTCCCGCAAGCATTATTATATTAAATTATATATTATCTGCACATTCACTACATATCGTATAACTCTAACTGCTTTTTCCTTGTCAATGATTTAAAGATAAGTTCATACGAGTGATCGATCAGTATTAGGATCAAATCCTTTTTCAGGCCTTCGCACACCACCGAGTTCCAGTGGGTTTTGTTCATGTGGTAGGCGCCAGTGATCTGCGGATGCTGCGCACGAAGGTCTGCGCTCCATTCGGGGTCAGTCTTTACGGCAATGGTCAGTGGCTGCTGCTCCAGCGGGATCAGGAGGAACATTTTGCCGCCTACTTTGAGCACCAGGGTTTCCTGATCGAATGGGAAAGTTTCTTCCACTCCTTTTTTTCCATTGCAATACGCCAGTATCTCGTCTATTTCCATAATGTGGTCTTCAACCTCAATATTAATTAAAATTCCGTACATTTCAGTCATTTAGAATTTAAACTTGCAGATCAGAAACGTATGAAAGCACTCATTATAGGAGCCACCGGCGCCACCGGAAAAGATTTGGTAAACCAACTGCTGCAGGACAGTGGATTCACTCAGGTGGATGTTTTTGTGAGAAAACCGCTGACGTCTCAACACCCAAAACTTAGTGCACATATTGTCGATTTTGATAAACCCAACGAATGGAAAGATCTGGTGAAAGGTGATGTGGCCTTTTCCTGTATGGGCACCACACTGAAGGACGCCGGCAGCAAAGAGGCGCAGCGAAAGGTTGATTTTGATTATCAGCTGGATTTTGCCAAAAATGCGAAGGAAAACGGTGTAGACGATTTTATACTGGTGTCCGCTTATGGCGCGAGTCCAAAATCAAAAATCTTTTATTCAAGAATGAAAGGTGAGCTTGAGGATGAAGTGAAAAAACTTCATTTTAATAAACTTACGATCTTCAGCCCAGGTATGCTGGACCGCCGGGATTCGGAACGTACAGGTGAAGTACTGGGTGGCAAGATTATTAAATTTGCCAATAAGTTCGGCATCCTGGAGCAGCAGAAACCTTTGCCAACTCCCATCTTGGCTAAAGCCATGATCAATGCAGCCGGGATCAAATCCAACGGCTATTCCAAGATCAAACTGGGCAACATTTTCAGTTTTGCAGAAAAAAAGAACGGCTGATTGCCGTTCTGTGTATTATTTAAGGTGCTTTGTAATGGCGCCGTCGGTTGGTTTGGTGGTACTGATGTACGAATCTATTAGCTTACCGTTTTCATCAACAAGAAACTTAGTGAAGTTCCAAAGGATGGTTGTATTCTTAACACCGTTCAGTTCTTTTTGGGTCAGGAACTGGAATAAAGGTGCGGTATCATCCCCTTTTACAGATACCTTGGCCGCCATTGGGAAGGTTACCCCAAAATTCTTCTGGCAAAAGGCACCGATTTCCTCATTTGTACCCGGTTCCTGTCCGCCGAAATTATTGGCCGGGAACCCTATCACCACAAGTTTATCCTTATAGGTATTTGACAGTTCTTCCAAATCGGCATACTGCGAGGTGAATCCACATTCTGAAGCTGTGTTCACGATCAGGATTTTCTTACCCTTGTAATCTGCAAGATCAATCTGTCCGCCGTCCAGGCTTTCCACTTTGTAATCGTATATACTTTTCATAACATTTGATGTTTCCGGTGACTGTTCCTTTTTCATATTGGTGCAGCTTTGCAAAAACGCACCTGCAGCAAGAAGGAAGATGAATATTTTTTTCATAGAGTTAAAAAATTGTGAGATGTTTCACTACGCGACGCATTAGACAAGTGTTATAAATCATGTAAATATAGCAAAAGAAAAAATTAGGGTAAACACGATAATCCACAGCTGAAGGTTCCAGTCTATCTCATTATTTTTCAAAATGAGCCGATATATTCTTTCTGTAAATAATCAATATGCTGCCTAGAATGATATTTAATGCTGTAAGTATAATATTCAAAGAACTGTTCTCATTTCTTGGAAACATTGGATTGTTACTATATTTAAATTCCTGGTATAATAAAGATATTAAAGTCGTCACATTCTCTATTATCAGAAATCCGCCAATTACAACAAGTGAAATTGTAAGAATGTTATATGCATTAAAATTGGTAATTGATATTTGATTGTTGTCAAAACCTTTATCAAGTTGAAACAAGTTTATAATTTTATCTGGAAATTTGATCAGGAAGTAAAGAATTGCGACTGAGAGTAATACAGTTATAAATATATAGATTATGGTGCCAATTTTTCCACTGAATTCAGAATTAAATCCTACAAACGAAATTTGAGAGGGTATTACAATAAAAATTACTTCAATAAAAAAATAAAGCCCAATTATTTTTATTAAAATTCTAAAAAAAATCTCTATTTAACATGATGTTAGTTTAAGCTGAGCGATATCTAACCTTACACCAGTATCAGAACCTGAAAGTGTTGTCCGGGAAAACTTTGTTGATCTCAATTTTATTGATCAGGATTACATAATCGCTGTCCTTTTTCGCAGATGAAGATTCTATGCGGAATGGCATCATCAGGCTGCCAATTTTCTTATAATCGCTGTACACCAGGCTTTCGTCTTTCTTCACTTCCTTCAGCAACTGGTAATTTTTTGTATCGAAGTAATAAAAGCTGGTATTCACATTTTTAGTAAGCTGCACTTTGTGGCAATAGGTATTTCCTACTTTCTCCTTTCCAAGATATTTTGCCTCAAAACCTTTACTTTCCCAGTCTATGAAATCGTTGTCGAAGCTTTCGGCAATAAAATTCGGATATTCCTGCAGCCTGTTGTTCGCATAATTCATGGCGTAGCCTTTTCTACCGTCATAACCTTCAATTGCTGTTTCCTTTTTTCCGATGATGATGGAAGTCTTGCTAAGATTAGGGCGTTGCTGGTAAATTTTAATTGGGTACTCGTCATTAATTCCAAGGGTCACCCTGCCCTGCAGCATTACAGTATTCAGGAGTTTCCAGTTGGTCAGTCCGCCGCTCAGTTCAATGTTTTTGTCAATGATTTCCTTCGCTGTTTGTGCATTTACCAATCCACACATCATGATCATCAGTACTGCAATTATCTTTCTCATTCAGTCAATCAAATATTTTTCAAATATATACTATTATTTACAGACCTTTCCGTTGTGCTTCCAGGATTAGTTTTGCCTTTTCAAGGTCTTCCGGAACGTCTATTCCCACGCCCACAAAATCGGTTTCGATCATTTTGATCTTCATGCCATGCTCAAGGTAACGTATGCACTCTATTTTCTCGGCAGATTCCAGCGGGCTCATGGGCAAACTTGCAAACTTAAGCAGCGCCGACTTCCTGAAGGCATAAACGCCGATGTGCTTAAAATATTCTGTGGCATAAGATTCATCACGCGAATACGGAATGACAGACCTGCTGAAATACATTGCAAATCCGTTAAGGTCGGTAATAACTTTTACATTATTCGGATTCTCAACATCCTCCTTTTCCGAAAGTTTAATCTTTAGGGAAGCGAGTGAAATCCGGTGTTCAACATCATATTTGAATACGTTAATAAGCTGGGTCAAAGGTTCAAGTTTCAGGAAGGGTTCATCGCCCTGCACATTTACCACAATATCACAGTTTATATTCTGTACAGCTTCAGCAATACGGTCACTTCCTGTTTCATGAGTTCCGGTCATTACCGCTTTTCCTCCAATTCGGGCAATCTCGTCAAAAATGATTTCTGAATCCGTAGCCACAAAAACTTCATCAAAAAGACCGGTGGAGATCACATTTCTGTAGGTGGTAGAAATGACGGTTTTGTCGCCCAGCAACTGCATCAGTTTTCCGGGAAAACGGCTGGCTTCATAGCGGGCGGGTATTACGGCGATAATTTTCATGAGGATAAGGAGCCATAAGCTTTAGGCTTTAAGCATTAAGCTGTGGAATTGTAATAATCAATGATCTAACTATGTGGATAAGGTGTTCAATTTCTTTACAGATTAAGGTCTGCTTTGACTTGACGAATCTTCTGATCCAATAGTTGCAGCTTTGAATTAAACTCGGCTTCCGAATCTAAAGAATCTTTTACAGAGACATAAAACTTGATCTTTGGTTCTGTACCGGAAGGGCGAACGCAAACTTTTGTCCCATCTTCTGTATACCATATCAGCACATTTGATTTCGGAATATCGTCCATTACAGACTTTTTGGCTGTAGTCACATTAACCATGGACTGCTCCTGAAAATCTTTAATCTCGGCAACCGGCGAGCCGGCAATAGACTTTGGCGGGTTTTCACGGAAGTCACGCATCATATTTACGATCTCTTCGGCTCCGGAACGGCCTTTTTTCACTACGTTGATAAGCCCTTCATAGTACATCCCAATCTCTTTATAGATCTCAATCATGTACTGGTACATTGTTTTGCCGTTGGCTTTGCACCAGGCAGCAATTTCGCAGGCCAGAAGAATTGAGCCGCAGGAATCCTTGTCGCGAACAAAATCACCCGTCATGAAACCAAAGCTTTCCTCGCCGCCGCAAACAAACTTTTCTTTACCTTCAAAATCACGGATCATCTTTCCAATCCACTTGAAACCGGTAAGGCCTACTTTGCAGTCTACACCGAATTTCTCAGCAATATCAAAAAAGATATCGGAAGTCACGATGGTGGAACCGATGAATTCCTTTCCTGTAATCCTGCCTGCTTTCTGCCACTGATCAAGGATGTAATAGGTCAGAATTGTATTACACTGATTACCGTTCAGCAGCTGCATTTCACCGTCCAGGTTGCGTACCGCGATGCCAAGCCTGTCGCCGTCCGGATCGGTACCGATCACAATATCGCCGTTGGTGATGCGTGCCAGGTCCATGGCCATTTCCAGCGCGGCCGGTTCCTCAGGATTGGGAGACTCTACCGTGGGAAAATTACCGCTTGGTATCATCTGTTCCTTTACAAGGTCAATTTTGGCAAATCCAGCCTTCTTCAAAGCCTGGGGAACAGTAGTATAAGTTGTGCCGTGTATTGAGGTGAACACGATATTCAGATTATCGTAACCTGTTTTATCTTTTTGGTAGAGAGAATTTTCTATGCAGGCGTCGATATAGACGTCATCCTGCTCCTCTCCTATCCAATCAATAAGT
The DNA here is from genome assembly GCF_029194425.1 of Kaistella sp. PBT33-4. Classification (NCBI taxonomy): domain Bacteria; kingdom Pseudomonadati; phylum Bacteroidota; class Flavobacteriia; order Flavobacteriales; family Weeksellaceae; genus Kaistella; species Kaistella sp. PBT33-4. Next base: position 146,890 of record NZ_JARFYL010000004.1, on the reverse strand, counting down.
TCGTCGTTTCCGGTAAATTTTATCTCCTCAAATTTCACTGCGTAGACTTCCTTAATAATGGCCGCATCATGTGGCGGAACAATCTGCGCACCGTCGTTCCAGTACACTTTATAGCCGTTATATTCAGGTGGATTGTGCGAGGCTGTTAATACGATACCGGCATTACATTTTTTATCCCGCACGGTGAAAGAAAGCTCAGGTGTAGGGCGGTGTTCTTTAAAAAGCAGTACTTTGATACCGTTAGCCGTAAGCACATCAGCGCACATTTTCCCAAATTCTTTGGAATTGTTACGTACGTCGTAGGCAATGGCGACTTTTATTTCCTCGCCGGGAAATTGGGTATGAAGATAATTGGCAAGTCCCTGTGTGGCCTGGCCGAGCGTGTAACGGTTAAGCCTGTTTGTACCCACGCCCATGATGCCACGCATTCCACCGGTGCCGAATTCGAGTTCGCGGTAAAAGGAATCCTCAAGTTCTTCGGGGTTTCCGGCAATCCACTGTTTAATAATGGATTGGGTATCATTGTCAAATGTATCGGTAAGCCAAAGCTGAGCTTTTTCTAATGTAGTCATTGTTTATTTGTGTTTGTTGTTATGAATGATGTTATAGGTTGGAAGATGGAAGTTGGAAGCGGGAAGTCCAGATTTATTTACTATCCACAAATTGCAGCCCTACTTCAATTGGTTTCTGAATGCTATAATTTGATTCATCAGATTAAAACTTTGATTGTATAAATTAATAAAATTACCCTCATATTTATAAGTTCTCCTATTTGCTTTATATAGACAGGTCACCACTTCCGCCAGCGAACGTATAGCATATCCCAGGAACTTTCGGAATTCGGCAGCTGACTGTAAAATAGAACCTTCCGAAATATTTAAAGCAATAGAATCTGCTGCTCTTCGGATCTGGGAGGACAAATTATAATTTCATCTTTTGGAAAACCGGCTGCCATATGATGAATTTTTTCTCCGTAATCCATGGCCTTTTGCCAAATAATTAATTTTTCAAATTTAAAACTTATGGTTTAAGGTTAAACCGGTTATTTTCTTCCTTCTCCCGACTTCCATCTTCCTTGCTCCATTCTACCCTACTCCAGTAACTTATTCTGCACATTTGCTGTTTTGTCAATTTTAAATGCGCGGATAGGGTCATTATAGTAAAGGAATTTAGCCGTATTACCAATCTTTCCTTTTAGTGAGTCTTTTACATTTACTTCCGCGTAATTCCCGTTTTTGGAGTCAATATTCAGGTTGGTAATCATCCAGTAAGGTGCGATCAGGTTGGCAGTATCTGCTATCTTAATCACAGCGTCGCGTGTTTGTCCCTGAAAATTGGCGCGGCTGGTATTCATCAGATCAATTTCGGCCCGGCGGGTATTGACCGAGCCAATGAACTTGGCATTATCTTTCAGGCTTAGTTTGAAATTATCTGTTTTTATCTCACTGGAAAGGGTCATCTCGGCAGAATCTGCTATTGAAATACTGGCGGGACTGTACCTTGAATAGATGTTAATATTGTAGAAATCAACTCCCTGGGTTTCCCTTTTTTCCTCAATATACAGGGTTTTATCCTTCACCTTAATCCGCAGATTATCCAAAATGTTCGGATAGGTCTCCACATTAACAAAATTATCCGCTGACCGCAGGTAAAAGACCCGGAATTTACCTTTCAGGTCAAGTTTTGTAAATTCCTCCACCTTAATATCCCGATTTTCAATATCGCCTTCGGGTTTAATTTTTCCGCAGGATAAAAGGCTAAAAATCAGAATCAGTAAACAACCGTTTTTCATACTTCACATTCGTATAGTTACGCTAAATTACCTGGTCAATGTGGTAATGCTTATTATCCCGGGTGGTCCGGATAATCATTTCGCCCAGGAAACCCGCAATAAAAAGCAGTGACCCCAGAATCATCATGGTAAGTGCGATGAAGAAAAAAGCATTGTCTGTAAGCAGGTGTCCGTACACGCCCCGCGATACGTCGATGAGTTTGGAAATGCCAAGCCACAGTGCTGAAAGAAATCCAATAATGAACATGATGGTTCCCACTGCACCGAAAAAGTGCATAGGTCTGCCACCGAAACGGCTAACGAACCAAAGGGTGATCAGATCAAGGAATCCGCGCACGAAACGTTCCGTCCCGAATTTGGAAGTTCCGTAAGGTCTGGCCTGGTGCTGAACTTCTTTCTCGGTGATGCGGCGGAAGCCTGCGTTGGCTGCCAGTACAGGAATGTAGCGGTGCATATCGCCATAGACATCAATTGATTTTACAACCTGCTTTTTATAGGCTTTAAGTCCGCAGTTAAAATCATGAAGTTCCACACCTGAAACTTTGCGGGCCGCCGAATTAAAAAGTTTAGAGGGCAGGTTTTTAGTCATTACATTGTCAAATCTTTTCTTTTTCCAGCCTGAAACGATATCGTAATCCTCTTCTTTCACCATCTGATACAGTTCGGGTATCTCTTCCGGGAAATCCTGAAGGTCCGCATCCATTGTAATAATTACATCGCCGTGAGCCCTTTCGAAGGCGGCATGTAAGGCCTGGGATTTACCGTAATTTCGCGAAAACCGTATGGCATTGATCTGCGGGTGCTGCACTTTAAGGTTTTCTATGATGCTCCAGGACAGATCGGTACTGCCATCGTCTACAAACCAGACTTCATAGGTCAGATTTGCTCCTCTGCATACTGTATCAATTCTGGAAAAAAGTTCTTCCAGGGATTCCTCTTCATTTAATAAAGGGATGATGATGGATAAATTCATTGATTTGAATAAAATGGAATAAATTATTTTGTGGTTCTGCCGCGGAAAAATGCTCCGAAAAACAGGGATAAAATTAAGTAAAAAATAAGGATTGCCGCAAAGTAGGAGGAAAATAGCCTGAAGGTAAGCATGTCCTTGTCCTTTACACGCTCGGGTTCAAAACTTTGGATGCGCTGGCGGTATTTGATCTCCAGTTCTTCAATATCTTCCTTTTTTGCCAGGACCTGTTTTGCAGATTCGTACTCTTTGTTCAGTTCTGCCTTCTGGCGTTCCACATACTGATAATTCAAAAGATCTTTGGCATCGGTATCTACAAAGTTCAGGAACACAAACATAGATACTACAGACAGAAAACCTCCCACGAACATAGGCGTAAAGGCTTTGCTGAAGGCCTCTTTGAAAGAAATTGTACCTTTTGATTTCCAGTAACTGTTTACCGATAGATACGCGAATATGCAGTACAGCAAAGGCAGTACGAAGGCATTGACAATAAGACTGTTGTTAAAATAATCCACACCGCTTATAAGGTAGACGGTGAAGAAAAGCAGCATCGTGATAACGAAGAGAATGATACCCAGGGTAACAGGATTTTTGGACATAAATGAAATTAAAGTTTGAAGTTTTATAAATATTTGTATATTTGCAGCGGCAAGTCCTACACAACCAGCTCCTGTGAATCCTCCAGGGTGGGAACGCAGCAAAGGTAAACGGTTGTAGCGGTGTGATGTAGATCGCTTGCCATTTTTTTATTTCCTGATTTCAAGGATTTCGCCAAGTTTCGGCAATACCAACTCCACTCCTTTTTCACTGAATTTTGACTTAGCCAAATCATGGTTTATCTTGATGGGTTCAAAAGTATCAAAATGACATCCGATTACTTTAGGAGTTTTAATTAATTCTGAGGCTGCAAATGCTGCTTTTTCCGCACACATAGTGTAGTGTCCGCCAATGGGAAGGATGGCTACATCAATTTTTCCAAAGAATTTAGGCAGGATTTCCATCTCGGCAGAAATGCCAGTGTCACCGGCAAAATAAATTGTGGTATCTGGTGTTTTCAGCATATAGCCTGCGGCTTCGCCACCGTATCTTCCGTCCGGAAATGAGCTGGTGTGACTGGCAGGAACCATTGAGATTTCCAAGTCATCTATTTTAGTGGTACCGCCAAAGTTCATATCTATAGATTGCGGATGTTCAAAATAAGCGCAGATTTCCGGTTGAGCGATCACCTGTGCTGCCGGGTGGTGGTACAAAACTTCCTTCACATCGGCGGTATGATCTCCATGGGCATGCGTGATAAGAACATAATCGATGGTCTGAGCTTCGAGGTCAAAACCGGATTCAGCTTTACCGAAGTTATAGAAAGGATCACTGAGGATGTTTTTGCCGTTATGGGTGAACAGAAAACAGTTCTGTCCAAGGTATTGAATTTTCATTTCTATATGTTTTGTTGGTTGGTTAATCTAATCTTGACATTTAACAGTAAGGTAGCGTTCCTAAGGAACACTGCGCATTATGTTTTGCTAATGGCTGTACAGGTCGCGTTCCTACGGAACGCCCATTTCCGTAACTGCAAAGATACAGTTCCTGTGGAACAGCCTTTAACGATATCGCCGCCTCCTGCAATTGCCTTTTATTTTTTGTCTAAAAGTAATTCAGTCCGAATGCGATCAGAATACTCATAACCAATGTAAGTATGCCGATCTGCTTCAGAAACGGATCCAGCTCCTTTGGATCTTTTACCTGCATGATTCTTCTTCTTAGTGCCATCATGGGAAACATTAAAATAAAGAAAATATAGGCATAGTAATTACCGCTGTTCTGCAGCTCATTCATCATCATAAATACCAGTACAAGCAACAACGGCAACTGAAGCAGGACAATTTCATACACCATCGCATATCTGTAACCCATTTTGAGCGCCAGAGTTTTCTTACCGCTTAGAGCATCACTCTCCATATCACGCATATTGTTGAGGTTAAGCACGGCAGCGCTCAGCATTCCAATGGCGGTTGCAGGTAATAGCATGTCCCAGTGGAAGGTCTTTGTGAAAAGGAAATAACTTCCGCAAACAGCGACGATACCGAAGAAGAAGAACACAAACAGATCACCCAGTCCCATATAGCCATAGGGTTTCTTTCCAACTGTATATCCCACGGCAGCAAGGATGCAGGCAATCCCAAGACCAACGAAAATATAGAATTCATTCATCAGGTTTTCGCGGAAAAAGGCCAGATAAAGCAACGCCACTGTAGCCACCAGTGAGAGTGCCGCGAAAAGGATCACCGCATTCCTCATTTGATGCGCGGTTATACGGCCGGAGCCCACTGCCCGCTGTTCCGCCTCATGGGACCGAAATTCGTCAGTTCCTTTAATTCCGTCGCCATAATCATTGGCAAAATTGGAAAGGATTTGGTATAACAGAGTTACGAGCATCGCCAAAGCAAAAATTCGCCAGTCCCAGGTGCCGCCTTCTTCCATAATCCGCCATCTGGCGATGAATGAGCCCACGATGATCCCACTCATTGAAAGTGGCAGCGTACGGAGCCTTGCGGCTTTTATCCAATCTATCATAAAATCTTATTCATTTGTAGTAATTGACAATATACTGCAGGTGTCACATCCAGCTTTTCGAAGTGCTTTCTACTTTATACAGGCTATAATTCACAAGTTTCCGGAGCTTGCTGTAGTTCGAGCTTCGGAACGTAATCTTTCCCCCCGCCGTAAAGAAAGTTGCGGACCCAAGATCGCTTTTGTTTTGCCAGAAATACTGCTGGAGTTTAATTGCCTGGATTTTCTCCGTTTCTATGGTCTTCCGTTTAAGGTCCCAAATACCGGACTGCACCATGATAAAGTCTTCATTATAATAAAGCCGGCTGTTTCGGAATGCCATTATAATACCTGTTTCTGCGGCCAGAAGGTAGGCAGCCACAAGCGGAAAATAGGATGTATCCAAAAATATGACAAAAATAATTACGGGTAAAGCTATATAAAGCAAATGTCCGATAAAAAGTTTGCGGACGTCGGGCCGTAACATTTTTTTGAAAACAGGAATGCTACTCCACATGCAATGCAGTAAATCTTCTTTTTCTTTCTGGCTGCAACCCGGGATCGTGGTGTAGCTGTCCTTAGTATTCGCTTCACCCGAAATCTGGCTCACGCGAAGCTGGAGGACGTTCACCTTCTTCTGCAAAAAATTCTGTATTTCGGTCACCATCTGCACTTTACTTTTGCTGATGATGGCATTTTTGGTGTTCAGCAGGCCGTATTCCAGTGAAAGTCTTTCACCGCCTTTTGTAATTTTCATGCCGTAGTAGATTACCAGATTGGTCACCAAATTCACGGCAATTCCTAGAATGAAAAGTATAAAAACCAGAAAAAACAGAGCAACAACGGGCACCTGATGAAGCAGAGCGGTATTAATATGTTGAGATGCGCTGCCGGTAATAAATTCTTCCAATGACTGTTCCCTGAAGAACTCCAGGGCACCCTGACCCACATAGATCATAATACCGATGAGTCCCAGAAAACTCTTGAGATAATTTGCCGTGAGGCCATATTTTATCAAAGAAGCTACGGAGATCTTTATAAGTTCGGGTGAATCAACTCCTGGTGCAGATGTTGAGGCGGTTGCCAAAACATCGGTGGCCAACGTTTGATACCCCATCAGATAATGCTTCAGGTCACGCGCATTCTTAAGTGAAATGGCATTTACTGTAACTTCCTTCCTGTCACTGCCGGGACTGTCAATTTCAAGTTTGTAAATATTCAGTAATCGGTGAATCAAAGGTTGGTTGATATTCACTTCCTGAATCTTATTTTTTTCGATACTGACCTTTTTCCTGTTAATGATGCCACTGTTAATGATTAACTCTCCAGTTTGCTCACTGATACTGTAGGAAAAGTTGCGGTACTGAAGGTAGGAGACCAGGAACATGACGGCCAGTACGCCCACTGTACCAATAATATAAAAAACAATACTGCCGGGATTTTTATCACGGATAAAAAAAAGCACATATAAAGGCCAGGCCGCCTTGAGGTACTTGCCGAAATTAATAAGCGTTAGCAAAAGAATTCCAATTTTGGACTGACGCCTGGGTGTGCTAAACGCTTTATCCATCTTCCTTACTACTTTCGATAATTGCACCGCTTCCCTTTTCTCCCTCTACATCGGCAGCTGATTCCGGCGTTGCCAATGAATCAACAGTAGAATTTTCACTGTCAATTTTTGCTAAAATCAGCTGGTTAAAGTTTTCAGCGATATCCCCGGGAAGTCCGTTAATTGAAAGGTCAGATCCGCCGGCACCAGCTGTGAATACTGTGACGGACTTCAAACCCAGTGAGCGGGAAAGCCAACCTTCTTCCAGCGCGGTATGCTGTATTCTGTTGAACGGTATAATAACAATCGTTTTGCTAATAAGACCAAACTGATAGATGACGTCGCGTTCGCGGAAAGCATATTTTCGCTGTCGGAATGCCAGAACCTGATAAATGAAGTTGATTACAACCAAGGCTGTAATTACCACAGGAACAATCCAGGCCAAATCCGGAAAAGAATTTTTCAGAAAAAAGTAACCCACTCCGGCAGCGCCCAATAAGATCACGGAAAAAATAAGGGTGTTCAAAATGATCACCTGCAGGTACTTTTTGGAAACCGGTGTCAGCACCACCTCCTCAAACCTTGGCAGGTCGTGATCCAACACTTTATCATTAAAAAAATGGGACATTCACAGGGATTTGAGAATTATGAAATCCACTGGTTTTCTCCAAAATCAGGTTTTCTTTTTTCAAGGAACGCGTTTCGGCCTTCCTTTGCTTCTTCAGTCATATAGGCTAGTCTTGTAGCTTCTCCGGCAAATACCTGCTGACCCACCATGCCGTCATCAGTCAGGTTCATTGCAAACTTGAGCATTCGGATAGACATTGGTGATTTTCCAAGAATTTCCTGAGCCCACTCATAAGCAGTATCTTCCAGTTCAGCATGCGGAATCACCGCATTTACCATTCCCATCGCCTCAGCTTCACGTGCAGAATAATTTCTGCCCAAGAAGAATATTTCGCGTGCCTTTTTCTGACCCACCATTTTAGCCAGGTAAGCCGAGCCGTATCCACCGTCGAAACTGGTTACGTCGGCGTCGGTTTGTTTAAAGATGGCGTGTTCTTCACTGGCCAGGGTGAGGTCACAAACCACATGAAGCGAATGACCGCCGCCCACTGCCCAGCCGTTTACAACAGCGATGACAACTTTAGGCATAAAGCGGATCAGCCGCTGCACCTCCAGGATATTAAGACGGTGACGTCCGTCATCGCCCACATAACCTTTTTCGCCACGTGCTCTCTGGTCACCGCCACTGCAGAATGCATGACCACCATCTTTTGCACTGGGTCCCTCACCGGTGAGCAGGACAACACCTACTGACGCATCTTCAGAAACATGATAAAAGGCATCATATAATTCAGAAGTTGTTTTAGGGCGGAATGCGTTTCTCACTTCAGCTCTGTTAATAGCTATCCTTGCCACGCCCCCTCTTTTTTTATAAGTAATGTCTTCGTATTCCTTAACGGTGGTCCAGTCTGTATTCATCGGTATATTTTGCGGTAAAGATATGGAATTTGGAATGCGCTTCCAAGGATTACCTAAGGCCGGGAATAATGAGAATTCACAAAAAAAGCTGTGAGCAAAATATTGCCGCACAGCCTTTACAAAAATGATTTTGCCTGGAGAAGGGCTTTCCGCCATGTACGAAAAGCATAGGAAACATTAAGAATTGGTAATTCTACGTGAATTGCCGGAATCATTGAAAGTGTTGCCCATGCGGGCACATTTGTACAGGTAAAACTCAGTCTTAAACATACGCCTGCACCGGGCAATCTCAGCTTCCTGTATAATTCTGATCTCATCCTTAATTACCTGTTCGCTTACCCTGAACTTCTTTTTTAGCTCATCATAGCAAAGAAGGTTTACATTCTCGGTAGTTGAAATGTTTTCCATCAGGAATTTTCTTAAAGTGGTTTGTGACATATAATATTTGTTTTTGATTTATGAGGGTAAGATAGTGATAATATATCAATTATGCAAATTACCCCAAGTATTAATTTAATAGAATCGGTTTAATACTTTTGAGCAAACCACTGCATCAAATTATATACCAGCGAAGGCTTCAACCATTCGCCAATTAATTCATAAAGAAAAATAGGACTATGAGGTAGCCGTGGTTGCAGATATAATATAGCGCATCCTCAAATATATGTTAATTGTCTTGTCTATCTGTTAAAGATTATGTAAACTTTGTAGGAACCAAATAAATGCTATGATATGACTTCTATGAACTATATTGGATTTTTCCAAAAGCCGGAAGTGCTGCTAAAAGCCCGGAACAGTTTTGAAATAGCCGGTTTCAAACCCAGTGCGCTCGTTGTACAGGATTCCGAAGACGACCCTCTTATGCTCTGCGTAAAACTTAATGATGAATACGAGCTCCAGATGGCGAACAATATTTTCAAATTTTACGGTGTAACACACATAGATCAGCTAAGCACAAAAATTGATAATGCCGAAGAACTGAGGCGCATTATTTCAATACATTCGCGCCAGCAGATTTTCACACCTAAGGCAATTGCCACTCATAAACATTTTCATGAAGGGATGAATGCAGAAATCCAGTCTTTCCCCAACGAATGATAATCAATTCAAGCCTGCGCCAACACGCAGGTTTTTTTTTGCATACGAATACTTCAGTATCCCTCGTTAGGTAAGAATTTTGTACTTTCGTCACTTAAAGCAGGGTAACGATGGTATATGATTTAGAACAGGAAAAACAGGAAATTCTGGCCAGATATAAGGACCTTATTTCGAACACGTACCGAACACTGGATGAGGAACAGAATAAGCTGATTCGCAGAGCTTTTGACATAGCTCTGGATGCACACAAAGACCAGCGGCGCAAATCCGGCGAGCCTTATATTTATCATCCGATAGAAGTGGCCAAGATTGTTGCCAATGAAATAGGTCTTGGAGCCACATCCATTGCCTGCGCGCTGCTCCACGATGTGATTGAAGATTCGGAATACACCCATGAGGATCTGGAAAAACTCTTTGGCGAAAAGATAGCCAAGATCGTGAACGGGCTGACGAAGATTTCGATCATGAATCACCAGAACATCTCCATCCAGTCCGAAAATTACCGCAAACTCCTGCTTACCCTCTCCGAAGATTTCCGGGTAATTCTTATAAAAATTGCAGACCGCCTTCATAATATGCGTACCCTGGAAAGTATGCGCCCCGACAAACAGAAGAAAATCGCCTCGGAAACAGTTTACATCTACGCACCCCTTGCTCACCGACTGGGTCTTTACAATATTAAATCAGAGCTTGAAGATCTTTCATTAAAATACAACAACCCCGAGGTTTACGCAGAGATAGATGAAAAATTGGAACTTGCCAATGAACAGCGGCATAAATACGTAGATGAGTTTACAAAGGAGGTTTCTGAAAGGTTGAAGGAAGAAAACCTCAGTTTCACCATCAAGGGTAGAGCAAAAGCCATTTCTTCAATTTACCGGAAAATGGTAAAACAGGGTGTGCTTTTTGAGGAAGTGTACGACAACTATGCGATTCGCATCATCTACAAATCCGACGCAAAGAACGAAAAATTCCTGGCCTGGAAAATATACTCCATTGTAACGGATTTATATCACAGTAATCCGCAGCGGATGCGCGACTGGATTACCCAACCACGGTCTACCGGGTATGAAAGTCTGCATCTCACGGTTCTGGGGCCAGATAAGAAGTGGATTGAAGTACAGATCCGTTCTGAACGTATGGATGATATTGCCGAAAAAGGAGTGGCCGCTCATTACAAATATAAGGAAGGCTACCGGCCAAATTCGGATGAGAAAAATTTTGAGAAGTGGGTAACCAGCATCCGCGAGGTTCTGGAAACGCAACAGCACCTTACAACAACAGAGCTGCTGGACAATATTAAACTGAACCTGTATTCCAAAGAGGTATTTGTATTTACGCCACAGGGTGAAATCAAAATCCTTCCTGTAGGATCAACCGCTCTCGATTTTGCCTTTTCGGTACACTCAGACCTGGGTACACGCTGTCTGGGCGCCAAAGTGAACGGTAAACTGGTTCCTATTTCACATGTACTTCAGAATGGAGACCAGGTGGACATCCTGTCTTCCCAAAACCAGAAGCCCAAAGCGGACTGGCTGGACTTCGTGGTTACATCTAAAGCCAAATCCAAAATAAAGAGCTATCTTAATTCCACAAAAAATCATCTCGTTGCTGAAGGCAAGGAAATCCTGCAAAGGAAACTGAGGCATGCCAAGATCAACTTTAACGATGATGAGGTGAACAGGATGCAGAAATACTTTAACCTGAAAACCTCACAGGAACTTTTTCTCTTTTTCCAGGACGGTACGCTGGATACCGGTGATCTCAGAAAATACATTGAAAGCAAGAACGTCTTCAATAACCTTCTGAACCGTTTCCGGAAATCTCCAACAAAAAACCTTGCTTTCGAGGAGCCCGCGCAAACCAATCTTGATATGATTGTTTTCGGCAAGGATGAGGAAAAGCTTAATTATACTTTCGCCAAGTGCTGCAATGTCATTCCCGGCGATAAGATCTTTGGGTTCATAACCATTTCAGAAGGAATTAAGGTGCACAGCGATAACTGCCCAAACGCAATCAATCTGCGCGCTCAGTACGATTACCGAGTAATGGAAGCAAAATGGGTGAATGCAGAAAGCTTCATGAACCGGATCAAGATTGAAATTGAAGGTCTGGACAGAATGGGAATGATTAACGACATCACTCAGGTCATCAGTAACGCAATGAGTATTGATATGAAAAGCATGACAATTGCGTCTAACGACGGTATTTTCACAGGAAGCATCAATCTTGAAGTTAAGAACAGAAACCAGCTGGAAGAGACATTTAAACAGCTAAAGAACATCAGCGGCATCTCCAAGGTGAAGCGGATATAACTATAAATCAGTATGAAGTTAACCTCCTATTTTCATAATTTTTTTCAAAGCAGCCAGTCTTCCGGCATTTTACTTCTTGGCTGTGTTGTAATCTCACTCCTTTTGGCGAATTCCTCTGCCGGTGAATCTTTTGCTAACCTGCTTCAACTGCAGTTGGGCCCCTACAGTACAGCAGTATGGATAAATGACGGTTTAATGGCCATATTTTTTCTCCTTGTGGGTTTGGAAATAAAAAGAGAGATCATAGAAGGAGAGCTTTCAAGTTTTAAAAATGCGTCGCTGCCCATTTTCGCTGCCATTGGCGGAATGGTAGTTCCTGCAGGCATATTTGCTTTATTTAACGCCGGTACTGAGTATGCCAACGGTTGGGGTATACCCATGGCCACAGATATTGCGTTCTCGCTGGCGATTGTGGCAATGCTTGGCAGCAGGGTGCCGGCTTCCATCAAGATTTTCCTGGCAGCACTTGCCATTGTAGATGATTTGGGTGCAATCCTGGTAATAGCCATCTTTTATACTGAACAGATTCACTGGATGTACTTAATTTATACGGCACTCATCATACTCCTTTTAATTGCGCTGAACCGGTTGCAGGTTACACGCCATATTTACTATATCATTCCGGGCTTATTTTTATGGCATTTTATGCATCACTCAGGCATTCATGCTACAATTGCGGGCGTTATCCTTGCCTTTACTATTCCTACCAATGCTTCGGATACTGAAATATCGCCACTGGAAAAGCTGGAGCACAGCCTGCACACACCGGTAAACTTTTTCATAATGCCCATATTTGCTCTGGCCAATACCAATATACTGTTCAAAAGCGGAATGGTTGACGGTCTTTTCTCAACACTGGGATACGGAATAATTTTAGGACTTGTAGCGGGAAAGGTAATCGGAATAACACTTTTTTCAGGTATTGCCATCCGAACGAAGCTGAGTTCGCTCCCTGCCGATAGCAACTGGACACAAATGGTTGGCACAGGATTCCTGGCCGGAATTGGATTTACGATGTCCATTTTCATCGCACTTCTTTCATACAAAGGAGATGTGGATATTCAGGATGAAGCAAAATTTGCGATACTGGTTGCATCATTTTTATCAGGACTTACAGGCTATCTTATCCTGAGAAAATCCGGGCAGAAACAATTGCCAAATTAAGGTTTTGAGGAATTTTCGGCAGAATTGTTGGGAAGGATAATCTGATGTTCGTCATTCACCTGCTCTGAGTCGGCATTAAGTACCTGTTTTGGAATTTCCTTCTGCAGTTCATCTGCGATAAGTTTGTCCAGCCTCACCCGGCGGATTGCAAGGTTCAGTTCATTGCCGAACAGCAGCAAATATACATTAACATTCACCCAAACCATCAGCAGGATCATTGTCCCAATGGAGCCGTAAAGCACGTTATATGTAGCGAAATTACGTGCGTAGATAGCAAACAGATACGTCGTAAGAACAAAAAGCACCGTTGTAAGCAGAGCACCGGGTACAGCCTGCTTAAATCTTGTAATCTTAACGGTCCCTACCCAATAAAAAAGGGCCAGCAGGAAGAAATAGAAAAGCGGAAAGGAGATAAAACCGATGATCCTGGAAAGGTTTTCCACAAACCAGGAAATATCGTAGGACGGTTTAAACCATTTCAACACAAGTTCAGCATAGTATACTCCAAAGAGTGCCAGGAAAATAACGCTGATGAAGGCTATGGTAATGAAAAATGCGGTGATGAACTCTTTAACATCGTGATGCTTTACATCCGTATATTCATTAAAACCGTCAATTAATGCAAAAGTGCCATTGGTGGCAAAAAACAAAGCCAGTACAATGGTAATTTTACTGATTGAGGTTGTATTGGGAATGATTGTATTTTTAATATAGCTTATTACGTCCTCCTCTATTCTGCCAGGGAATATCTGGTGCATGAGCACGTCAAAAATATAAAACTGCAGCCTGTCATAATACGGCAGATACGGCATTATGGAAAGCAGGAAGAGGATAAAGGGAAAAAGTGAGAAAACGAAGTTCCAGGAGATGGCGCCTGCCGTCCGGCCTATCTTATTTTTGAAAACCCCCTGAATATAGATTTCAAACATTTTCCACAGCGATACCCCCAGAAAAGGTATATGGATGCCGTCCAGGAACTGATGAATTTTTCTTATGAAGCGTGGGGTTCTAAACGTCATTCAACTATATTTGCAGAACAAATATAAGCAATGCGAATCAATTTACTGTGTATCGGCAAGACTGCAAGTGCCGAAATTAGGGGTCTTCTGGAATATTACCGTATACGCCTGCCCCGCCACTGGAACTTTGAACTCATTGAAATTCCGGATGTAAGAAACGCCGGAAATCTGTCACCGGATCTGCTGAAAAAAGAAGAAGCCAAACTTTTTTCAAACCATATTGAACCTTCGGACATCACTGTGCTGCTTGATGAAAACGGGAAACAGTACAGCAGCCGTGAATTTGCAGCTAAGATGGATGTGTGGATGAATTCATCCGTGAAAAAAATAAATTTCCTGATTGGCGGTGCCTATGGCTTTGCACCTGAACTTCACCAGCAAGCCAATGAAAAACTTTCACTTTCCAGGATGACATTCACACATCAGATGATCCGGCTATTCTTCGTGGAGCAGCTTTACCGTGCCGATCAGATCCTGCATGGTAAACCCTATCACAACGACTGAAATGCAGGCCGTTATTTTATTGCGCACTTTTTCAGCAGATCGTTGATCAGATACTTCTCAAAACCGGTTTTCAGTGCTTTTTCAAGGTTCAGACAGGCATCTGCAGCACGGTTGGTCTCAAATTGAATCCGGGCCTTTGTAACATATGAGAGTGAGAATTTCGGATCCAGTTTAATTGCTTTTTCCACATCTGCAGTAGCTTCCTTATACTTCTTCTGTGCCAGGTAAACCGATGCACGGTTGTTGTAAAGCAGACTTTCAGGTTTTTCAGTGATCAGTGTATTGTAGTCCTTAAGCGCATCATCCAGTTTACCGCTGTTCATTTTAAAAGTAGCGTAATTGGTACGTGCTATGAGATTATCCGGAGCAATGGAAATGAGATGCTTATAATCTTTTTCAGCCAGATCATTTTTTTTAAGTTCTTCATACACTTTGGCGCGGGTAAGGAAAAGATCAGCATTTGCAGGGTCCAGAAGCAGACCTTTGGCGGCAAAATCCAGCGCATTTTGTTTATTACCCCACTGGGCATGCATTGAACTTAAATTAACATAAGTATCCAGACTGTTAGGATCGGCCTTCAGTGCATTCTGATAGGAAGTAAAAGCCTGCTGAGTCTTGCCAAGACGGCGCTGTGAGGTTCCCAAACCATTGTAGAACTGAGCTTTCAGCTTGCCAATCCGCTCCTTATCGGCAAGTGAAGCATAGGCTGTTTCTGCACATTTGTAATCGGCTTTGCGGAAGCATTCATCCGCCGCTTTTGAATCCTGCAATTGGGCTGGAGCAAGAGCCATCGTGCCTATTGCCATAAAAGTGTAAATTTTTCTCATTGCATTCAGGTGTATTTCTTATTGATTACTTTAAGGCTTAATGTTGCAAACAGGCCACCTAATAAATAACCTACACCCCCTCCCATTAAGACATCCATCGGAAAGTGGACGCCCAGGTAAATGCGGCTGTAAGAAACTATGGCGGCCCAAAGGAAAAGGAAGTACGGAAACCATCCGAACTTTCTCTTCAGCATGAGCGTCATAAAGTTAGCAATAAAAAACGTATTGGATGCGTGCGCCGAATAGAAACCAAAACTGCCGCCACATTCCACTTCCCGCATCAAAGTTTCAAGCGCGGGATCATGGCAGGGTCTCAGTCTGGCAATACCCACTTTAAAGATTCCTGCCAGCTGGTCGGAAACCGCCACGCCTAATGCGATGAAGACAAGCATATAGAGAAGCGCGCGCCAGCCATAGGTTCTCAGCAGCACAATGAGAAAGACAAGGTAAAGCGGAATCCATATCCACTTTTCAGAAATCATGAGCCAGAAATTGTCAAAACCGACACTTCCGAGTCCGTTCAGGAACAAAAAAAGCTCTTTATCTGCGGCTATTAACTCCTGCATGGCATTATCGGCTTACAGGTCCCTGGTGAGTATCGGAAAGCTGATCTTCCTTTGCCTTGGCCGTAAGATCCAAATCGCGTCTTAAATCATGGGTGGGATCATATTCTTTGGCAGCTTCTTTCACCTTTTCAATCTCGCGTTTAATTTCCGCAACAGGATTATCGGTTTCCTTCAAAATTTCGGTTTTTATATCCTCCATTGCACCTTTCATTTTCCGGACACCCAGTCCCAGGTCACGTGCGATAGATGGTATTTTGTCCGGACCAAACAAAACGATAATTGCGAGTATTACTACAATAATTTCAGAGAAACCTAATTCCATGGCGCAAAAATACAAAAACTAATAACAAGTGTCTGCGGTAATGCAGCCTTAAACCTTTAATGATAATCGGCGCAGGCTGTATGGAAAAAAACAGCATCTCACTTTTTAGATTTTTTCCGGTGAAAAACGTAGTACACAAATCCCGCACTGGTAGCCATAAAAAGAAAACCCAAGAAAAAAGGTGCGCCCGGGAACTGGAAAGGCGCCTGATCATGTGTAAAGAAATAAAACACGTTCGTCATCAGTGGTGGTCCAATGATGGACGTAATGCTTACTACTGATGTGAGTGCACCCTGGATGTCGCCCTGCTCGTTGGCAGGTACTTTGGATGAGATCACAGACTGCAGTGCCGGGCCGGCAATTCCACCCAAACAGTAAAGCATTAAGATAGCGAACATCATCCATTCCTTATAAGCGAATGCGAAAAGCAACATACCTGCAGCATAAAGCATAATACCGTACAAAATACTGCGTTCGGTCCCGAACTTAGGATGTATACGGCGAATGAGAAAGCCCTGCACAACCGCAGTCATGGCTCCCATAACTCCGAGCGAAATGCCGACCATCTTCTCATCCCAACTGAAGCGGTACATAGTAAAGAAGGCCCAGTTTGTCTGGATGGCATGTGCGGCGATATAAACCAGGAACCAGGCCATCATCAGATAAAGGATGGCTGGGTAGCGTCGGATATTGAAAAGTGTACCCACCGGATTGGCACGTTTCCAGCTGAAATTGCGCCGGTGCTCCTGACCGAGACTTTCAGGAAGTACAAAGATACCATACAGGAAGTTCAGCAAGCAGAGAATACCGGCTGCTATAAACGGAACACGTGGACCAAACTGTCCCAGCAGTCCGCCAATCACAGGTCCCAGAATGAAGCCCAGACCAAAGGCAGCGCCTATCATCCCAAAATTTTTAGCCCGGTTGCTGTCATCAGAAATATCAGCGATATACGCGCTGGCAGTAGTGATACTCGCACCTGTAACTCCGGAGAGAATCCGGCCCACGAACAGCCAGAATATAGTTGGTGCCCAGGCCTGGATGAAGAAGTTTAGCGCAAAGCCCAGTAGCGCGAACAGGATAACGGGCCGCCTGCCGTATTTGTCACTCAGGTTACCGAGAACAGGTGCAAAAAGAAACTGCATAAAAGCGTAGACAAAGCTAAGCCAACCGCCGTACTGGGATGCCACGCTGAGATCAGCGTCATGAATGAGTTCCTGGATGAGCGATGGTACAACCGGAATTACAATCCCCCAGCCAGTGATATCAACCAAAAGAGTAATAAATATAAACCCTATGGCTGCCGATTTTTTATTCTTTTTCACAGCTGCGAAGGTAAGAATTATTGAATACTGTGGAAGCAGCTATTTTTTCAAAATGAGCAGACAATTATATAGCTGCATATACATCAACAAAAAAAATGTCCCCAAAAAGGGGACATCGGCACTATATGATAAACTATTAATTGCGTGTTGAACCTTTGTTCTCCTCTACGGCAGGCTTCTCGGCAAGGGCTTTAGTGCCCTTTTTCTTCAGAAGGTCGTAAGATACTGCGGAGGCTATAAACCATGTGGAATATGTTCCGAATCCTACTCCTATCAGAAGTGCAAACATAAACCCTCTCAGGTTCTCACCACCAAAAATAAAGATGGCCAGGATTACAAGGAAGGTTGCAAAGGCTGTGTTAAACGTCCGGCCCAGCGTGCTGGAAATCGAGTCATTGAAAAGGTTCTCCAGTGTCAACGATTTCTTTTCCTTCAGATATTCACGTATTCTGTCAAAAATGATTACCGTATCATTGATGGAGTAACCCAGAACTGTAAGCAAAGCCGCAATAAAGTCCTGATTGATCTCCATGCTGAACGGCATCATATTTCTGAGTAAGGAATACACACCCAGGATAACGATCGCATCATGCACCAGAGAAGCAATGGCTCCGGTGGAGAACTGCCATCTTTTAAATCTTAAAAGAATATAAAGGAAGATACCGATAAGTGCAATAAACAGTGCCAGTGCACCACCCGTCTTAATATCATCGGCAACGGTAGGGCCTACTTTTACGGAACTGATGATTCCATAAGCAGCACCGTCATCTCCGCCTTTGAAATTTTGAATTGAGGCATTTGCCGGTAGGTATGGTTTAAGACCTTCAAACAGTTTCTGTTCTACGGCCATATCAGCTTCTACGGATTGCTCATTGATCATATAATCCGTAGTAATCTTCAGCTGGTTATCGCTGCCGAATGTTTTTACATCAACCGCATTCTGGTCTCCATCCTTCGCCACAAAGATCTTTTGCAGACTCTCATCCGCATCAACCGGATTAACGGATTTGTCGAAACGAACTACATAACTCCGCCCGCCGTTAAAATCTACACCAAATTTAAATCCTTGTGTAAAGATTGATCCAAGACAGATTACTGTAAGGATGGCCGAGAAGATATAGGCGAATTTTCTTTTGCCGATAAAATCGATCCACGTATTGCGGAACAGATTCTTGGTCATCGGTGTCCAAACTGACAGTCCTTTGCCTTTTTCAAGACGGTTAAAAATCATCACCCTTGTTAGAAGTACACAGGTAAACATAGACATCAGGATACCGATACCCAATGTAACAGCAAACCCTTTAATTGGTCCCGTACCGAAAACATAAAGTACGATAGCGGTTAGGAGTGATGTTATGTTACCGTCAATAATAGCAGAAAGGGAGAAATTGAACCCTTCTTTGTAGGCTTCCTTGATATTTTTGCCCAGGAAGAGTTCTTCCTTGGTTCTTTCATATACAATTACGTTTGCATCAATGGCCATGGCCATGGAAAGTACTACCCCCGCAATACCGGGAAGGGTAAGCGTAGCATCCACCGAATCCATAATACCCATAAGGAAGAACAGGTTGATGAGCATTGCAATAACCGCGTAAACACCGGCGCCGCCATAATAAAATATCAGGTAAACAACGATAATCAAAAAGGCGATTATGAAAGACCACATACCGGACTGAATAGATTCAGCACCCAATGATGGCCCTACCACTTCTGCCTGTACGATTTTAGCACCTGCAGGAAGTTTACCTGCGCCAAGAACATTCACCAAATCCTGGGCCTCTTCCTGAGAAAAGTTTCCGGAGATCTGAGTTCTTCCGCTTGGGATGGCTTCGTTTACATTAGGAGCGGTATATACCACATTGTCCAGGGTAACAGCAACCGGCTTTCCAACGTTTTTCTCAGTCATGGTTTTCCAGTCCTTTGCACCTTTGGAATCCATCTGCATGTCTACCACTACTCTGCCCAAGTCATCATATCCTATGTTTGCAGATTCGACGGCACCATCTACGGGAGCTTTCTGCGAAGCATTTCCTCTAATTGCATACAGAACCAAATTACCTTCGTTGCCTGCATCCGGTTTATATCCCCAAAAGAAGTTGGTATGCTTGATATTGGCCGGTCTGGCTTTTTTTGCAATCTCGCTGTTCAGAATTTTATTTACTGTTGCGGTATCACTCAGTTTTATATTACCCACACCGTTTGCAGCCATTGTATTGAGCTGCAGCAAGTTCATCAGGTTTGTTGTCTTCGGTACTCCTATAGAATCACCTTTAACCGCGATAATTTGTGAAAGCTGCTCAAAATAAGGAGCCACTTCCGGAAGTTGCTGTACTTCCCAGAACTGTAGTTTTGCAGAAGTCTGAAGCATTTTCTTTACACGGTCAATATCTTTTACACCCGGCATTTCCACGGAAATACGACCTGTGCCGGGTACACGCTGAACGTTTGGCTGCGTTACCCCCATCTTATCAATACGGGTACGGATTACCTCATATGCGGTACCGGTAGACAGTTCAATTCTGTTGCTTACGATTTTTTTAACTTCCTCGTCGCTGGTGTTAAACCGGATCTCAGTAAGGTTTGGATTGCCGAAGATTTCAGGGTCTGCAAGTTTAAGGTTAGCACCTTTCTCTTTATTCACAGCATCAAACTGCACAAAAAAGTTATCTATGTAGGAACGGGTTGAGTTCTTCTGGACTTCATCAGTACGGTTCAGTGCCTCAATCAGGATAGGGTTTTCTGAATAATTGGTCAGGTTACTGATGAGATCTCTCTGGTTAATTTCCAACAGTACATTGATACCGCCTTTAAGGTCCAGACCAAGTTTCATTTCTTTTTCCTTGGCTCCTTTATAATGGAGTTTTGTAAACCCAAGATTAAGGGTATCCTTGGAGAGCCTGTCCAGCTCTTTCTGATATTTCACAGGATCCCCTGCCGAAATTTCTGTAGCCTGCTTCTCAACTTTACCTGCATACCACGTGGGCAGCAACTCGTTGATGCAGATTAAGCCTAGTATAACCGCAATAAGCGTTATAAATCCTTTTCCTTGCATTATAATACAACATTAAAATTTAGTCGGCAAATATAATGTTTTTATTAGCACTTTTCACATTATTTTAACATTTCAACTTCCTTAATTTAGGGATTTTTGAAGGACTTTCAAAAAAATGTGCATTATATTAATTTTCAGTATCCTGATGTAAAACAGAAAGGTTTATATCAACATACCTTCATAAATAATTATAAATGACCTTGTTATGAAACATTTATACACGTTGGTGATTTGTGTCGGCGCCATGCATATCCAGGCTCAAACTGTGCTGCTACAGGAATTCAGTACCGGCTTCTCGTCGCCGGTGGAGATCGTGCACGCAAATGATGCACGTCTTTTTGTGGTACAGCAAACAGGGCAGATTAAAATTGTGCAGCCTTCCGGAACAGTGAATCCAGTTAATTTTCTGGATATCAGCACCAAGATCACTTATGGTGGCGAAAGAGGACTTCTGGGGCTGGCCTTTCACCCTCAATATGCGGCAAACGGTTATTTTTTCGTGTACTACAACGACTTGTCCGGTAATATAACGGTAGCCCGTTACAGTGTAAGCTCAGGAAATGCTGATACTGCAAATCCGGCATCGGAAAATATTATACTGAATATTCCCAAGCCTTTCTCCAATCATAACGGTGGCAGCATGCACTTCGGCGCAGACGGATATCTCTATATTTCTACAGGTGATGGCGGCAGCGGTGGAGACCCCAACAATAACGGACAGAACAAAAATGCTTTACTGGCCAAACTTTTAAGAATTGACATCAATGGTGCTGCGCCATATAATATTCCGCCCGGTAATCCTTTCGTCGGCACAGACGGCGCCGATGAAGTTTGGGCTTACGGCCTGCGAAATGCCTGGAAATTCTCGTTCGATCATACTGCCGGAAATATTCTGATTGCGGATGTAGGACAGAACCAGATTGAAGAAATTAACAGAATGCCTGCATCACAGGGCGGACTGAACTACGGATGGCGGTGTTACGAGGGTAACACTGTTTATAACTCAACGGGTTGTACGGCCCCAAATACTATGACGTATCCGGTTGCGGTTTATAACCACTCCGGGGGTAAATGCTCGATTACAGGCGGCTATGTTTACCGCGGCTCTCTCTATCCGGCATTTAGCGGAAAGTATTTCTTTGCAGACTATTGCTCGGCTCAGATTGGAATGATGAGTCCGGACAATACAATCACATGGACAACGGCTTTCAGCGGAAACAACTTTTCTACCTTCGGTCAGGATGCTCAGAAAGAACTTTATGTGGCGTCCATCAATAACGGAAAAATTTATAAAGTTACGACTACCACCCTCGGCACTCAGGAAAACGTGGCTGGTGGAGTTAAAATATATCCGAATCCGGCCTCAGGAATAATATCCGTACAAGGTGTAACCGGGACAGATCGGACAGCAGATTTTACGAATGCTGAAGGCCGAATGGTGCATAGAACGAAACTTAACGAGGGCGGCAGTGTTGATATTTCGCGTTTGGTTCCGGGAATCTACTTTGTAAATATTTACGCGGATAATGTGAAGGTGTTTACGGAAAAGTTGATGGTGAAATAAGAAATTATTGTATTATAATTGCTCGGGCTCTGTTGTTATCTTTCGCGGGCGCCTTCTCCATGATTTTGATGTTGTTATCCTTAATCTCCACCAAACCGTCGTCCTGCATTTAGGTCTGTGCGTCAAGCGCAGTCGGTAGCTTCCGAAACGCAGTCTGCCAGTCGACACATTAAGCGCATGATAAGAATCACCTGTAAGATTGATTAAAAATGGTTAATGTTCACGTCATTTTCTTTAGCAATCCTATAAAAATCTTTCTCTTTCTCCCCTTTCTTCATTTCATTAAAAATAATTTGTATCATTTGTTGTGAATCTTTTGTGTACTGTGAACCCTCTTTTACGTAAATTTTATGTGCTTTAATAATATTAGTTAGTGCATTTTCGTAATCTTCTAAGAACGCAAAACTTCTCCCTAAACCATAGTATCCTTCAGCATAATTTGGATGAAATTTTATCAACTTTTTATAATACTCACCTGAGGTTTTGTAGTCGTGTTTTAGATTATACACTACTGCAATATTCATTAACGCAAAATCTCCTTCCGGAAAAATGTCTAAGGATTTTTGATAAAATTGAATAGCCTCTTCATATTGATTGATTTTCCTATATGACATTGCAATATCATCTAAAGCTAAGACGAAATTAGGATCATTTTTTAACGCTAATTGAAAAGCTTCAATTGCTAATTTATAATTTTCTGCATCCATAAAATCTTTCCCAATTTTATAGGAATTTGTTGCATTTAAATTTTCGGAATACCGATAATACAGTTTGGTCTTTTCTTCAAGTAGAGCATTTTGATCAATACTGCAAATTAATTTTACAATTGAGTCAACTTCAGATAAAGTATTCTTCATCCCATCAACAGTCGAAATTTTCTTAAAATTCTCTTTACGATCAGTTTCTATTAAAGATTCTGTCAATGATTTGGAGATACATTCTATGTAATTCTCATCATTTAAGGTCCTTATTTCTTTGACACATTCGCAAGCTTTTTCCGCCGCTTTTTGCTCTAAAGTCTGACCATAGAAATTAAAACTTACAAATACAATGATAAGTGATATTGCTTTTTTCATAGAGTTATTTACGTTTTTACTGAAAATTGAACATTTCAAATTTACTTTATTAAATATCAATTTCAATAAAAAAAGCAACTTTTACAAGTCGCTTTCTCATTTCTATATTGGATTCCCAAATTAAATCGTCATTGAAAAAATGCGCGTTTCGGGTTTTTTCCTCATCATTCTCAAGTCAAAGGACATCGCTACATTTCTCGTGAATGCGCGGCCCTTTTCCGTGATCTTAATCGCGTTTTCAGAGATTTCCACCAGACCGTCGTCCTGCATTTCCTGAAGTGCTTCCAGGGCATTTGGCAGTTCCGGGAACGTATTCTGCCAGTCCCAGGAAGTTTCCAGCCGGCACATGATGTTCAGGATATGCTGGCGGATGTTAAGGTCTTCCTCATTCAGTATATGTCCGCGGAATACCGGTACTACACCTTCGTCCACACGTTTCTGATAATCCTCCACAGTCTTTTCATTTTGGGCAAAGGCATACCACGAATCGGAGATGGCACTCATACCCAGGCCAATCATCAGTTGGGTCTTACCGGAAGAATAACCCATGAAATTCCGGTGGATGTTGCCTGAAACCATGGATTGATAAAGATCATCATGCGGAAGCGCGAAGTGATCCATGCCGATTTCAATATATCCCAGTTCTTCAAGTAATTTTTTGCCGTTTTCATACAGTTTGCGCTTTTCCTCGCCGCTTGGCAGATCGTTTTCATCAAAACCTCTCTGACCCACGCCTTTAATCCACGGCACATGGGCATAGGAATAGAAGGCCAGCCGGTCAGGTTTCAGTTCCAGGGTACGGCGGATGGTAAATTCCATCTTTTCCCAGGTGTGGAAAGGCAACCCGAATACCAGGTCATGGGAAATACTGGTATACCCAATCTCACGTGCCCAGTTAGTCACGCGCTCCACATTTTCAAAAGGTTGGATTCGGTTGATGGCTTTCTGCACCTGTGGGTCATAATCCTGAACACCAAAGCTGCAGCGGCGGAAACCCAGATCAAAAAGGGTCTGCAGATGTTCGCGCGTGGTATTGTTTGGATGACCCTCAAAGGAGAATTCTGGATGCTCAGCAATTTCTGCCTTGGCGAATATGCCTTCCAGAAGGGTTCTCAGATTTTCCGGCGAAAAGAAAGTAGGCGTACCGCCGCCCAGGTGGAGTTCCTTTATTTTGGGTTTGGAATTCGGCGTCAACTGATCCGATGCAAGCAGGTCCAGATAAAGGTCCCATTCCTTCAGCACGCTTTCCAGGTAAGGAGTTTCTACCGAGTGCTGTTTGGTGATTCTTTTATGACAGGCACAGAAAGTGCAGAGTTGTTCACAGAACGGCAAATGAATATAAATCGAAATCCCTTCGGCCTCATTGGATTCATTGAAGGAGCGGATCACTGAATTCTGCCAAAGTTCAGGCGTAAAACTCTCCTCGTCCCAAAACGGAACAGTAGGATAAGAAGTGTAACGGGGACCCGGAATATTATATTTATCGATGAGTGAATTCATTGGAATAAGTTTGATGAAAAGTTCAGCCAAGGGCCAATCGTTTTGAAGTGCAAAAATACGAAATAACTTACGGCGGAAAAATTAACGGTAATGAGATTTGGCAGGCTACAGTTTCAGAGTCATTCGCAATATCCTGTTTTTGCCGGCCAGAACGATTGAGTTGCGGTTAATCCACTCGCAAACATACAGACCCTTTTCATTGGATATGGTGGTCCATGTCTTACCAAAGTCTCTGGATAGTTCCACGTTTTGGTCGCCTGCAGCGATGATATCCTTACCCTTAGATCCCGGGCGAATCCGGACGCAGGTTTTGTAACCGCCATTCTTTCCGGAAGCCTGGACTGTCCATGTTTGGCCACCGTCCTGCGTAGTCGCAATATTATTAAAGTTTTCGCTTTGTTTGGTATAGTCACCGCCCACGGCAATTCCGAATTTGTCATCATAAAATTCAATCGCATAAATGCCCTGTGAAGAACTTCCCTGCACAAACGGAGTATTATAAACAGACCATTTCTCTGTTCTGAAATCAAGTCTGAATATCCGTGAACTTGCACCGCCCGTCGCAATCCAGAGATAGTTCCTGGATGAGGCCATATTGGAATTACTGGCTGCAAAAGCCGCTTCGCCTTTATTCATCTTAACCTTGTCCTTACGATTAATGATATACCATTTGCCATTTCCTTGTCTGTTAAAGACCGCGAGTTTTAGGTTGAGATCCGTATCGGGATCACTAAAGGCATATCCCAGATCATCGTTTACAAAATGCAGCGCATCGTAAAAAGCGGTTTTGGCAGTGTCCCGAAAGACAATTTCTTTCGTTAACCTTGTTTTGTTGATTTTGAACATTAGGGCCGGACTCTCAATATTAATCGCATAAAAGTCTGTTTTGTTCTGGCCCAATGTGCGGAACTGCAGTTTGTCATCGGCCAGAACGATTTGCTTTTTGTCCTTACTGTCTGCAAGACTTACATAGCCAAATTTTGAATCCGTTCCCGTATACCAAACCTTGCGGTCCCAGATTTCCAGGGCACGTATTGATATATTGTCTTCTAGCAGGATTTCACTCTTAAGCTGCTGCCCGTTTAATAAACTGCACACCAACAGACACAGGCCAATTACTGATCTTATTATCATCCGATAAAATTAAAAAATCCCACCATATGGTGGGACAATATATTAATCCGGGTTGTTAATTTTGGAATGTTTCCGTCCGTATAGGAAGTAAATCAGGAAGCCTAGTCCCAGCCAAATGGCCAAACGCTCCCAGCTTTCAATTGGCAGTCCGACCATCAGGGTCACACAGATAAGTACACCCAGGATCGGAACTAAGGGTACCAACGGTACACGGAATCCGCGCACAGCGTTCGGGTTGGTCTTACGCATCACGATAACTCCGATACAAACAAGTGAAAACGCAAACAGGGTCCCGATACTCACCATATGTCCCAGGTCGGATACCGGCACAAATCCGGCAAACAGACTTACAAAAATCATAAAGATAATATTTGTTTTCCAGGGTGTTTTACTCTTTGTATGAAGGTCCGAAAAGAATTTAGGCAGAAGGCCGTCCACACTCATACTGTAGAAAACACGGCTCTGCCCCATCAGCATAACCAGCATCACTGAGGTATAACCAGCGATTATAGCTATGGTAAGTGCAGAATTGATAAATGTATATCCGGTACGCGCAAATGCTGTGGTTACCGGACTTGCGTCGCCCCTGAAATTCACATAGTTCTCCAGGCCGGTAAGTACGTAGGAAAACAGTACATAGAGAAGCGTACAAACGACCAATGAACCAATAATTCCTATAGGCATTCCTTTTTGTGGATTTTTGGCTTCCTGAGCTGCTGTACTTACCGCATCAAAACCAATAAAGGCGAAGAAAACCACACCGGCACCTCTCAGGATACCACTCCAGCCATATTGCCCGAAGTAATCACTCTGGAAAAAGTCGAAAAAGCCCATAGAGCCCTGTCTGACCATCTGTTCACCTTCATTAACCGGGATGAACGGCTGGTGGTTCTCTGGATTGATAAAGCCCCAGCCCAGAAAAATAAATACAAGGACAACTGTAACCTTCAGGATAACAAGTATATTGTTGATTAATGCTGATTCTTTAGTACCTTTTATAAGCAGAACAGAAAGCAGGCAAACAATCAAAATAGCCGGAAGATTCAGGATTCCCGGCGTTTCATCCCATGGTCCGTGCAGTAATTCAACAGGAATTTCAATGCCCACACCCAACAGGAACTTGGCTACATATTGTGACCAGGAGGCAGCTACGGTAGCAGCACCCAGCGCATACTCCAAAACAAGGTCCCACCCTATGATCCAGGCGATAAATTCGCCCATTGTCGCATATGAGTAGGTATAGGCACTACCGGCCACCGGAATCATAGAGGCAAATTCTGCGTAGCATAAACCCGCAAAAGCGCAGCCCAGGGCCGCCAGGATAAATGAGTAAACTACGGCCGGGCCGGCATTATCGGCAGCAGCAATGCCGGTGAGCGAAAAAAGGCCGGCACCAATAATGGCTCCGATTCCTAACGCCACCAGAGATGTGGCACTTAAGGTTCTTCGAAGTCCTTTTTCCGAATCTTCCGCTGTTCGGAGCAGCTGACTAAGGGATTTTGTTTTCCAGAGGTTTGACATTTGAACATTTTTAAGAATTTACGAAAGTATAAAAATTTTGCAGTAATTAACATTTTCATGCCTGTTTTAATACCTCATTTGATTATAAAAAAAGAGCTTTCCACTGTTACCCATACCGAAATACCAATTTTTTTCTTTAATACCTGCGACACCATTCTGCCATTATTTTTATCTTTGGCCTGCATGAATTTCCATGATCTTTTCCTAGAACCCTATGAGAGTTACGAAACCGGCCAGATCGTGTTGGAAGCTTCGGCAGCTTTTTTTGGACTCCTGAGCGTTCTGTTTTCAGTAAAAAAAAATATCTGGGTTTACCCCACGGGCATCATATCTACCGTCCTGTACGTCTACATCCTTTTTCAGTTTGGTCTATGGGGTGATATGCTTATCAATGTATATTACAGCATCATGAGTGTCTACGGCTGGATTCTTTGGGCCAAAAGTTCCGAAGACCATATTCATGTAAACGTTTCCTGGACCACAAACAAAGAATGGTTATTTTCTGCGGTCCTTTTTGCTGTCAGTTTTTTCCTCATCATTTTAGTATATTACTATAAACCCTTGCTGGATCAGGTTTCCGAAAATCCGGAGGCAGGACTTCATCACCTGGACTGGGCCAACTGGCTCGATATACTTACGACCGCGATTTTCCTGGTAGGCATGTGGCTTATGGCGAAACGTAAAATCGAAAACTGGATTTTCTGGATCATGGGCGACCTGATCTGCGTTCCGATGATGCTTTATAAAGGCCTCGGAATTACCTCCATTCAATATTTGGTATTTACAATTATGGCTTATGTGGGCTATCTGGAATGGAAAAAGGGAATGCCGTTACCCAAAAACCAGCCCCAAAAATCACCGCAACTATAATAGGTAAGCGAATTTTTACTCTAATTCAGTAACTTGCACAGGCGCAAATCCACATCAATATGCAGAATATACTTCAGTTTTATAAATACCACGGCACCGGTAACGATTTTGTGATGATCGACAACCGGGACCTGGAATTCCCGAAGAATAAAGATCTGATAAAACACATGTGTGACCGCAGGTTCGGAATTGGCGGCGATGGGCTGATCCTTCTTGAAAATGATGCACAGGCCGATTTCAAGATGGTGTACTATAATTCCGACGGGAATGAAAGTACAATGTGCGGAAACGGCGGCCGCTGTCTGGTAGCCTTTGCCCACTTCCTGGATCTTTTTGAAGAGAAGGCAACATTTACTGCTGTGGATGGTCTTCACGAAGCTTCTTATAGCAAGGGAAATGTGAAACTGAAAATGATTGATGTGGCAGATATCAGTTATGATGGAGAGAATGCCGTCCTCAATACAGGTTCTCCGCATTTTGTAATGTTTGTGGATGCGGTGAAGGATTTCCCGGTGTATACAAAAGGAAATGAGATCCGTAATAATGACACCTACTGCTCCGAAGGTATTAACGTTAATTTTGTAGAAAAACTTTCAGACCATTCCCTGTTTGTGCGTACGTATGAACGCGGTGTGGAAGACGAAACTTTCAGCTGCGGTACGGGCGCTACTGCCTCAGCCCTGGTTTTTATGAAGGATACAGGTCTTACTGCGGTTGATGTGAAAGTCCTAGGCGGAAACCTGAAAATTCATGCCCGGCAAAGCGGCAGCACCTTCTCCGATATCTGGCTGGAAGGACCGGCAGTTCAGGTTTTCAGCGGCAAGATTTCAATTTAGTGGCCGCGAATGGCCGGTTTCATCGTACAGCACATTACCAAATAATGGATCCATCGCCCCTTTTTAATAAGATGCAAATTTTAGAAGCGCTGCGAGATCAAATTCACTCAGTTGTTCAGCTTAATCCGGCAGCAGTTGAAAAATGGGCCTCCGGCCTGGGTCTTCAATTTCAATCTGTAAATGAACCCGATGTTAGTGTCTGCTTCGCCCAAAGTCCTGAGATCCGCGACGAGTACCGCACCTTTTTCACTGTCGGAGATCTTATTCATTATTTCAGCGCGATCTTATATTTTGAATTGTCAGATAATTGCCCGGTGGACATACCAGACATTAAATTGGAGCACATCCCGCCACCTCTTTCTGCTGACGAATTTTGGGCTGTAGTTCGGAAAGGCCGGCAACTGCATCATTCAGGTTCGCACTAAATCCCCGTCAACTGAGCGCAAGCGACATGCTGCCGTTAATTAAAACGCAGATTCCAAGTCCTGGCACACATATCTTCACAGCGGCACAAATTTCGCTTACCGGTCTCAAAATGTAATTAATAGGCCAGTGGCATGATTCAGAACTTCCAAACCCTCAGAAGTTGACCGTTGATCACATTGATAGATGCAATCAAAGTGGAAAAGGCCTTTCACTAACAAAAAATACCGCATTTTTGCACTCGCAAATTCAGCTTGGTCAAACTCAGCTAAAATATCAATAATGAAAAAGACAGCAGCACTCGTTATCCTGGCCGTGGTTATTATAGCAGGCTATTTTGGAATCCGTTTTTATAAGAAATATTTTGGTGATAATGTAGCCAAAGAAGGCTATTTTCACATTCCTACCGGCGCCAACTTTAACCAGATCCTGGACTCAATATCACCTTACCTGCAAAACAGAGAGGCTTTTGTTGATGTTGCCAAAGACAAAAGTATGGACCGCTTCTTCCACGCCGGGCGGTACCGGGTAAAGGATGGCAGCAGCAACACTGATCTCGTAAATATGATCAAAGCCGGAAACCAGACAGAAAACACCTTTCGTATCGGTGATTTCGGTGATGTGTATCAGATGGTGGGCCGTGTTACACGCAAAACAGAGACCGACTCGCTTCAGTTTGTTTCCGAACTGAACAAAATAGCCGTGCAGAAAGGGCACAGAAATGCCGAAGACCTTAAAAAATATTTCTTCATAGACACCTACCATTTCTTCTGGACCGTTACCCCAAAGGAATTTTTCAAAAAATTTGATGACCAGTACCGGGACTTCTGGACTGCTGAACGCATTCAGAAAGAAAAAGAAAGCGGACTGACGCGCGACCAGATTTATGCTCTGGCCTCCATTGTGTACAAAGAATCCGGTGGCAAACCCGACGAGCAGAAAACCATTGCCGGCCTTTACCTGAACCGCTACCGTAAAGGCATGAAACTGCAGAGTGACCCCACCGTAATTTACGCTATAAATAAAGAGACGAATTTCACTACGCCTATTCGGCGGGTTCTTTATAAGCACCTGAGGCATCCCTCTCCATATAATACCTACGCAAATGCAGGTATTCCGCCCGGGCCGATCTGCATCACTGATAAAAATTCAGTGGATGCCGTTCTTAATGCAGAAAAAAATAATTACATCTTTATGGCTGCTGACCCGGACCGTTTTGGCTATCACCGCTTTACGGCCAGTGATGCTGAACATGCCAAAAATGCCCGTGATTATCAGACCTGGCTTAATTCACGCGAGATAAAATAGCTTTAACATAAATTAACAGCTCGCAGCTTTAACAAAACCGCTGTTTAAGCGTCTTATTAGTCAATTGAATTTTCAAATCTTCACTGAACTACAATATTTTTTTGGAATATTATAAAACAAATGGGCACTAAAAATTGAAATTGCCCTGCAAATTATTTTACAAAATGGTAAAAACAGAAATTAGTCAAATTCTAACCAGAAAAGTCCTCGGACTTACCTTCGTACTCTCGGCTGCCGCTTTTGCATTTGCCCAGGAAAAAATAACAGTATCTTCTACGGTGGTGGATAAGCAAAATAACCCCGTGCCCTATGCCTCGGTAACATTTACCAATAAAGCCAATCCCGCTTTCAGTGATGCCGCTTTGGCAGATGACAAGGGTTTTTATACGCTGCAGCTGGTACCGGGAAATTATGACATTACTGTTGATGCCATTAATTTTAAAAAGACCACAGAGGCCAGACAGATCACTACCGGCGGAAACATGCCCGGCATTTCCATTGAACAGGAAGAAACCGGATCTGTTACCGCGCCTACTCAGGAAATTGAAGGGGTAACCCTCACGGTACAGGCCACAAGACCCTACCGTGTTGAACTTGATAAGAAAGTATATGATCCCAGCACTGATATCATTTCGAAAGGCGGTAACCTTCAGGATGTGCTTACCAACGTACCTTCTGTTTCTGTAGAGACCGACGGTACTGTATCCATGCGTGGTAATTCCAATGTACGTTTCCTTATCAACGGTAAACCTTCTGCACTTCTTGGTATCGACAGTGGTGCTAATGCACTGCAGTCCATACCCGCTGACCAGATTGAGCGCATTGAAGTCATCACCAACCCTTCATCTAAATTTGAAGCCAGCGGTACCGCCGGTATCCTGAACATCATCCTGAAAAAGACCAAAGGAATGGGGTTCAACGGCAGCGTGACCGGAAGTTTAGGGTGGTTGCCCAGCACTAACCTTAACACCAATCTAAGCTGGAAAAAAGGCAACTGGACCTGGTTCCTGAACGGTGGCGGCGGATACCGTGAAAGTGAGGGCCGGAATGAGAGTGATACGCGTTTCTTTGATGCTGTTACCGGTGCAACTACTTCTTATTTTGAACAGAATTCACTTAACAAAAGCGAAAACGACAATTACAACGCTACCGCAGGATTTTCTGTGGACCTCACCGACCGGACCTCTTTTAATTTGTCTGCCATGGGTAGGGCTTACAAAAGCTTCAGCGATAACAATGTAGACAATATCAGCTACAATGCTGCACGAATGGTTGATGGTTTCACACAGACCAATGCATTGGGGAACAGCAGAAACTTTACCATTCAGGGAGATGCAGGTCTGGATCATAAATTTAATGATAACGGTCACAATATTTACCTGAGCGTAAGTGTTCAGCAGAGCGACAACAGGTCCAATGAGGACTCTAAAGAGCTGGACAACACCGTCTTCCGTTACGGTTCTTTGGGGAACAACCATACCATCAATAAAACGGTAATCGGTAAGTTGGATTATGAACTTCCTGTCGGTGAAATGTCAAAAATTGAAGCAGGCTACCGATTCGACAGCAATAATAACGACTATGATTTCCTGAACAGTGAAACCAATGCAGCCCTGGCTTATGAAACAGTTGATGCATACAGCGGAAACACGGTCTACAGTGAAAACATTAACGCGGCCTATGCACAGTTCAAGAGCAAGATTGATAAGTTTGGTTACCAGTTGGGTCTGCGGGCCGAACATTCCGATATTGGCATCGACTACCGAAGCCTGAGTGGAAACGTATCCAGCAAGGATAAAAATTATATCGGCTTTTTCCCGAGTGCCTTCCTGAGCTACGACTTGGGCAGCACCAACAACCAGCTTTTGCTTAACTATTCCAGAAGGATCAACAGACCCCGCTCCTGGTTCCTTATTCCCTACCCGACTTCCCTGGCCAACCGCCAAAACCTTTTCCGCGGTAACGAAGACCTGAATCCGGAATATATAGACTCTTTTGAATTGGGTTACGCCATCCAAAAGCGTAAAATTACAGTGAACCCTACGCTCTATTTCCGTTCAACAAAGGATGAAACAAGGTTTGTTGTCATGAGCGAAAGCCCGGGTTCCAACGTACTTATTACAAAACCGTATAATATCGGGAATGACCACCAATACGGACTGGACCTTAACGCGACTGCCGATATCCTGCCCTGGTGGAAAATCATGGCCAGTGCCGACCTTTTTGGGTATAAGTCCGAAGGGGAGTATTACGATGCCGCCACGATGACTGAGCCTTTATCATTCGACGGTTCCGGTTTTTCCACAAGATTCAGGCTGACCAATACTTTTAAGGTGGACAAGACCCTGAATATGCAGTTGCAGGGCTTCTACAGAGGCGGACAGGAAACCGCTTCCAGCATCACCAAGCCAATGTATGTCCTTAATTTTGGTGCCAACAAAACGGTATTGGACGGCAACGGTACACTGGCCTTCAACATCCAGGACATCCTCGGAACCCGAGGCCGCGAGTACACTAGCTTCGGCCCCGGCTTCGAAAAGGAATCGATGATGCGCTGGAACCCGCGCTCCTTCAACCTATCCTTTACCTACCGCTTCAAGCAGGGCGAGAAAGTGGATCAGCCAAAACGAAAACGCGACATCAACAGCAATTCCTCCGGCGACGACGACATGCAGGGCCCAATGTAACACAGATCAGGACGAAAGTCCTGATTTTTTTTTTAACTAATCTGAATTTTCACGTTGGATATGCAAATAGACCGAGATCAAGTGCAAGTATCCAGAGGCATTTTTGTACCTATAAGCAAATAAAGCACTCAAACTGACAATAATTTCGCAAGTACAAATAACTGCAATGTCACTATTGGATTCAGTTATAATTCTGCTAAGTAAAATGCCAGTTACCGATCATATATTGCATTAATCATATTAATCACTGAATAATATTTCTGATTAGAAAAAATTGAGCTAATTTAGTAGGAATAAAAACACACAATGAACACTGAAACTAAATTTAAACTGAGGTCGAGGATTATCGATCCCAGCATTGCGACGCCTGCACTAACAGCCTCCGCTAACGGCCGTACTGTTATTAATCTCTATGCTGCCACTACTTCGGACGACAGCTACGGGAATATTGTTTACGGTACAAACCGTCTGTTTGAAATTCCTATAGGTCATGTGGGACTGGTTTTCCCAATGGAAAACTGTTCAATAAAAGATTTGGTTTTTGCCAATTCATTTGAAATGATATGCAGTACCCAATGTGAAGAAGTTAAACTGAGATACAAAAAGTTTAACTCAGACCGAATCTATACCTGCAGCGGGGATGACAGTTACACCACGGAATCGTACGGCATTGGTGATCTTGTAGGCCAGCTCCTAATTATGCCGGCTCCTCAAATTGAAATTGAAGAAATTAATTAATAAAAGACTGTAAACCCCGAAAATTCGGGGTTTTATTTATGAAATACAAAGATGATTCTGAACCTTTTCAAATGTAAACAGAGCGTGAAAACTCAGGGCTGCCGTCAAGTTAGAAAACAGTAAAAAAACCACCCGAATCAGGTGGTTTGTAGGCCCATGAGGAATCGAACCTCAACCTAAAGAACCGGAATCTTTAATTCTATCCATTAAACTATGGGCCCGGCTTTAATTAATGTTTGCAAAAATAATGTTTTTTATCGAAAAACCGCCTTAAATAATTAGGCGGTTTCACGAAATACATCTAGATTTTCATCGTATAGGCCTATTCCCAATTATTCAGTGATTACAACCCGTGTTCCCATCGTATGCGCATTCATCTGTGGCGCGTAATAGTTCTGCAGCGTCGTAATTCCGTTGCTGAATATTCCTGAAGCATTGCAGATATAGTCATACTCAAACACATACTTCCCTTTCGGCATAAATTCAATATAGAAA
The DNA here is from genome assembly GCF_029194425.1 of Kaistella sp. PBT33-4. Taxonomy (NCBI): domain Bacteria; kingdom Pseudomonadati; phylum Bacteroidota; class Flavobacteriia; order Flavobacteriales; family Weeksellaceae; genus Kaistella; species Kaistella sp. PBT33-4. The sequence continues at coordinate 112,200 of NZ_JARFYL010000004.1, read as the reverse complement.
TTGGTGGATGCATCTTTAGTAGACTGATAGTAGCCTAAACCGTTTTTCCACTCATAGCCTGAAATTACATTTAAAGGTTCGAATCCTGCCGCGCGCATGTCTTTCAGATGGATGAATTCCATATTTCTGTCGGTGTTCAGAATCATTTTTACGGTAACTTTATCGCCAACTTTCAGAGGTGTCGAGGAAGTTATTTTCTGAAGTTCCTCACCGTTTACTGTCTTCACCTTTCTGTAAAGTTCTTTGGTGATGGAAATGTACGATTCGGAAGACTTAATTTTGTCAAGATCTTCATAATACTGCCAGAAGAGTCCACCCTGCACAACTCCGGGGCCGGGTTTAGTCACCGTGACCGTCCCTAAGGTCTTGTCAATCTGTTCAGGCTTTACAGATGTTTTCAGATAACCGCTGGCTTTCGTATCCGGCTTTACAAGTTCCTTGCCACCCCACACAATGGTAGCCTTATCACTTTCTGCAGTTGTCCACGATTTTCCGGAATTCAGGATCGTGTAGATCACTTCGGCCGTTCCGCGTGAACTTCCCCAGGAGTTGACTTCCTTCTGCGTCACCAGCCAGATTTTCATTTCCTCAATGAAATCCGTATCGTTTGGAGTCAGCTTGTTGAAGGCTTCCAAAGCGCCGGCATGGTTCACCGTTTTGGACGAATACCAACCCCAGTCATTCAGATTCTGTTTCCAGTAAACGCCCTGAGTTTCGGTTTCTGTGGAGGTTTCCTTCAGATACGTAAGGAATTTCTGAGACTCAGCCTTCATTCCATATTTATCAAACAGCAACGCCAGACGGTGCAGGCCAAAGAAGGTGAAATCAGTAATTTTCTCCGTTTTGGCTTTCGAAATCACAGCATTTTTTAAAGATGTTCCTTTGGCTTTCAGCGGATACTGTGTTTCCCAGTAGCTGCGGGTATCCAGATAATCCAGCACGAAATTATTAACTACATTTTTTTTGTCAATATTCCCATACTTATTGACTTCCTGATCTACATAACCGATAAGTTTTGAAACCAGTTCTTTCTGTTCCGAACCCTGATAATCGGCCATATTTCCTTTCAGCCATTCATTAATGCGTCCTAAATTTTTAAGGATGTACAACGAAGTATAATATGAACTTGGATAACCCTGATACCAGGAGAAGCCTCCGTCGGGATTCTGCAGTTGCTTCAGTTCTGCCCAGTCGGTCTGAATCGAGTTCCGCATCGTATTCGCATCGAAAAGACGCGCCAGTTTTTCCATCTGCTCCGTCTCATTTTTACTGTCGAGAACCCAGGGAGTTTCCTCGAGCAATAATTGTTTCAACTCCTGATTCTTCTCAAGATTTGAAGTTAATAAACCTTTCTGCTGATATTCATCAAAAACCGTTTTAAGTTTTGGATTGGCTTTAAAGATTTCTGAAGCCAGGACATCTGCAAACCATTTGTTGAAAACTACATCGGCCGAACCGTTCTGATCGTTTTTGAGGCTTGGCAACGCAAACATAATTTCCCAGATAGGATTTGTGGTAAGTTCCAGGGTATTCGCCACATTTGTGGCAGTTGTTGAATTGTTTTTAGCCAGGTTTTCCAGCGTGAATGTTTTGGTCTGACCTTCCTTCACGAAGATCGGGACAGCATCGGTTACCAACATCCTGTTTGGCAGAACTGCAATTGCTTTCTGCTCACCATCGGAGAAGTTTCCGGCCTGCGCCACTACTTTAATAATAATTGAAGAAACATCGTTCGGTACTTTTAAGTTCCAGTTCACAACAGAATTTCCGTTTTCTTTTAAGGCGAATGCGCTCGAATTATTACGAATTAACCCGAATCGATCCGAGATGTCCTCGTTTGTAAACGCATCTAAAATCTGAAGTTTAGCGGTACCATTTAAACTCTGGCTTACCAGACTCGAAAGTTTGGACTGCAAGTTCAGCTCGTCACCTTCACGCAGGAATCTTGGGTAATTTGGTGTAACTGAAAATTCCTTCTGCGTAACGACTTCTTTTTCGAGCGTGGCCGCTCTTGCATCTTTTGTATGCGCCAGGAACATGAGTTTCCACTGGGTCAATGCTTCGGGCGAGGTAAATTCAAAGTTGACATTTCCGTCTTTATCGGTCATTAAATTCGGATAGAAAAATGCCGTTTCGTTCAGGTTTTGGCGGACGGGGATTTTTGAAAGCTGACCTTCAACACCGACGTTAGATGCGGTGACCTCCTTTGATCTAGTTGCAGTCCTCGAATATCCCAGAACAACAACTTCTTCCAGATCAGCAACTGCAGCCGAATCAACCATTTGATTTGCACTTGGAGCTGATTCAGTTTTTGCCGCTCCCTGTACTCTCATCTCAGATACAGCATAGAAACTTATCTCCCGGTCACCATAAATCCCGCCATCAAACCACCTGAATTCCGGTATGCGAATGCCTTTTTGATTTACATAGGGAATTCGTTTGCTGTAATGCTCCCGCGCCAACTCTCGGTCTACATCATAGGATATCATTCTGAAATATTTCCGGTAAAGCTGCTGCCACGAATACGTGTTAACAGCAAACTGGTCAAGCGACATATCGTACATATTCGCCAAAACTTCGGCGTTCACTTTTTCTTTGTCATCACCCAGTATTTTCACCGTCCATTTTTCTTTTGAATTCGGTTGCAGTTTGTCGCGGAAAGTCACGGTTTCAATTCGCAGCGGTTGTTTGTCCGAAGCAATCTTTAAATTAACCGACTGCGTCTGTACATCATTGAAAGCCACCAGCTGAAACTGAACATTGACCTGGTCGATGCTTTCATCTTTCGGGAAGGCAAGGTCGTATTCCAAAACGCCGTTCTTAAGCTTCCGCTGCTCAGTGATGGTTTCCCCGTTTCCATTTTGAACATAAATATTAACTAAAGCATTCGGAACTGACGAGTAAACATAGATTTTCGCTTTTTCGTTTCTGTTGTATTCCGTTTTTGGCTGGATAACCTTCAGGAAAGGTTTCTGAGTATCAACAAGGAACCTTTTGTCGAAAACTTCAAAGGTTTTTTCGGTTCTAATGGTGTCTTTTCCTTCGATGTTATAAAGTTCAAGTTTGTATTTACCGGCAGGTAAAGAACCAAGATTCAAGACATCAGATTCAAGACCATTATTTTTATCTTGATTCTTGGTTCCTGGCTCTTGCATCTTTTCAAGAACAACTCTTTCAGTCATCCGATCTTTCTCTTCCTTCGAATAATAATCGTGCGGGAATTTCTGGATGAATTCCTGTTTTGAAAGTTTAGGCAAATCCTGGATTTCATTTTCAAAATTGCTTCTGAAAATCCTTTCCTCTGCAACAAGCTTAGAAAGTTTAACCTGATAAGGCTTGTTAAGGTTCTGGTTGTTGTAGTTCTTTATCTCAACCTTAACCTTAATATTTTCATCGGTGAAGCTGTCTTTAATATCATCAGCTTTAATATAATGCGACACGGAGGCGACTTTCACGTTCGTGGTTTCCGACTGGGTTTCGCCATTGATGTCGGTCACCGAAGCATTAATTTCATAATTATCCACCTGAATTCCGTCCAGGTTTTCATCCTTTTTAAGGTCGATTCTGATCGTAAATTCGCCTTTTTCATTGGTTTTTACATCACCAAGGATGGAATTCTCATTGTCGTTTCCGCGCGGATACCACCAAAAGTACATCCAGCGGATATTCTTCTTTTTGATTTCGTAGTTCACCGTAGCATTGCTAAGCGGAACTCCCGAAAACATCATAGCTTTTCCTTTGACTTCTATTGTCTGCCCATATTTATATTCATCTTTTACAGGCTCGAAGGTCACTTCAAATTTAGGTCTTTTGTATTCTTCAACCTGAAAAGATTTATACGAATTGACATCGCCGTCATTAATCTGAAGGGAGAAATTTCCGTTTAGTTTTCCGTTGGGAAGAATGAAATTTCCGTTATAGGAACCGAATTCATTGGTCGTGAAATTCTGCGAGGTGATTTCTTCACCATTGGCATCGTGGAGCGATATTTTTTGTGAAACTCCGGTCGCAACCGATTCTTTTTCATTAAACAATTTTGTGTTGATCACTTTAAAATAGACGGTTTGTCCGGGTCTGTAAATTGCACGGTCTATAAATATTTGTGCTCGGTCCTGCTGTTTTCCAGATTCGTTTTCTCTGTAATATCGGTCACCATAAACCTGAATCAGGTTAAAATCATTGGTCTTTGGCTGCTGAATCAGATAATACCGGTAATACTCTTTACTTCCGGAATCCGGAAACCGAAAATTAGCTGTTTTATCCGTATTTTGGTTCGTTACCGTCACGGTTTTCGCTCCGTTGTACTCGTAGATTTTCAAGCCTTCACTGGAAATGGACTGTCCGTTTTCGCGGTTCACCAGCTTCAGCTGATTTGCAAGCGGCTTTCTGTCGTCCTTTTTATCATATAAAATACGCGATTGGGTCGCAATGAAATAAAAATGTTCCCGAATGGCACCATCCACCACATATTCGGCCAAATAAATTCCCGATGGCAAAGGCTTGATTTCAAGTGTAGTTTTATGCGTTTTATAGTCTTTCAGGTCCTGAAGTTCAAACATATCTTTTCGGACCAAAGACTTTTTAACGGCCGCAAAACTGTTTTTATCGTAGGAATTGCGCACATACTTCATGAAATTCTGTACATCTTCTTTAACTTCATAAATATTTAATGAAAACTGACTTACATTCTTAGCCTCGGCAACCAGATGTATTGGACGGTTGGATTGGGTATGGTCCTCGAATTTAATAGTCAACGCAGGGTTGCTGATCTGGTTTTCGCGGTTCTTAATATTATCGAGGAATTTAGATTTCGGATACTGCTTCTTTGCAGAGTCAGCCAACTGTAAAGCCTGAGCAAACTTCTGCTCCGCACTGCGCATGTCCATCATTTCTGCGATAATAAGAACCTTGTAATCACCTTCTATAGGTGAATTAACAAGATTCTGAAACTGCTCAAATTTATCCTTGCAGTTCAGGAACTGACAGTTATAGTTAATTTTTTGATGCTGGAAGTACAGTTTCGCATTACCCGCATTTTTAGCAATCAGTTCATCATAAATGCTAAGAATTTTTGGATGATTTATTTTGAGTTCATTTGGAGTAAAAAAGTTACTGTTCTTTAAAAACTCAATTTGATTCACCGCGTTCCAGTCAAATAGCGTCGGGAAGTAATCCAGATCTTGAGTGCCTTCAAAAATATCCTTGTATTTGATAAGCTGAACCTGCTGTAAAGCCGCTTTTTTGGTTTCCAGTTCCGCAAACTGTTTGGTCAGGAAATTCTTAAAATCGAGTTTGCTCCAGGTTTCTATCTGTGAAAAATCCTGGTTGTTGAGATTGGTACGCTGGTTAATTTCCCAGGATTCATTATCGTAATAATCGCTGAAAAACTCCGCTAACAGGACATCAAAAAGCAACTTTTGTTCACCTTTCAGTTTTTCGCCAAAAGTAGACAGCTTAGTAAAGAATTGGCTGGCCGAATCGTTGTTCTCATCGTCCTGCGTTTGGTTCACAATGCTGAATTCCGCTTTCAGCGAGCGTATAAGCTGGTTGGCATTATCGTCTTTCATCGCCTGGTTCTGGATTTCTAAAATGATTGGGAGGTTGGACTTGAATTTACCTGATTTATAGTTTTCGGCAACCTTTTTCCATTGGTCGTCATAGTATTTCTGACCAAAGAAAGGTGAAAAGATTGCAGTGAGCAGCAGAAGGATAAAAACCCGGATTAACTTCTTCATAAATCTATAATTGAATGTAAGTAAGATGCAGCCGGCATTTATTGGTTAAATTTGCGGCGATGCAGTTCTTAAAAGTAGCAAAAAAATATATCATTGACAGTCAGCTCTACGTTTCGCTCGCAGGAACTGCACTGGCCCTGTTTTTTATGCTCACGCAGAACCTGTTACGATGGCCCACGGTGTTGCTTATTTTCATCACCTATTTCAGCGGCTATCTATATACCAAATACCAAAGGCACCGGCACTTTAACGGCATCCTCATTTTTAATATAGTTTGCGGACTGATTTCGGGAGCACTTATTTTACTGAATCACAATGAGGTGCGGTTGCTGAAATGGCTCTGCATCGTTGCTCTGGGATTGCTGTATAATTCCTTTTTTCTCGACAATTACATCCGCAAAATTCCGCTTCTCAAGGTGTTTTATGTGGGATTTACATGGGCCCTGGTTAATTCCTGGCTGATACTGCCCGACTTTCATCCCGGCATTTTCATTGTGAGCCTGCTCTTCGTTACTGCCCTGGTCCTTCCCTTCGACATACGCGATATGAATCACGACGACGTTGTAACATTTCCCAGGCTGATTGGGGTTCAGAAAACGAAGTACCTGGCAAGTCTAATGCTTACCGCAGGTGCAGTTATTTCAATTTTTACGCTCCCAACAGAATTTGCTGCGGCTTTTGTCATCACCAACGTCATCTCCATGATCTTCGTTTACTTTTCTGAAAACACCAATAAGGATGCGTACTTTTCTTTTGGCGTAGAATCGTGTTCGGCGATGCCGCTTTTAATTACCATTTTAATGAAGTATTTTTGACAAATGGTTATCCAAAAGCTCCACCTCATCCACTTTAAAAATCATCCCGAAAGAAATTTTGAATTTTCACCGCAAATCAATTGTTTTGTAGGCAATAACGGCGCGGGCAAGACCAACGTTTTGGATGCGCTGCACTACCTTTCGGTGGGCAAGAGTTTTCTTGGAAACACCGATCAAAACAATATTGAAAACGGTGAAGATTTCTTCAGCATTGAAGGAATAATCTCTGATGGCGAAAAGGAAAGCATTGTCAAAGTTCAGATGCCGCGCGACGCCAAAAAAATCATTAAGAAAAACGATAAGACCTACGACCGCATGGCCGATCATATCGGATTTCTGCCCAGTGTCATCATTTCACCTTACGACTCGGACCTTATTTCCGATTCCGGTGAAAGCCGGCGCAGGTTTCTGGACGCTATGATTTCGCAAACCGATTCAGATTACCTGTTCAACCTGATCCAGTATCAGAAAACCGTTCAGCAACGGAATGCACTGCTGAAAAGTTTTGCTAAAAACCGATATTTCGATGCGGAAAGTCTTGAGATTTATGATGAACCGCTTGTAAAATTTGGCAGCCGTATTTTTGAAAAAAGACGCGCATTTACCGATTCCATTCTGGGGCTTATCCAGAATTATTACGAAATCATCTCAAAAGGGAATGAAAAAATAACGGTGGAATACGGGTCAGATCTTATTCATCAAAATTTTGAAGACCTACTCAGCACAAATCTGGAAAAAGACAGGGCTCTGACCTATACCTCGCGCGGAATTCATAAAGATGACCTGCTGTTTAACATGAATGGACAACCTCTGAAAAAAACAGGCAGCCAGGGTCAGCAGAAATCTTTCCTGATCGCGCTGAAACTGTCGCAGATGAACCGTATAAAAGAGCTTACCGGCAAAACACCAATCCTTCTGCTCGACGATATTTTCGACAAGCTGGATGACACACGCGTGGCACAGCTTATTGAACTTGTGAACCGTGAACATTTCGGCCAGATATTCATTACCGATACGAGTAAAGAAAGAACTGAAGCGGTAGTAAGAAAAATTAATGAGGAATCTAAAATTTTTGAAATCTGAGCTGTGGTTCGGGTTTTCGGGGCGCCGGGTTAAGGCATGTGTAAAGTATGCAGTCTCGATTTTTGATTGTTTTTATTTAAACAGCAGATTATGAGTTACCGCAACCTGGATATATACAAGATCAGTTTCGCTCTGTTTATTGAGCCGCACAGAGCTTTGCTGTTTCTTCCAAAATATGAGCTTTTTGAATTAGGCAGTCAGCTGAGACGTTCCTCAGATTCTGTTGTCTCCAACATTGTTGAAGGTTATGGACGCAGAATATATAAAAGGGAATATGAGCGATTTCTGATATTCAGCCCTTCCAGTAACGATGAAACCCTCGCCCATTTGGAAAAAATCATTCATTTATATCCAAACCTGAAAACTAATTTTGAAAATGTGCACTCACAATATGACCTTTTGGGCGGTAAGATAAAATGGGTTCGTGAGAACTGGAATACTTAAAAAATCAGTTCCGCAACCCGTAACCCGTAATCTGTAACCCGAAACCCATAACTCATAACTCGTACCTCAAATCCTGCATCTCAAAACCCCAAACGCAATGAAAAGGAAAAAAAACAGAGAATTCCAGTCCTCAGAGCTTGTGAAATCTTTTGCCAGAATCCATGGCTTTGAAGAAAAACTCATGGCATTTGAAGTGAAGGATTATCTGCACGAATATCTGAATGACGATCTGTTTCAGGAAATTGAATCCGTAAATCTGAAAAGGAAAGTACTGCAGATCAAAATAAAATCGCCGCTTCTGAAGAACGATTTCAGAATGCGTAAAACATTCTTCCTTCAAAAATTTCAGGAAAAATTCGGTAGCGAAAACTTTAGCGCTCTTGAGATTTTGTAGGGATTGTTTTCTCCATCATTTCCTTGGCCCTACTGTCCAGGAATGACCGTATGGGAAAGAAAAACCTCAGAGGATTCTTCAGGAAATACCTGAATATTTCCCTGTAGATTTCTTTCACTTCCCCAAAATTAACTTTCCGCGAACGGAATGCCAGCACCATGGACAGACCAAAACTGACGGCGAAATTAAAGAAGCCAATCAGGAATACGGTGATCAGCGAAATCCAGAGGGTATACGCTGTTACAGAAAAGTCAAGACCATAAAGACCGAGGGCAACATTTCCTGCTGCAAACGTGATGTGCCGGATGTCCAGGTCGAGACCGAGAAAGGACCCTATTGGACCTGTTGCGCCAAGGAAAATACCGAACCATAAATTGGAGACGATGCCGGGCCAGTTTCGGGCATAGTATCCGGAAGCGGCTTTAGCTACTTTAGGGCCTAACACCTGCAGAAGAAGAGGGTTTTTGGCTATCCTTTTCGGAATCTGATAAAAAACGGCGTTATTTGCTACGTTACCGGAGATGATTCCTGAAATAAAGAGATAGAAACCTGCAATGCAGGCATGCAGTATGGCTTTTGAGTTAAAGGGATCGTGGTCATTTAGTAACTTGGCCGCTTTCTCTGTGGCAAAATTTTCCTGGAAAAGCACATCGAGACCGTAGATGATAGCCAGCGCAACAGGAAATGACCACAGCACATTGCCCACAAAGGCAATGAACTGTGAGCGAAAAAGTTTAGAAACCAAATGGGCAAAATCTGAATAATTTTTCTGTGTATTTTTGCCTTCAGACAGCACTTTTGCCATCGTGGCGGCCGTCATTGCAGGTTGCTTGGTGGCCAGCGTAAATCTCATCAGAAAAATCATTATGAAGCCCATGGCATAATTTACAGAGTACAGTACGGCATGCGCAAAATCACTTCCCGGAGCCAGTCCGTAGAAGAGTTTCAGCACGACCAGTGCCCCTACGATTACCCCACCGCCACTGGCCATCCAGAACATCCGGACATAATCGCGAAAGGAGGAGGTGATATAATGAGTACCTGTTTGTGCGGTATGGTTCGTAATAAGATGGGACATGAGCGTGCTGCTGTCGGCCACCAGTTCTCGCAGATTATTCTTGTGGGATTTGTACTCCATAATGTTGAATACCAAATCCTTTGATTTCCGGCGCACATCCTTTTCGTCATCAATAACCAGAAGGTTCAGGATATCCAGTATCCGGTTCAGCTGCTGGCGGATTTTCAGGAGTGACTGATTAATTTTTCCCGATATACCGTACTTCGAGGAATTCTTGAAGGCAATGTCTGTAAAATTCAGGCACTGAGTAAGATATACTTTAACCTGTTTAAACTGGGCATCCTTTGATTTAAGTTCAAAATCCGGGTTTTCCCGGAATTCTTTGGTCAGGACATCCATCTCATCCTGCAGGGCCAGAAAGGGATTGTCAAAATTCTTATACTCGGGTGCCATATTGGAAACCTCCACATCCAGGGCATTCCCGATGACTCTCCAGGCCAGTATATTCATAGCAAAGAAGAGTTCGCGTCTTACCGTTTTTTTGGTGATGAGCCGCGAAATTTCGAGCATGTGGAACAGTTCATCCATATCTTCCTCATGCACATTACGAAAGTAAGCCAGGTCGCGCGCCGTACGTACAGATACGTAATCAATGAGGTACCATACCGTATCCTCACTCTCTACCGGCGGCAGGACCTTGTTGAGCAACCTTTTACGAAACTCCGGAAAGAAGGCATTCTCCGACAGGATATTTGCCTCCGTAAGTGACAGGTTAAAGGTTTTCCCAGCGAATATATGATGGATATAAAACCGGAAATGCTCCAAAAGGTCGGGATTTTCGCGGAGTACATTCAGTACCGCACTGAACTCGGTCTCCCGCATGCTTTCCAGCAGTTCATGCAGCGGATCTAAGGATTTCGTTTCATTCCTGAAACTGAAATACTTTTTTAATACCGCATGAAATGTGGTTTTACCTGAATTGAAGATCCTCATTTTATGCAAAGATACTATTTCAGCGTCACATTGTTCATCTGCTTCATAATCCAGCTGTGGCGGTTCCGAAGATATTTAGAGGGATTGTGCGGATCATATTTCCTTGGATTAGGTAAAATAGCAGCAATCCACGCGGCTTCACTTTTTGTGAGGTCTTTGGCGTTTTTACCGTAATAGTAGTGTGCGGCCGCCTCAATACCGAAAACGCCGCGCCCCATTTCAATTGAGTTCAGGTAGCGGTCCAATATGACTTCCTTGCCCCAGACAAGTTCAATAATGAAAGTATAGACCGTCTCCAGACCTTTCCGGAACCAGCTTCTCCCCTGCCACAGAAAAACGTTCTTGGCGGTTTGCTGCGAAATGGTACTTCCGCCCTTTATTTTCTTCCCTTTTTCATTGTCTTTGTAAGCTTTTTCAATCGCTTTATAGTCAAATCCGTTATGGATGAAGAACTTTTGGTCCTCTGCAGCGATTACTGCCTTTTTAATATGACTTCCCATATCGCCGTACGCAATATAATCGCGTTCCAGTTTTCCGAACGTCATCATACCGCCTATCTGCGTGACCGTTATGGGTGGGTTGAGAAATTTCCCCCAGACAATAAAGAGTATATTGGCCAGGATAAGGATAAAAATAAACTTCTTAATTTTTCTGAACATAGATTTCAAGCGGGCTTTACATAATTTCCTCAAAGAGGGGAATAATTTGCAAAAATAGAAATATTAATCACTTAAGCTCTTTGAGGTAGGTTAAATTATAACCGGGAAGAAGATCTGGATGAAAGATCATGATGTAATCCTTAAGTACAAGGTCGGCACGTACAACGCCGCTTTCAAAATAATCATTGGACCGCCCCCGCTCCTTCTGGGTTACGGTATAAATTTTACCCGACCGGAACACTTCCATTTTTGAATAGTTCGGATTTGCCTGCAACAAATCTCCACGCGACTGGTGATTTCCTGCATTCACCCATATACGGGCATTCTGCGATTTTGAAAAGACTTCCTCAAAACTTCTGACTTCGGCACCTGCACCTTTACTACCGGTGTTGATGTAGGAGCCGCCGGCGTCCCGTATGAAATGTGCGGTCATACTTTGTCCTCCCGGCAGGTACCACTGACTGCCGTACATCTCATTTGCCAAAACCACAGGCCTTGTTTTTTCACCCGAAACTAATAATGCGAGTGAATCATACGTTTTCTTAATATCCATGAATTTTCCGGCGGCTTTGCGTTCCATCCCCATGAGTTTCCCAATGAGCAACAAATACCTGGAGCGGGACAACGGCTCTTTTTCAAGATATTCGTCCAGGAAGATTACCGGAATACCGTTCTTCTCCAACAGGTCATAAGTACTGCTGAATGTTGCGATCCTGTTGGTAAATACCGCATCAGGTTTCAACGCGATAATCTTTTCTACATTATACTTCTGTTCATTACCTACATTTAGTATACTTCTATTATTTATTAGAGCCTGTACCCGTGGTGAGTAAATATATTCCGGACTGGAGATCCCAATGATCCTGTCTTCCAGACCCAGTTCGGTGAAGTATCCCACCAAACTCGCGTTCAGTAAGACCACTTTTTTAAAAGGCAGCTCCGCGAGGGGTAAACGGTAGGCCGACGCTCCTGAATGTAATATCAGGTCACCGGAGTCCTCACGGTATTTCAGCAATTCTGAAATTTGGGTCCAGTCCTCCAGCTTAGTTTCGGGCTTTCCCGTGCAACTGAAAAGGAAAAAAAGTGCAATTATTTGAAAAATTTTTGCTTTCATTTGTCAAAGGAATCAAAAAATTGCTATATTTGCAAACCGAAAAACACGGCCTCGTGGCGCAACTGAATAGCGCATCTGATTACGGCTCAGAAGGTTACAGGTTTGAATCCTGTCGAGGTCACAAGACCGACATTTGAAGTTTTTACTCTCTTATGTCGGTTTTTTTTATTTCCTAATCCACTATTATACTGATAGATGCACTGAGCGACAATGTTCATTTTAGGTGTTTGAAAACTTTTTCCGTCAAATTCGACTTTTTGGGGAAATATCAAACACCCTATCGTCCTCTTTGTTAACAGATCACCCTGCTGGTAAAGGTTAGTGAGATTTTCCATTGAATTGAGCGCATTTTCTATTTTTGTTTTGATGTCTAGTTCTTTACTTTCTGAGACTATATATTGAAGCTCCTGTTCTAGCTGTTCAATATGTGATCTTGTGAGACTTTTGATCTCCTTATAATCTTCTTCATCTAATTTATCCGCAAGATATTTATCTCTCGCATTAGCAACTTTTTCATTAAGTAAAATGATCTCTTTTGAGATCGACCTTCTTTTGGCTTCGATATCATAAGTGAACTGTTTATAATTTTCTAAAAGTATTTCTTTCATAAGATCTTTTATAATCGGATTATATTCCAGTTTTGAAATTTCGAGTTCAAAGAGTTCATTTAATTTTTCAGAATCAAATCTAAATCCACATTTATAATGGCAATGATAATAGTAATAGGTTTTAGATTTGCCCTTAGCACCACTTGCAGTGAGATTCTTTCCGCACTTTGGACAAGTTAAAAGACCTCGCAATGGAAAACGTTCATTACCCAGCACCCTTCCTCCAGGGCCTTCAGCTTTCCTTTTTTTATCCATTACTTGCTGCACTTGGTTAAACAGTCTCTCACTTATCAATGATTCATGTTTCCCATCAATGTAATAAGCTTCTTCCTGTTTGTACTCCTCAATGTATATCTTACCACAATAAACTGGATTTCTCATGGCTTTGGCAAACGAACTTCTTCCCATCGACACCCCATCTCTCTTATTCATCTGAAGTCTTACGTGGTCAACTGGAATGTGGCCTTTTGCTACCTCATTAAATGCCCATCTAATATTTAAAGCCTCAGGTTCTTTAATAGCGATATACTTTTTACCGTCTTCGTGGGTTCTGTTGATATATCCATAAGGGGCGATGCCCATCAGACGCCCTTCTTTTTTTGCTCTCCGCATCCCATGGAAAGTATTCAATGCTCTTCTATCATTTTCAACCTCCGGAGTAGAAAGGTAAATGGCCAGCATGAGCTTATTCTCAGGAACAGACATATCTAAAGGCTGTTCAATAGCTTGAGGAATAATGTGATTCTTTTGGAGAAGGCTGATCATCTGATAGGCATCGCCCGTATTACGGCTGAATCGATCCCATTTAGTAAATAGTACCAGACTGCTTTGATGATTTCTTTTTTTAATTTCAATCAGATACTTTTTCCATTCGGGACGTTCGAAGCTTTTGGCTGAGTGATCTTCGTAAATGACCTTATTGATTGATATATTATTGTTTGCGCAATATCTGCGTAATCTCTCATCCTGGTCCCTCTGGGAATACCCTTTCTCGGCTTGTTCATCGGTGGAAACTCTTATGTATAGATCTGCTATTAACATTATAATGATGATTTAGTTAAAAATTTTAGTTATGGTGGCAACAAATAGAAAATTGCTGCTATAGAAATTCATCATTCTAATATGTTACTAAAATACAAACATTCAGTCAGATGTGAAAAATTCTTTGAGTGTTAATTTTACAATGATGTATAGAAAGTCCATAATGTCATCCGACTGTTCTTGGTTAACATCATAACCAGCCTTCCTCAATAATTCCAAGGCTTTCTCCGGAGGAATTTTTTTTAATTCGATTGAGGGGATATAATGATCAATTCTTGATTGCGATGTGGATTGCTTCGTTATCTTACCTTTCTTCATAACAATTTAAATTGAGGTCTTGCTCTCAATAATTGTAATTTAAAGGGCAGAATGGTCTATGTTTCATACATTGCTTCAAAAGTCTTTTGTTGGCTGCTAAATGCAAACTCTATCTACAAGAATCAAAACTCAAATCATCGACAAAACATCCTATCGACTCGTCATAGCAACCATTACCGGAGGATGATTAAAAATGTATACAATTAAACATCTTTCGGTTTTGTAATTAATCCTTAAAATATAGCATATACGCTGAAAGTGATTTCCGGGAAACCTTGATAAAACTTCGAAAGGAATTATTGAAATAAAATGCAAATAATATATAAATAGGAAAATAAAGGTGCAATCTTCAATCAGGCATTATGCGCCCACATTAGCATTGTGATGCATATGTCCTTTACTAACATCAATAATATCCTCTAAAATCTTCCAGCTATTTTCAGCGAATAGCTGGTGGAAAAAACTGCAACGGCCTAATTAGAGATTTGGTAAAATTTCGCAAAAGAGGCAAAGCATATCAATCAATAGAAATGACATTCAATATCTATTTCTACACAGTTGGGCAGCTTAATTTCTGCTTAAAAGTTCTCGACATTGCCCTAAGGGATTTTTCCTAGGTGGTGTTTCTGACAATTTTGATAACAGAATAGAACAGAAAATACTCCATTATGAGATTGTCGTTGACTCATTAAACTTTCTATGCAGGAAAGAAATAATCGAAATATCCCCAGATCCATTTTTTTGTTAAAAAGATTAATATAGCCCAAAGTGGCTAATAAAGAGTAGTTTACAAGAGTGGAGAACTTTATCGGTAACGATTTAGTAATGGTGCTTATTGCACTCGCTTTCATCTGATTACCCTGTAAATCAATACTGCAAATATAAAAAAAATAATGGGTAAAGTGCATTGCTGCGTTACCCTTTTTTTGTTCCCTCCCATACAAAAATTATAAAAAAAATCCCCCCACTGTGGGGGAACCTGTGATATTTATTCGATTATATTTTCCAAATTTTGACTTATCATCAATAGATGCAATTCCGAAACAGATAGTGATAACTTTAAAAGACTAAGCTATGGAAATCCTGTTGAGTAAAATATTATCGCAAATCAGGCATCAGGAAGATAAGCTCGCTTCCGAATTAATGCCCACAGCGGAAGAGGCATACCAAATGACCTTATTCCTAAATGAAATGATGCAAAATGTAAAAGCCAAAGTATTAAAAGACGGATTTAAAAATGAGGAACAGGAAATTAACTTTTTCAAGAACATCAAACCACAAATCTTAGGGAAGCTCATTTACTATAACAAAGTTTTCCGCATAGAAACGACCTGCCCTGTCAATATAGGCGAAATACATCAGAGCTTTGTCGAGAATGAATTAAAATCTCTCAAATCAGAATATAAGGAGAGTATTTGTAACACCTATTTTTACAGGTATTACCGTGCAGGAAGAACTGACCGTGACCACAGCTATTTTATGCTCGGGAAAATTAACTACCACGATGGTTTGAATAGCGGGGTTTTTGAAATAGACCTTAGTTTTTCCACTTATTACGATAACAAAATAGCCCATATTATTGCCAATGAACTACTCTATACTTATTTACTGAACAAAATCAATCCCGAAGAAAACCCTGATCTGGTTCTATTAAATCTGAATGATGAAATCAGTAAGGACATTTCGTGGACAAATTCACAAAATGCACTTATTGAGCTGATATACGCCCTATATGCCTCCAGTTCTGTTTCAAACGGAAATATCGGTATCCGAAAACTGGCTTTGATTTTCCAAATCCTGTTCCGAACTCCTGTAAACGATATACACCACGCTTTCCACAGGATGAAAACCCGTGCAGGTTCAAGAACGGCATTTTTAGACCAGCTTAAAATTTCGTTGGAAGAATATATGGATAAAGACCTTTGACTATCAAAAGACATTTTTCAAAGCAGTACATTTCCGTGTACTGCTTTTTTTTGCCCATATCCGCCCATTGGCAAATGGAAGCAAAATGATGTAATAAGTAAAGCTAAAAACCTCAAAACCTTATTAGACAAGGGTTTCACTCAATTACAAAAATTTTCAAAAAACCGCCAAACCAATTGGCAAGCATTGGCAGACAAACTCTGCCACCCTTAGCAATTTTGCATTGTGAACATTAATAGCAATGCAATGAAAATAATCACTATCGAAGAAGAAGCGTGGCAACAGATCAACAGCCGTATCAATGCGATTGCCGATTATCTCAAAAGAATAAATGATACAAGCTATGATGACCTGTGGCTGAATAACCACGAGGTATGCCAATACCTGCACATCAGTGAAAAGACTTTGTGGCGTATGCGCACCAAAGGCGAAATAGCTTATTCAAAACTCTACGGGCAATACTTCTATACAATTGGAGCAATCAAGGATCTGCTCAATGCCAATGCCATACATAGCAGTGATGAATATGTACAGGAGCTTATGGCAAAAGGCAAAAGCTATATCGAGAAAGGAAGAAAGCTGAAATCAGGTAAATCTTAAAACGTGCGGTTATGAACATTGACAGAATGGAATTTTTGGCGTGGATGGAACGCCTAATGGAACGCCTCGATATGCTGGGCGACAATATAGACAGCTTACAAAAGAAGCGTAACAGCATTGACGGAGAGGAATTGCTCGATAATCAGGATTTACTGCAAATGCTGAAAATCAGCAACCGTTCCCTGCAACGTTATCGCTCCATCGGCAAGCTGCCCTATTACACGATAAGTGGGAACTGTATTACAAACTATCAGACGTGCATCAGTTCATCAGGGAAAGTTTTAATCCGCCCCTGCCCAAACTGAACGCCAATGGATGACAAACACTGCCTTTGACTGCCACATCGGGCAAGGGAGCGAACGCTTCCTATACATTCGGCATTTGAACTTTAAAATATTCAGATTATGAGCGAAGAAACAGAAAACAAACAGCAAGCTCCCGAACAGCTATCGGATATATTGCTGGTACTGGATAAGCAAAAGAATAAAATACAGGCGGTTACTGGCATTGATGAAAACGGCAAATTAAAGACTGCCGACCCCACAAAGGAAAATGAAAGCCAGTTTATGCGGGTGGACAAACACGGCGATTTGTTCTCCAATTTCTTCTCCAATTTTTGGAGGCAGTTAAAAAACCCTACCAATTTTTCATTTTTCAAAGTATCTGCTGATGCAGCCATAGACAAGGCAAAAGAAATCCAAAAGCAGGTAGATAATCCCACACCTGAAGACGAAAAGGAAATGAAAAAGAACGAGGTAAAAGCCGAACCCAAAAATGAACAAAGTGAACAGAATGAACAGAAACAAGAAAATAAAAATGATATGGCAACAACACAGACAACACCGGAAACAAGTGAATACCGCTTCAAGCCGGAACAGATTGATTGGGAAACAATGAACAATCTGGGAATAGGCAAAGAACGCCTTGAAAAACTGAACCTTTTAGACCCGTTGCTAAGGGGTTACAAAACCAATGACCTTGTACCTGTAAGCGTAAATCTCGGCGGCGCTATTGTACGCACAGATGCCCGTTTGTCATTACAGACCGCACCGGACGGAACGGTAGTGGCAGCTATACACGGTATCAGAAAAGAGCCGAACCTGAACTTTGAGTTTTTCGGACACAAATTTACCGATGAGGACAAGAAAAACCTGCTCGAAACAGGCAATATGGGGCGTGTGGTAAATTTGGTAAATTCCAAAACAGGCGAACTGATGCCGTCCATTATCAGCATTGACAGGCTGACCAATGATGTAATTGCACTGCGCACGGAGTTTATAAAAATTCCCGATGAAATTAAGGGCGTAAAACTGAATGAGGAACAAAAGCAAACCTTAATGGATGGCAAGCCGCTTTATTTAGAAGGGATGATTTCTAAAAAAGGCGATGAGTTTAGTGCGAATGTTCAGTTCAATGCGGACAAAAGATATGTTGAATTTCTGTTTGACAGAAGCAACAACAATCAGCAAGCCCAAAGCACCCAACAGAACAATCAGCAAAGCAATGAGCAAACCCAACCGCAGGAAGCTCCTAAAACCTTTAGAGGTAAAGAACTGGATGATGAGCAGTACAACAAGTTCAAAGCCGGGCAAACTATCTATGTTGAACTGATAGATAAAAAAGACCAGCCATACAAGGGTTATATCACTTTTGACAAAGATACCGGGAAGACCAATTTTGAGTTTCCCGGTCAGTATAAAGCACGGGTAGAAACTGCCGAAAGCCACAAAACGCAGACTGCGGTTAATTCGGAGGGCAAAACTAATGAAGCGACTAAGAATGTCAAAGAGCCTTTGAAATCGGAACAGCAAAGACCGAAAAATGAAAAACAGCAGGAACAGCAGAACAAACCCAAAGCTCCTGCAAAATCCAAAGGTAGAAAAGTGTAAATCAATATGAAAACAATTATTGCAGAAAAACCAAGCGTAGCAAGGGAAATAGCCGGACTTGTGGGAGCATCCGATAAAAAGGACGGCTACCTTACAGGTAACGGCTATTTTGTTACGTGGGCATTCGGACATCTGATAGGATTGGGAATGCCCGAAGATTACGGGATTTCGGGGTTTGGCAAAGCATCTTTGCCGATACTCCCAACCCCCTTTATGCTGACCGTCCGGAAAGTGAAAAAGGACAAAGGCTATCAAGCTGATGCAGGAGCATTGAAGCAGTTAAAAGTCATTGAAAAGCTGTTTAACCAAAGTGAAAGCCTTATCGTAGCCACCGATGCAGGTCGTGAGGGCGAGTTGATATTTCGGTACATTTATGAGTACCTGAAATGCCGTAAGTCTTTTGAACGTCTTTGGATAAGCTCGCTGACCGAAAAAGCCATTAAACAGGGCTTTGACAACCTAAAAGACGGAAAGGAATTTGACGGATTGTATCAGGCGGCACAAGGCAGAAGCCGTGCCGATTGGCTCGTAGGCATCAATGCTACGCAGGCGTTAAGCATAGCCGCAGGCAACGGCATTTATTCGCTCGGTCGGGTGCAAACGCCTACATTGGCTTTGATCTGTAAACGCTACCTCGAAAACAAAAATTTCTCCATACAGAAATACTGGCAGATACAGCTCTTGCATACCAAAGAGCAGATTAATTTTAAAAGTATTTCTACCACCAGATGGCAGGATAAAAAGCTGGCGGATGATACATTAAAATCTATCGAAAGGAATGGCGATACGGCAAGAGTTATTTCCGTAGAAAGCAAGAACGTAACAGAGCAACCGCCCCTGCTTTTTGACCTTACAGGCTTGCAAAAGGAAGCCAACAAAAAGCTGAACCTGTCTGCCGAAAAAACGTTGAATATCGCCCAAAGCCTCTACGAAAAGAAATTTATTACCTACCCACGTACCGGGAGCAAGTACATTCCTGAAGATATGTGGGCAGAAATTCCCAATCTTGTTAGAGCGTTACAAAACAGGGAAAACTGCAAAACTGCTTTATCCAAAATTAAATGGGGGCGTTTCAATAAACGTATCGTGAATGATTTGCGTGTTACCGACCACCACGGATTATTGATTACAGACAAAATTCCGTCCGTTTTGAGCGCAGACGAAAATGCGGTGTATGATATGATTGCCTTTCGCTTGCTCGAAGCCATTTCGCAAGCCTGCATCAAAGAAATAACCGATGTTTCCTTACAGGCATTGCACTACGATTTTACGGCAAAGGGCTGTAAAATTTTGGAAGCTGGCTGGCGTATGATTAAAGGTAACTTTTCGGAAGATGATGCAGAACCCATACAGGATTTGCCCCAACTGAAAAAAGGCGATGAACTCAAAATAAAAGAAGCTGCCATTCTCGAAAAGAAAACCAAACCGCCTGTGCTTTATACCGAAGCAGGGCTTTTGTCGGCAATGGAAACCGCAGGAAAAGAAATCGAAAACGAGGAAGAACGAAAAGCCCTGCAAAACGTCGGTATTGGTACACCTGCCACAAGAGCAGCGATTATCGAAACCCTATTTACCCGCAATTATATCCAACGAGAAAAGAAATCCCTAATCCCAACTGAAAAAGGATTGCAGGTCTATGAGCTGGTTAAAGACCGAAAAATTGCAGACGTGGCAATGACCGCAGAATGGGAACTCGCTTTGCAGAAAATTGAAAACAATGAAGCAGATGCCGAAAGTTTTCAAAAGGAAATGGAAGTGTATGCAAAAACAATTACTGACGAATTGCTGCAAACTTCCATTGCACAAAACAACCTGCCTAAATTGGTCTGCCCTAAATGTAAGAGCCAGCAACTTATTATCCGTGATAAGATTGTCAAATGTCCCGATGAAAAATGTAATTGGGTACAGTTCCGCAATGTGTGCGAAGTACAGATCAGTGTTGCCGATATTGAAAACCTTGTAAACAAAGGGAAAACCAACCTCATCAAAGGAATGAAAAGCAAAGCAGGTAAGAAATTCGATGCACACATTGTGCTGAATGAGGATTTTAAAACCTCTTTTGAGTTTGCCAAAAATAAAAGCTACAAAAAGTAATGGAAAATAAGCCCACTATCATACCTAAAGAAATCAGGAACCTGATTTATACCATTCGTGGTAAACAGGTAATGCTGGACAGCGACCTTGCTACATTGTACCAAGTGGAAACTAAAATACTGAACAAAGCGGTAAAACGGAATTTAGACAGGTTTCCTGAAAAATTCTGTTTCCAACTGACCGATGAGGAAAGCGATTTTTTGAGGTTCCAAATTGGAACCTCAAACGTGAGGCGAGGCGGAAGACGTTACCTGCCCTACGTTTTTTGCGAACAGGGAATAGCGATGCTGTCTGCGGTGCTTCGCTCGGATGTTGCCATAAAAGTAAGTATTGAGATAATGGATGCTTTCGTAGAAATGCGGCGTATGCTTATCAGCAACGCTTCATTATTTCATCGTTTGGACAACATCGAATTGAAGCAATTACAAGCCGACCAAAAAATTGAGCAAATCTTTAAGGCATTGGAAAGCGACAAACTCCACAGCGAAAAAGGGATCTTTTTCAACGGTCAGGTTTTCGATGCCTATGCCTTTGTTTCGGATATTGTACGAAGTGCCAAAAGTTCTATTATCCTGCTGGATAACTACGTGGACGATACGGTGCTAACGTTATTGGGGAAACGCAAGGACAATGTAACCGCTATAATCTATACCAAAACTATCAGCAATCAGCTACGGTTGGATTTGCAACGGTACAACAGCCAGTATGCCCCGATTGAGGTTAAGTCTTTTTCTGATGCCCACGACCGCTTTTTGATTATTGACGATACAGAACTGTACCATATCGGGGCATCGCTCAAAGATTTGGGCAAAAAGTGGTTTGCCTTTTCACGGATGGATATTGAAGTCGGCACGATGCTCCAAATTCTTAACCACACATAAAATGAACCTTTGAATTTTCAGAGGTTTTTTGTTGCCCGTTGCGACAAATCCCGCCACACAAAGCCAAACCCTGCCACTTCTTCAAAGGCATATATGTACCGCTATAATTTTAGGCTTTAAGCAAAATTCTAAACAAAATTATAGTATGGATACACAGCAAAAAGACCTATCGTATTTCAGATTACGACTGCAAGAACACCTTAATTCCGGCTTTCCCGAAAAAGCAGGCGACCAAAAATTTATAGACCAGCGTTCTTCGTGGGCTGCCAATGCTTACGAGGGTGCTTTCAGTTCGGGAAACGCTATTGAGCAGTGCAACGAGATAGCCAATTACATTCTGTTTGAGGGCTTGCATTTCTCCCGTTTCGATACCATTTTCCAAGTGGTCTGCAATGAGTTTGATACCCTGATGGCAGATGAGGAACTGCGACCATTTGCCCTGAAAATGTTCCGTGTGTGCGAACCTGTTTTTGCCCAATATGAACTAACCGATGATTTCGCTTATACCACAGAGTTTGACCTGCTCTATACCGAAATAACCGGAGCAATCGCAATATGGATAGCCGAAAATGGGCTTCAGTAAACGCCAACATCTCCAAGAGAATATTGATGCCCTGCGAATTGCTTTTAAACTGGAAAAGGAGAACCGACAAGCCACCGTAGGCGAAAGACTGCTAATGATGCGATACAGCGGATTTGGCGGTCTTAAATTCGTTCTGAACCCCGTAGAGAATGAAATAGACATTAACAATTGGAGAAAGACAGAACACGACCTTTTCCCGATTACACAGGAACTGCATCAGGTCTTAAAAGAGAATGCCACAGACGAAAAGCAATACAAACGTTATGTGGACAGTATGCGCAGTTCTGTACTCACGGCATTCTTTACACCACCGCAGGTTATAGATGCCGTTTCTTCCGCATTGCGTGATAGCGGTTTGAAGATTGATAAATTCCTCGAACCGTCCGCAGGTATCGGCTCGTTTATACAATCCTTTTCTGAAAACCAACAAGTAAAAGTTACAGCTTATGAAAAGGATCTGCTGACAGGTAAAATCTTAAAGCAACTTTATCCCGAAAGCAATATCCGAATAAGCGGTTTCGAGGAAATTCCCGAAAGGGAACAAAACAGCTACGATGTCGTTGCCAGTAACATCCCCTTTGGCGATACTTCGGTTTTCGACCTTTCTTATTCCCGAAGCCGCAACCCTGCAAAAGAGCAAGCTGCCCGAAGCATCCATAATTATTTCTTTTTGAAAGGTAATGATATGCTCCGTGAGGGCGGTTTACAGGTTTTCATTACCTCACAGGGAATTTTAAACAGCCCAAAGAATGAGCCGATACGCAGGTCTTTAATGCAGGATAACAATCTGGTTTCAGCCATCCGCTTACCTAATAACCTATTCACAGATTATGCAGGCACAGAGGTTGGCAGTGATTTGATTATATTACAAAAAGACACACAAAAACAAAAAAATTCCTGGAGAGAAAATAAGTTCTGTGATACATATATAACAGCGGAAAACTTCTCAACTAATGTATTGTTGGGCAATCTCGACAGAGTGGTTCATACCGACAAAAAAACAGAAACCGACCCTTACGGGAAACCCTCATTCATTTACACGCATAAAAACGGCATTGCCGGAATTGCCAAAGATTTGAAGCAAATGCTTTCTGCTGATTTTAGCAAGCATCTGAATGTTTCTTTATACAAAGGCGAACGGAACGATGAGCCTGTTATCAAAATTCCGGTTACACCACCTTTTCCGCCTCCGGTTATTGAACCTGTTATCATCCAACAAAAGCCGCAACCCGCCGCAACTCCGGTAATTCATCAGGAAAGCACACAGGAATTAAAACAGTTAAGCATTTTCGACTTGTTTGAAAATGCAGACGAACCCGTAGCCGTTCTTGCTCCGCTAAAGAAAGCAACACCAACGCAAAGGCAGACCACCCGAAAAAAACGGATGCCTATTGGTCGCCAGCCCGACCTGTTCACTTCTGCAATGCAACAACCTTATGTGCCTCCTGTTTCTAACAATTCTGCCAACGGTAATACATCATCCAACGGCAAAAAACAGGAAATAATTGGCGATTTATTTTCGCAACCCAACGAGAATGGCCAAGCTGATAAGCCAGCCATTCCTAACACCGTTGTTAATGCCATTCCCGAACCTTCGCCGTTTAGTGGCGAACTGCAATCGTTCCACCGAAACGATTGTCTTGTGGTGGATAATGGTTGGGTGGGCTATCTCAAAGATTTTTACCAGGATGACGACGGCAAGAAGCAGGCAACGTTCCACCCATTGCAATTACCCACTTTACAAAAAGCAAGAGCCGAAGCGTATATCGGGGTACGTGATATATACCAGCAGCTTTACATCAAAGAAGCGGAGCAACAAACCGAACATCAGGAAGAAAGGGAAGCTCTTAATCGCCTGTACGATGCCTTTGTCAAAAGATACGGCAACCTCAACAGTGCCGATAATATCAAGCTGATTAAAACGGACAGCGCAGGTAAGGAAATTCCCTATTTGGAACGTGTGGTTGGCGGCGTGATACACAAGGCGGATATATTCAGCCGTCCCGTAAGTTTTTCTACCGCAACCATAGCGACGGACAACCCCGAAGAAGCGTTATCGGCTTCGCTGAACAAATACGGAAGCGTGGATTTGGGCTATATGTCCGAAATAAGTAGTATGCCTACCGATGCTTTGAAAGAAGTCTTACACGGTCGCATTTACTATAATCCACTGCAAAAGGAATATGAAATAGCGGAACGCTGGGTTGCCGGCAACGTGGTTGAAAAAGCGGTGGAAGTAAGAAGCTACCTCGAAAACAATCCTGATGATGCCGAAGCCAAAGAAAGCCTTAGCGTTTTGGAAGAAGCCCGACCGACAAGGATTGAATTTGAAGAACTCGATTTCAATTTAGGCGAACGCTGGATACCCACGGGCATTTATGCACGGTTTGCATCGCACCTTTTCGATGCAGAAGTACGTGTACATTATTCGGATAGTGCCGATGACTTTTCCGTAACCTGTAAACAGAAGAACGTACATATTTGGGATAAATATGCGGTAAAAGCCCAAAGCCGGACGTATGACGGGATTGCCCTGCTCAAACACGCCCTTGTCAATACCACACCCGACATTTCAAAAACAGTAGAGATAGATGGAAAAGATGTCAAGGTGCGGGATATGGAAGCCACACAAATGGCGAACACCAAGATTGACGAAATCCGAACCGCCTTTACCGACTGGCTTCACGCCCAGAACGATGAATTCAAAACAAGGCTTACAGACCAGTACAACGATACCTTTAACTGTTTTGTCCGCCCGAATTATGATGGCACACATCAGGAGTTTCCGGGATTAGATCGCAAGGGATTAAAGATTGACGACCTGTATTCGAGCCAAAAGGATGCGGTCTGGATGATAAAGCTGAATAACGGTGCTATCTGCGACCACGAAGTGGGTGCGGGAAAGACGTTGATTATGTGTACAGGCGCACAGGAAATGAAGCGGTTGGGCTTAGCCCACAAGCCGATGATTATCGGGCTGAAAGCGAATGTACCCGAAATAGCCGAAGCCTACCGCACCGCTTATCCCCACGCTAAAATCCTCTATCCGGGCATAGATGATTTTACACCCGAAAAACGCAGGCGGATTTTCGGCGATATTAAAAACAACGAGTGGGATTGCGTGATATTGACCCACGACCAATTCGGAATGATACCCCAATCGCCCGAA
Source organism: Kaistella sp. PBT33-4 (assembly GCF_029194425.1). Lineage (NCBI taxonomy): Bacteria > Pseudomonadati > Bacteroidota > Flavobacteriia > Flavobacteriales > Weeksellaceae > Kaistella > Kaistella sp. PBT33-4. The sequence goes on along the minus strand of NZ_JARFYL010000004.1, from coordinate 86,836 downwards.
ATACAAAAGGAAATTCTGCAAGTAGAATTGGACAGCGTAGAGGAAAACCTCGATGTATTACGAAGCCAGGGCGATGATGTAACCAAATGGATGCTTACAGGAGCTGAAAAACAGAAAGAAAACCTCGAAGTAAAGCTCAAAACCCTGCAACACGATATAGAAAACCGCAAAGATGATATAGTGGATTTCAAGATGATGGGCATAGACCATTTGTTTGTGGACGAAAGCCACCAGTTCAAAAACCTGATGTTCAACACAAGGCATTCGAGGGTTGCGGGATTGGGCAATCAGCAGGGAAGCCAAAAGGCAATGAACCTTTTGTTTGCCGTCCGTACCATACAGGAGCGTATTGATGCGGATATGGGCGCAACCTTTCTTTCGGGTACAACTATCAGCAATTCGCTTACCGAATTATACCTGCTCTTTAAATACCTGCGACCACGGGCGTTGGCAAAACAGGGCATCAATTCATTTGATGCGTGGGCGGCAATCTATGCGAAGAAAACAACCGATTATGAGTTTTCGGTGGCTAACAATATTGTGGCAAAAGAGCGTTTCCGCTACTTTATCAAAGTGCCTGAGCTGGCGCAATTCTATTCCGAAATCACGGATTACCGTACTGCGGAAATGATTGGTATCGACCGTCCCGAAAAGAATGAGATATTCTATAACATACCGCCTACGCCTGACCAGGAAGTTTTTATCCAAAAACTGATGGAGTTTGCCAAAACTGGCAAGGGCGAATTGTTAGGCAGAGAACCGCTATCTAAAAAGGAAGAAAAAGCCAAGATGCTCATCGCTACGGACTATGCCCGTAAGATGTCGCTCGATATGCGAATGGTAAGCCCCCATTACAAAGACCATCCTGACAATAAGGCTTCACATTGCGCAGCAAACATCGCCAAGTATTACAACAAGTTTAATGCACAGAAAGATACACAGTTCGTTTTCTCGGATTTGGGGACGTACAAACCAAACGAATGGAATGTGTATTCTGAAATTAAACGCAAGCTCGTTGAAGACCACGGCATACCTGCGCACGAAATCCGCTTTATACAGGAAGCCAAAAACGATAAGCAGCGCAAGGCACTTATCAATGGAATGAACGACGGTACAATCCGTGTGCTGTTCGGCTCTACAAGTATGCTCGGTACAGGCGTAAACGCACAGAAAAGAGCCATTGCTGTACATCATTTAGATACGCCGTGGCGACCGTCTGACCTTGCCCAAAGGGACGGTCGGGCTATCCGAAAAGGCAACGAAATCGCTAAACATTTTAATAATAACAAAGTGGACGTAATTATCTATGCAGTAGAAAAATCGTTGGACAGCTATAAGTTCAACCTGCTGTACAACAAACAGCTATTCATAAACCAATTAAAGTCCAACAATCTCGGCAAACGGACGATTGACGAGGGCAGTATGGACGAAAAATCGGGTATGAACTTCTCCGAATATGTGGCTATCCTTATGGGAAATACTGACCTTTTGGATAAAGCCAAAATTGAAAAACAGATTGCCGGGCTGGAAAGCGAAAGGCAATCGTTCAACCGTTCTAAGTATAGTGCCAAATACAAGTTGGACGACTATACGGCAGATATGGAGAAAGCCCAATCCCGCTTTGACCGGATGAGCCTCGATTGGAATAACCTGCAAGGGCGTATCCAAAAACTGCCTGACGGAACTGTTGCAAACCTTATCAAGCTGGACGGCTTACCGCCCGATGCGGATATAAAACAGATCGGTGCAAAGCTCAACCAGCTTGCGGACAAATCCCGTACAGGTGGAGATTATGAGGAAATTGGCAGCCTTTACGGTTTTCAGCTTTTGGTAAAAACGGAAATGTCGCAAAAAGACGGTGTGGATATTCGGGTAAACCGTTTTCTGATACAGGGCGAGGGCAATATCAAATACACGTATAACAACGGTATTATCGCTAAAGATGAAAAGCTGGCATCTGCTAATTTTCTTAATGCTTTGGAAAAGCTACCCGCCTACATTGAACAGGAGCAAAAGAAAATAGCCGAAATACAAAAGGATGTACCTGTTCTTCAGGAAGTGCTGAACGGTACGTGGAGCAAAGAGAACCGATTGAGCGAACTCAAAACAGAGCTGGCTTCTGTTGAACGTAAAATACACTTATCTATAAAACCCGAAACACAAGAAGAACCTGCGGAACAAGCCGAAAAAAAGCAAGAAAATCACGAGGCTTCGGAAAGCATTGTACGCACAAAAGGTGTTCACTTTCCGAGGGGTGTGCTATAATTGTAATGAGAACGAACAAAAAGAAAACGGGGATCTGCAGATCCCCGTTTTCTTTTTGTTCGAATTTATAATCTTATTCTTCTTCCTGCTCATCCATCCGTTTTATAAGCGCATCACGCAGGCTGTCAAGAAATTTGGTGCGGTTTATCTTTCGGGCTTTCAGTTCCATAAATGTATGGTAGAAGTCGCCTAAATCAATATTAAAGGTGGTTTCAAAGGTTTTGGCGATTATTTTAATATCGGCATTTCCGTTGTCAAATATCCCTTGTGCATACAGCGCATAAATGAGTTCGGTTAATGCTGTTTTGCTTCCCGTCCAGTTCAACGGCGATTTTTCAGAAGCCTTTTTCTTATTGCTGCAATTAAGCTGGTCTTCGAGATGGACCTGTATCAAATCATTGGCAATTATTTTAGCCACTTTATAATCGTGGGAAGTGGTAAAATTATGGTCTGTTTCAAAGTAGTAGGTATCTAAGCTCAATTTTATATCGTACTTGCCCCTGATAAAATATTTTTCATCAAGATAGGTATTGTTTGTTCTGTAATACTTGTAAAAGTCGAGGTTGTTATCAAAATACCTTTTCAGCTTTGCAAGTTCATTACCGATATATTTCTTTATGGCTTTGCCATTGCCATAAGGCTTTTTAGTTTCTATTTTATAGATGGCATTGTGATAAATGAGCTTGGAAAGAAAAACTGGTTTTATATGTTTGAAGAAATAGATCTCTTCGTCAACATTTTTAAAACCATTTTCCATTACATAAGATTTTAGTTCAGCCATACAACCTAATAGGAGTTCTATTAATTGATGAGCTAAGCCAATCGGGTTCTCCGCTTCGGCTGTCAATTCTTCAATCTTATGTTCTAAGTTTTGTACGTAATTTTCATATTGTTTATCCATAGCTTGCAGCTTAATGTTAAAATAATTACGAGTAAAACCCGTATTCCCGCAGGATCATTCTCCCGAAAAATTGGCATCCGAGCCAACGCTACTTTCGTTCAAGTAAGTAATTAGGGCTTGTACGGTAGTTACTTCTAAATCTATTCTGTTACTGCCGTATTTATCCGAAACACCTTGTTGGGTGATGTAGGCAACCTTATAGATGCTTTGCTTATTAAGATGTACGCCCTCGAATAAGATTTCTTCTATTCGGTAACCACAGGGGTTTTCGATATGGAATTTAATTTGTAAGCCTATATGCCTTTTGCAATATCCGCCCATTTGCTGCATTGGATTAGTTGCAAATGTTCGTTCAAAGTTCTCTTCCAGCATATCAATTATTTCTTGCCCCGTCATATCTACGGTGGTAATTACAGGGTTCATCGGAACCATATTGTACAAATCCCACACGGTGATATCCCCCTTGTCAATAGGCGCACCATATCGCCAGCCGTTTGAGAATGCAATAGCTACACCTGCCGCTTTATGGACAGCTTCTAATAATAAATCATCCATTGACGATGAAAACGTAGAATATCGGTGCAGAATGTTGTCTGTCTTTGCGACTACCTGCTTTTGCAGGCTTCTGTATGAAACCATAATATCGTTTACCATCTGCTCCACAGATCTGTCGCTGGCAACTTGCTCATTGACTTCTATAAGCTCATATTCGTGGTGTGTGATTTTATTGTCTGAAACAGATAGCTTCAAATGTCCCACAAAAGAGCCGTGGCAACCGCATTGAATTACAATAGTATCATTCACTTTTACAGGTTCATACAGCCTGTTATGGGTATGCGCACTAAGGCAAATATCAATCCCAACGGTGTGTTTCAGCAACTCAATATCCTGCGGAAAGCCGTTGTGTGAAAGAAGTATAATAAGGTCAGCACCCTGATTTTTCACTTCGTCCACGTAGCCGTTTATTTCCTGCATTGCATCGGTTACATATATTCCTTTGCTGAATTTATCGGGCATTGTTTTATCTATAATGTTGGCGCAAATACCTATCACGGCTACTTTGATATTGCCAGTTTCGATAAATGAATAGGGCTTTAGGAATAGTGTGCCGTCCTCGTTAAAAACATTAATCGCCAGTACAGGGTAATTGAGCTGTTCTGCCAGCGAGAGCAGATGATCGGGTGTGTAAGCGAAATCCCAATGTCCAACCATCCCACTAAGACCGAGCTGGTTTAGAATAGGTACAATTGCTTCGCCTTTTGAAGATACTACTGGCAGGGTTCCGTGAAAGGTGTCGCCACCATCGAAAAATAAAGCGTGTTCATTTTCGCTTTTTATCTTCTCAAAAATGGTTGCAATCCTTGCATATCCGCCCGCTGTTTTTATATATTCTCCGTCTTTGTTGTAAAACAGTTCGGGATGTGGTTCGAGATAGCCGTGTACATCGTTTATAAATCCTATTGATAATTCCATAATATTGAATTTTGGGTTTGAAACATTTTTTGATTAAGGATGAACAATTGCCCAACCCTCATATTGCCTTAATATAATTTCTCCGTTACCGCTCGGAACATAATTCACGAAATCAAACAGTTCTTTTTTTTCAATTTTTCGTTCCTCCATCGTTTTTGAACATTGAGCGAATACTACGCCCTTGTCTTTTAGCGCAATCAATAATTCCTGATAGCTGTTCGCTTTTTTATACATTTCCACCCCGTCAGAAAATGCAATGACTTCTATGTGTAGCTTGCCTTTCAGTCGTGGGTCAGTCAATACATTATTTATATTGCGAAGTATGCCCCTTACTTTTTTATCTTCTGCTTCGTTCAAGATGTATAGAGCGTTGTAATGTTTTTTATATGCTTTTGCAGGCTCAAAAACTGCATCGGTTTTTTGCTGTGCAAAAATGCTGACAGATGTAAAACACAATACCACTATAAACAAGGCTTGTAATCTTTTCATTTTAAAAACTCCTTTTGTTTCGTTATTCATTTATTAACTCTTCTATCTGCTTTACGAACTTGTCTGAGGCGTAATTGGCAAATCCTGCGTGGTGCAATCTGACTTTTCCTTTTTTATCCAATACAACGGTAGTAGGCAATGAACCAGAGTAAATTTCTGCCGGAACATTACCATTGGATTGATACATCGGGACTGAAAATTTCTCTTTTTCCAAATACGCCTTTCCTGCTGCGGGGTCATTGTCTTCGTTGATGGTCAGAAAGACCATATCAGGGTTGTTTTTGAATTGGGTATAAAGTGTTTCGATTGAGGGAAATTCAGCCCTGCAAGGCGGACACCACGATGCCCAAAAATTGATAAACACAACTTTACCTCTTAATGATGCGGTATTTTGTACATTGCCTTTTTCATCCGTAAAGTCAAAATCCGTGTTCGCCTGGCTCGCCGTAGCCGCATCCTTTTTATCCATACTTGCATTAAAAAGCCCTGTTGCCATTAGCTGCCGCAGCACGAATGATTTTGCATCGGGGCTGACAAACATTATTCCTACAAAAATGACCATTACAATGGTAAAGGCATTTTTCTTGATGTACTGCAATTTACTGGCAGGCGGTTTTTTTTTGGAAACCTCTTTATTGTTCAGCATAATCCTATTTTTATCTGTTAGTTACTTTCTACCAATTCATTCAGGGCTTTGATAATTTCGGGGCTTGTATAATCCCTGCCGCCCTCCATACGGGCTATCATATCTCCGCTTTTATCGAGTATAACCGTAGTCGGGATAGCACTGCCTAAATAGTCTTGGGGTATATCTCCTGCCGGAACATAAACAGGCAAATCATATCCTTTATCTTTCATAAAGGCAGTGGACTTCTCTATCTTGTTATCCACGTCCACCATTAAAAACGCGATATCATCATTATCTTTAAAAGACTGTTTGAGTTTGTTTATAGAGGGCATTTCGTGGATGCAGGGCGGACACCACGTAGCCCAAAAGTTGATGAATACCACGTTGCCTTTTAAGGAACTTAACAATACCGTTTTACCGCTTTTGTCCTTAAAAGAAATATCCGAAGCTGCCGGAGCAGGGGCTTCCGTTGTTGCAACTTCTTCCGTCGGGGTATTTCCGCTTTCTACCTTGTTCTCTTTGTTCTTATCCGTATTTCCACAAGCTGCCAGCGAGATAGCTGTAATAATGAAAATCCCGGAACGAACTGCCAAATTTCTAAACTGCGTTTTCATATTCTGTGATTTTTTACTGTTTCTAATTCTATTTTTTATTCTTGTATCGGTCTATCGCAGATTGCAAAAAGCTGTAATAGCTTTTCGGGTCATAATCTGCTCCGATAGGGTTTACCAAAATTTCTTCGTTGGCGGGGTTTAAAAGCACATAAAAGGGTTGCGAATTGGCGTTGTATTTACTCGCCTGAAAATCGCTCCATTTATTACCTATGGTGCGTATATTTTTACCACTGAACGATGATACAAATTGCTCTGCCTCCGGTAAGGCGGTCTTGTCATCCACATAAAGCTGTATGATAACCAACTCTTCGTTCAATAGCCGGAGTACATCTTTGTCTGACCATACCGATGCTTCCATCTTACGGCAGTTCACGCAGGCGTGTCCTGTAAAATCGAGCATCACAGGCTTGCCTGCTTTTTTAGCATATTCCATTCCCTCGTCGTAATCAAAAAATACGTTCAGGTTTAACGGAGCGTGGAATATATCGGAATATTTATGGGCTTTGCCATCCGTTGAATAGCTTGCTTGTGTTCTGCCTAATGACGAAGTATAAAGGTCAAAATCCTGTGTAGCCTGTGGGGGTAAAAATGCTGAAATGGATTTAAGGGGTGCGCCCCATAATCCCGGAACCATATACAGGGTAAATGCAAGCACCACCATTGACAGCACCATTCTTGGCAGGCTTATATCTACCGCAGGACTATCGCCGGGAAAGCGTAGCTTGCCCAATAAGTAAAAGCCCAAATACCCGAAAATAATAATCCATAGTGCTAAAAAGACCTCCCTGTCAAACCAATTCCAATGATAGGCAAGGTCAACGTTGCTTAAAAATTTCAGTGCAAGAGCCAGTTCCAAAAAGCCGAGCGTAATCTTAACGCTGTTCAGCCAGCCTCCCGAAGACGGCAGGCTTTTTAAAAGGCTTGGGAACATTGCAAAAAGTGTAAACGGTATTGCCAATGCCAATGCAAAGCCGAGCATCCCGATGGCGGGACCTAAAAGTTCGCCCATTGTGGCAGCCTGTACCAGCAAGGTTCCGATAATCGGACCCGTACAGGAAAATGACACGACCGCTAATGTTGCCGCCATAAAGAAAAGCCCCAACAAACCGCCTCGGTCAGCCTTACGGTCTAACTTGTTTGCAAGCGAAGCGGGCAAAGAAAGTTCAAACGCACCGAAAAATGAAAAGGCGAAAACCACCAAAAGAACGAAGAAAGCAAAATTAAAAATCCCGTTTGTGGAAAGGCTGTTAAGCGCATCCGCCCCGAAAATAACCGTTATCAAAATGCCTAATAACACGTAAATGAGTATGATGGATAAGCCATACATCATTGCTTGCATTACGGCTCTGCCTTTGGTATGCCCGCTTTTGGTAAAGAAACTTACCGTTAAGGGCAGCATCGGGAAAATACAGGGCATCAGCAATGCTGCAAAGCCGCCAATAAAACCCGCAATGAAAATTGCCCATAATGAACCTTTATTCGTTGCGGGTTCATTCTTTTGCAAGGTAGTCCCGTTTTCTTGTGTTAACGAAGTTTCCGGCTCTTTTGATGCTTCGATACTGTCCTGCTGAACAGGCTGCTGCTCCGTTATTTCCGTAAACTCCACATCATCATAGGATACAAGACTGTCCGTCTGCGCATTTGCAGTAACAGCCATCAAACCACTGATGAATAGTACAATTAATATTTTCGCTATTAATCTCATATTGTATCCTTTAATTTACAGGAATGCTGAACGCCACTTCTTCAGGCGGTAAGCATTGTTTGTCGTTACAAACCATATAGGTAAGCGTACCTTTTACCGTAGGCGAATTACCTGTTAGTTTTACCTTTTGCTGGAACACCACAGATTTTTTGTAGTAACCCACTTCCATATCAAAAGTCGGGTCGTGCTTTACAATAGGTTTAGCTGCCAATACCTTTCCGTTCAATTGGTAGGCTTTCGACGCTTGGAACGAAAAACTTGTCGGCTGCGGACCGTTTTTAGGAACCGTCTGCGAATAGATATGCCAGCCGTCTTCTATGGTTGCCTTTAAAAGCAGTACAGCTTCTTTATCGTTGATGCGTTTTGAAGCATAAGACCATTTTACAGGCTTTAGTATTTGTCCGAATGATGCGGCACTTATGAATAAGAATGCGACAAAAAATATTATCCTTTTCATTGTTTTTATCTTTTAATTGTTACTGAATATTTTTCTTATTTATTACCAACTATTTTTCGTTTAAAAGTTTCGTCATCAGGTCAATGACTTCTTTAGACGAATAGTCTGCGCCGCCCACCTGCCTGCCGATGATGTTGTTTTGCTTATCTACAATAATGGTGGTCGGGATAGAACCTGTAAATAGTTCACGGGGTATGTCGCCGTCGGGAACGTGTACTGGGAGGTCAAATTTTTTGTTTTTCATCCACTCTTTTGACTTTTCTATTTTCCCGTCCACATCGACCATCAGGAATACCAGATCCTTGTTATCCTTAAAGGTCTTCCGCAGGTCGTTAATAGAGGGCATTTCGTGAATACACGGCGGACACCACGTTGCCCAAAGATTGATAAAGACAACCTTGCCCTTTAAGGAGTGTAACGAAATGGTTTTTCCGTTTTCGTCCTTGAACTTTAAATCAGGCGTTGGTTGCGCATTTGACACTAATGGCTTTTCGCCATTAGTGTTTTGATTTTTATTCATACTTCCATCAATACCATTGTTATTGATTGCTGCGTATGCCCATCCCGTAATCGCTATTAGCGGGAGCAGGGCTATTTTTTTTATGTTCAACTTCATAATCCCTATTTTTTAATTCTGCCCTCTTTGATTTCTTCCGAAGGCTTTACAATAATTTTATCCTGTTGAGAAAGATTACCGAACACTTCGGTCAGCGTATCCAAACGAACGCCCTCACTTACAGCTATACGTTTTACCTCATTGTCGTTTAAGGTCAGTACATACGTTCCCGACTGTGTGTTCAACACGCTTTTGCTCTGAACCCAATAAGTAGGATTTTTGCGCTGTAATTTTAGCTTTACCTGTGCATAGTCGCCACCCTGTAATTCGCCGGACGGATTGCTCACATCAAACTCCAATGTAAGGGAACGGTCTTGCTGGTCGAGCAAGCCCGATGTACGGGAAAGAACGGCATTGAATGTTTTGCCGGGCTGTGAGCTGATTGTAAATGTAGCAGGCATACCCTGCTTTACAGATGAAGCGTGTTTTTCAGGCAATGATAAGGTTAATCTTAGCTTATTGCTTTGAGCCATCATAAATAAGGGCGTATTGCTTCCAGTTCCTGCCAATGCACCAACCGAAACATTCCTGTCGGTAATCACACCGTCAAACGGTGCTGTAATGCGGAGATACTGCTGCAATTGCGAAGAATGCGCCGTACCTGCTTTAGAAGCATCATAAGCTGATTTGGCACTTTGCATTGCGCTTTTTGCCCTGTCCAGCTCAATATCTGCTACCGCTCCCGTTGTTTTGGAAGCGGTTACCAATCTGTCATAAGCCTGTTTTGCGTATAGGTAATCACTATATACCTTTTGCTCCGTGGACTTATCAGAAAGATATTGCTGGTTCATTTCGGGAGCTTCCAGCACCGCCAAAAGCTGACCTCTACGCACACGATCCCCTCTGTCTACGTACATTCGTTTTACAAAACCTGTAACCTTTGCATAAACGGCTACCTGCTCATACGGTTTCAATTCTGCGGGTACAGATATTTCGTATTCGGGATTGATGAACTGCACAGGTTTGGCAGGATAGTTAACAGCCTTTACTTCCTGCTTTTTTTGCCCCTGTCCTTTTTCTTCCGTTTTATTTGAACAGGAAGCGAAAACCATTGTCAGCACTGCCGCCATTGCCAGTCCTATACCTGATTTTTTATTTATTGAAATGCTTTGATACATTGTATTTAATATTTTAAGAGTTATGATATAGTTTGTTGTGCCGATGGCTCCTTGTAATATCTGCTTTCGCAATCATCAGGGTCTAATGACGGGCTAATCACTTTAGTTCTCGACAGCAGGGAAGAGAAGAAATGCGGAACCAACAAAAGGATAGTTACCGTAGAAGCGATAAGCCCCCCGATAACGGCTCTGCCCAATGGTGCTACCTGCTCGGCTCCATCGCCTAAGCCCATTGCCATTGGCAACATACCCGCCAACATAGCTGCGGCAGTCATTATTACAGGTCTTAACCTGGATGAAGCGGCAAGCCTTGCAGCATTCTTCGGTTTTAATCCTAATTTCTTGCGGTAGAACTCTGCCTGATTAACCAATAATACCGCATTGGACACCGATACACCGAGCGACATAATGATACCCATATACGATTGCAGGTTAAGTGTACTTCCGGTAATGAAAAGGATAATCAGACTTCCGGCAATTACGGCAGGTAAAACAGAAAGTATAATCAACGGTACTTTGAACGATTGGTAATAAGCCGAAAGCATCAGGAATATGGCAATAATGGCTACGCCCAAACCAGCTAACAGGCTTCCTAATGTATCATCCAATAATTGTAATGTTCCCTCCGTCCAAACGTTTGTACCACGTGGCGGTTCCCCGGCATCTTTAATGGCTTGCTTAACCGCTTTGGAAGCTGTACCCAAATCTTTACCATATACATTGGCAACTACGGTAACGTAGCGGTTCGGTCCCTTACGGTTTACCTGTGCAGGCGATGTAACTTTGCGTATGGTCGCCACATCTTCCAACACAGGGCGAAGGCTTCCTTTTTTGAGCGGAAGCGACCGCAGCTTTTCTTCGGATTGCATAATTGCTTCAGGTATCTGCACTTGTGTTTGGAATACCAATCCCGATTTCGGGTCTATCCACAGGTTCTTATCGGTATATCTTGTTGAAGAAGTAGCGGCAACAAGGCTTCGGGTAACATCCTGCATTGTAAGCCCGAACTGCCCCGCAAGGTCACGGTTTACATCTATTTCCAATGTAGGATAAGCGATAGCTTCGGCAATGCGGACATCACGCAGGTAAGGCACTTTTTTAAGATTGGCTTCAATCTTTGATGCGTGCGCAAATGCTCCTTTTATCTGATTGGCTCCTACTTTTACTTCGATAGGTGTCATTGCACCCTGTCCCATAATCTTTTCGGTAAGCTCCATCGGCTCAAAATTGAAAGCGGCATCCGGATGCTTTTCGGCAATCTTTTTCCGTATGTTTTCTTTCAGTTCTTCCATAGAACCCTCATACACATCCTGATTGACCGATACCTGCAATACTGCTTCGTGTGAAGCACTTGTAAATAGGAATATCGGGTTGATAGGCGTTCCTGCGGCGTGTGTTCCTACAAATGCGGAAGTTAGTTTGATGCCGTTTTCAGGGATTATCTCACGAATATCATCAGTAACATCTCTTACAAGCTGCTCTGTTTTTTCGAGCCTGCTTCCCTGCGGGGCTTGCAGTCGTAGCTGAAAATCGCCGTTATTGGAAACAGGCATTACGTCTGTACCCACTACGTTAAGCAATAAAGCAGTAACCAATCCTGCAACCAAAACATATCCTATAAAAAGCGGGGTTGCCTTTGTTGACCATTTACGCATCCGGTAGGAATAGTTGACACGGAACTTGTCAAAGAATGCCCGTTTTCTTGGTGTGTTGGCTTCATCATTATGCTTGTTCTTCATCATCCAGTTTGCCAAAATCGGCACAAACGTTTGCGAAGCCAAAAAGGAAGCGACCATTGCAAATGCCACTGCCATAGACAAAGGCATAAACATATCTTTCGGAATACCTGTCATAATAAAGGCAGGTGTAAGTACCGCAAGGATACAGAGCAATATCAGTAATTTAGGAATAGAGATTTCGAGCAAGGCATCTACGATTGCCCGCTGTTTGGATTTGCCCATTTCCATATGCTGGTGTATGTTCTCTATCGTTACCGTGGCTTCATCGACCAGGATACCGATGGAAAGGGCAAGCCCGCTCAATGTCATAATATTAATGGTTTGCCCGAAAAGATGCAGTGCTGTAACGGCTGATAGGATAGCAATCGGGATAGTCAGTACCACAATAATCGCTCCCCGAGTATCGCCTAAAAACAGCAATATCACTAAGCCTGTGAAAACTGCTCCCAATATGCCCTCGTGTATCAGGTTGGAAAGCGAACGTTCGATGTAGGTCGATTGGTCAAATTCGTAACGGACATCAACATCTTCAGGCAACTGGCTTTTGAGCATCGGTATAGAAGCCTTTAAGTTCTTTACGGCATCTAAAGTGGAGGCATCTGCTTTTTTGATGATAGGCAGGTAAACCGACCTTTTGCCATTAACCACCGCATAACCTACGGTCTGATCTGCACCGTCCAACACGCTTGCCACATCACGCACATAAATAGTTCGGTTATCACTTGTTTTTACAGGCGTGTTCAAAAATTCTTCGGGATTTTTGGCAATGGAGTTAATCGGAGCCATCAAATTTTCATCGCCTATGCGGATATTTCCGGCAGGCGAAGGAAGACTGTTTTTAGTAATGGCGGCTGTTATTTCTTCGGGGCTTAGCCCGCTCGCCTGCATTGCTTCGGGATTGATGTTTACAATTATCGAACGGATATTACCCCCAAACGGTGCTGGAGAAGTGATACCGAGAATTTCGGTAAACATCGGTCTGATTTTCGTAATGGCGAGTGTCTGCAATTCGTTTACCGAACGCTGCTCACTTTCAAATACCAATTGTCCAACAGGGAGTGAGCTACCATCAAACCGTACTACCATTGGCGGTACGGCTCCGGGCGGCAGGAAGCCCATTGCCCGGTTGGTAAAGGTAGAAACCTCTCCGGCTGCCTGTGCCATATCCGTTCCGGGATAAAATGTTAGCTTCATCAGTGTTAATCCCTGTACGCTTTTGAAGTCGATGTTCTTTACACCGCTTACAAACAGGAGTACCTTTTGGAATTCATTTGCCATAAACCCGTCCATATAGGCTGGCGACAAACCACCATAAGGCATAGCAATATATATCGCAGGCAATTCCACTTCGGGGAATATATCTACGTTTATTTTTTTTACTGTGTTATAGGAAAAGAAAGCTATCGTAAGCACTGCTACCATAATAGCAATCGGTTTCCTTAACGCAAATCTTATCAGGTTCATAAGCAATAATTAAAGATTGTTAAACAAGAAATCGAAGTTGGCGGTCAGTTCCGCCTCGTAAGCAAGGAGCATCCAATAATCACGGGAAGCCTCTATGTGGGCATTCTCTGCCTGTTCCAGCAAAATGCGTATCTGTAATAATTCGCTTAAAGTGATCAGACCGCTTTTGTACCTTGCCAGATACATATTGTAAGCGTCCTGCGATTGCTGTACAGCAAGTTTCGTTTTCCTGAGTTGTTCGTACTGCTGAATGATTTTTGCCTGCGAAGCAGATAGATCTGCCTGCATTGCCTGTTCGTATTGTGAATGCAGCAATTTGGTACTTTCCGCTTCTTTGAACAATTGTTCCCCTTTCATACGGTTGGTATGCAGGCTCGTCAAATTCCACGTAATACCAATGCCCGCCAAAAAGTTATTGGTCGTATTGCTGAACCCGTTTATCCACGCTCCCGATACTGTTCCGTTAGGGTTGATACCTGTACCCCGATAAGCGTAACCGCCTAACAGGTTAATGGATGGCAAGGATGACCTTTTCTGTGCTTCGCCGCTTAACGTATAATAGGCTGATTGTTTATCCAAAGCATCTAAAATTGGATGCGATGGGCTTATACTATTTACTCTATTGAAATTATTTTCTGCGGGATTACCGAAGCGGCTGGCAGATGCAGTATAATTAACGCTGTCATTACCGTACAATTCCAGCAATTTGATAAGGGAAGCATTTTTAAATCCATTCCATTTATCATTTTCGCCCAATGCCTGTACATAGGATGAGGAAGCAAGCAGGCTGTCTGCTGCCGGTCTTAAACCCGAAGCGGATAAGCCCGAAGTTATTTTGCGAATATCATCCAAACGTCCTGCGTTATTCGCTGTCCAGTCCAGCTTGGCATTGTTGTACAAAAGTGTAATGTATCTTTCGGATAGTATCTTTTTAAGGTTGAGTATGTAAGCATCTTTATCACTTACCGATTTATCATATAAAGCACCCGCAGCCTCGTTCTGCTTGCGCAACTTTCCGAAAGAAAATACTTCCCATTGAACAATGGCGGAGCCAAAAGTATTGGCAGCCGTAGAACTACCGTCCAGTGGTACTGCCGAACCGCTAACATTGAAAAAGCCTGCCTGCGGAAAAAACGCTCCTGCGCTTCCCTCATACGTTCCGTAGGTATTCTGTGCCTGTGCGTTTACCTGTGGGAGCATATTGCCCTTAACCGCCCGTTGGTTGAACTTTGCGGCATCTATCGCCGATGTTTTTACCCCAACGCCGGGATAGGTTTCTTCGACTTTAGACCACAAGCTGCCTAAAGTATATTCCTGTTGTTGCTGTGCATATAGTGGAAGCGCAGCAACAATGGCTAACCATAATAATGTGGTTGCCATAATATGTTTTATCATATTATGATACAATTTTGGAGAGGTCGCTTATACGACCTAAGATTATTTTAAAATGAAAACAATAGAAAGCCTATTGAAACTGCATCACAGTCAATAGGAAAAAAGAATTAGCGGGCAAAGTGGATGATGAGCTTCCGGTATTCCAAAAAGATAGGAATAGAACTACGGATTTTGTTGCTACCGCTATAAAGTGGATGCTTGTTTTCTTTATTTAACGGACGGAAGCCGATAAGGAAAAGAAGCGAAGCCGTAAAAAGAAGAACGGGTAATAAATCGTTCGCCTTAAAATTAAAGTTTTGGACAATCTGGTTGTCGGCAGTTTCAATCTTGCTACATTTTTCCAGCGAGCTTGCCGGAAAACTATGATTGGTCTTAGGAACGCCGCTTTCTGTTTGTGTGGGCAGACCTGCAAAAATTTTAATGCTGCTTTTGATTGGGCAGGATGTAACCAATACCAACAAGAACGTGGCGAATACAAAGAAGTATCGCCTGTAAGTTGCTGAAATATGTGGTACAGTCCTGTTCATCAATTTACAAAAATACTTTTAATTCTTTAAGCATACAAGAAGAAATGGGTATTTTAGTGTTTTTTAACACGAAAAGATGTGAAGTCTGGTATGTTTTACCGATAGGGTCAAGCATTTCTATGAATTGTGCAATAAAGCGAAAAGAGATGCTGTAAACATCTCTTCTCAAGTTTTGTAATAATTAAGAAGTCTTTTATTTTACCAATTCATTCTTTTTTTCTTCCCATTCATTGATGCCGCCTGAATATGTTTTAAGGTTCTTTACGCCGTTTCTTTTGAGAATAGAATATGCCATTGCAGCACGTACACCGCTCTGACAATGGACAATAACAGGCTTGTTCTTACTGATTTTATCCAAGTTGTTTTCCAAAGAAGTCAAAACGATATTTTCCACGCCTTTGATGTGTCCATTGTTGTATTCGCTTTCTGTGCGGACATCTATAACCTGTACATCTTTTTTATCCAAATGTTTTTTCAGTTCTTCGATGCTAACAAGGTCTGATTTTTCCAGTACCATATTCATTTTATTCAAATCGGTTACAAACCCGTAAATATTATCCATTCCTATCGCATCAGCTTACGGGTCAGATCTTCTGTATGCGCTTCATCAGTTATCAATATTAATTGCTGTTGGTAATCTACTAAAGAGCCTGCCCACGTAGAAAATGTTTTTCCGTTTTCGATATGCAGACTACCTGCAATATGCCCTTTGGCAACATCGCCTTTTTTTCGGGTATCAATAATCACCGTATCGAAAGCATATTGAAAAACTACCGCCCTGTAATGAACGGCGAAATATACCTTTCGGGCGAAGATGTGTGTAAGTTGCTCCATATCAGCAAACGGACTTTACAGCAATATCGTGATGATAATATCCTGCCGTATATACAAATAGGCGGTAAGATTATTTACAAGGAAAGCGATATTCTGACAATACTGGAACAGAATTATATTTCACATAAAGCAGTTTTACCGTAACCTTTTTGTATTATATGCTATCAAAAAGGAAAGAGTTCAGTATCTTTGTTATCGAAAATATAGAAAATACTTAAAGTGTTTTTGCTTTAAGTCCCACATTGAAAACTGGTAATTTTTAAGACAACGGGACAGATAAGTAGGAACGCTCACGTCATAGGCGTGGGCGCTCGCTTATTCGTTGTCGGGTATACCAGTGCCTCAATGTCGGTAAGTGTAGTTTGCCTGCGCCTTCTTTTTTGTGCGGGGCTACATCAACACAAAAAAGGTATGATATGGAAACTGGTACAGCACAACAAAGAATTACTCTTGCCTTTATCAATGATAACAGTCCGATTTTGGATTTGACCTGTGATAACCTCGTTGCTTCAGGGCTTGAAGTATTATTTCGTTCGGAAAACATTGAAGACGGATTATCTCAATTATCAGCATTAAAAGAGCTTCCCAAAGTTTGTATTATAGACCTTGATTTTTACAACAA
Organism: Kaistella sp. PBT33-4; assembly: GCF_029194425.1. NCBI lineage: Bacteria > Pseudomonadati > Bacteroidota > Flavobacteriia > Flavobacteriales > Weeksellaceae > Kaistella > Kaistella sp. PBT33-4. The sequence continues at coordinate 69,989 of NZ_JARFYL010000004.1, read as the reverse complement.
GAATGTGCTTGAGCAGCTTCAAAAATTAAGAACGCAATATCCAACCATTAAGCTGATTGCCCATAGTGATATTGATACAGAAAAAACAGTAAAATCTCTTTTAGAGATTGGTTTTGCAGGTTATCTGCTTATTGGCAGCGATGCAGATGATTTTAGAAAAGCCATTGAAGTAGCGACCAAGTAACTATTAGCAATCATTTTCGTATCCGAATTTCAATGATAAATTTTATTAAATTTCATATATAATACCGACAATCTTATTATTATCTAATGTAATTGTCATTTGTTCATATTTAAGATTGAACTTACTTCCTTTGTCAACTGAAGAAGGAAAATATTTTACACCAATAGTGACATTGGGCAAATTAAAATTCCAAGATGACCTAATTTTAAAATCCTTGCCGCATAATTCTTGTTCGGAAGAACTAAGGTATTCTTTGAATTTTGAAATTCCTTCGACTTCAAAAATGGTTTTCCAATTCTTACGTTTCTCAAAAATTATTTGTTCGTCAAGATGTTTCAGAATATTACTTTCATCGGAGCTATTACAAGCATTTATAAAATCACGGATGATTTTTCGAGGTAGCTTTTGAATTTCTCTGATTTCTTTCTTTTTGTTTTCAAGATATATGTTAAAATCGTTTTCTACAACATCAGATATTTTGTAAAATCCCCATTGGAAAGCCTCTTGAGGAGATTTGTAAAGTTTATCTTTTAAAATTTCAGCATTGCCATCCTCATTTTTTGTTTTGAAGTCATCTAACAACAAAAAACCTTTTTCATCGGTGGTTTTGTTAATGCCATCCACAATATTAATAAAGTAATATTCCTCTTTGTCTTCAAATAAAACTTTGATTTTAGGGCTGAATTTTTCAGGTTTGCTTGCTGAGGTTTTTACAAGATATTTCGTTTCATTTAATGGATTTTCAATCTGTCTTCCCCAACCATCAGTCGATAATTCAGACTGGTATCTCATTATTTGAATTCTTATTTCTTTTCGCCCTTTTTCAAGGTTTTTAGTAAATTCATATCCTGGGAAACTATTGAGAATTGCTGTATCCAATTCCCATTCTTCATAATCGCTCGTGAAATTTATTTGATAACTAAATTCATATTCTCGTAGGTAAATTGGAAATTGAAATTTGTTTTCGATAATTTTTTGTTCTATTAAATTAATATCAGGCTTTCTGTTTACTGTTATTGAAATTTCAGTTTCTATCATTACTTTGATTTAGCGATTTGTAATTGTTGACAAATTTCAAATTTAATCAATTAGAAATTGTTTGATAGCTTACAAAAAAAACAAAAGACAAAATTAACCAAGCGACGTTCTTTTGCTTCTTTTCTTTGGTTGCTGTGTGGAAAGAAAAGAAGTCATTACAAAACAAATAATGGGATACTGAATATCCCACACAATAATATCGTAACCTATTTTGATAAAATGTAAAATGGGGAAAGTGCAGAGCGGTTGCATTTTACTAAAGGGGATTGCTCCCATTTAAAGCAAAAAGACTGCCCGACCATCGGGAGGATCTGTCTTTTTGCCGCCCGACTTTTTGGGTCGTACTGTGTTTTAATTTTTCGGCTTGTTTAACTGTTCTCTTAAAGCTATTAATTTCTTGTGCATATCTGTCCAATATGCCTGCCTTTCCTTGTCGCTTTTCACAGGTGGATTATGCGTATATTCTTTATACCACCCAGTTTGTTGAATAGCTTTTTTAAGGTCAGTAACCTCAATCCAGTTCCCGTTTTTATCTCTAATTTTCATTGTGCTGAATTTTAGCATTAGCCATTTTACGCTCTAACAATGTGTCGAGAATTTCCCACTCGCTGTCATACTCCTTGCCCTCAAAATGGTAGGTATCTGTTTCCTCGTCTAATTCGTAACTGTCAAAGTCCTGGCTATCTAAGCAGGTGTCGTTTAGTATGCCGTTTTCAAATATTGCCTGACCATATACTAAGCATCCTAATTCCTCATAGTCCTGTGTGAAATTCACTTTGAAATGTTCGGCTATCTGCTTTACCGCTTCCGTGTTTGGCGACCATTTTGTTTCATACTGAAACACGCCCGCACTTTCATTATCCTGACTGATATTGTAGAAATAATCTCCGTGCGTGTCCTGTACGAAATCGGGTAATTGCCCGCAGTCGTCTTTATGTTCCTGTTCAGCCATTGATTTGAATAGCTGTGTTATCTGTTCGATTGCTTCGGGTGTTCCCTCAAAAATAACCCAATTGTTGCACCAATTAGCCATAATTATTTATCGTTTAAGGTTATCTGTAAAAATTTGTCGCTCCCGAAAAGCAGGTGTATCGCCTGTTTTAATTGCGGGTCGCATTGTGCATCTTCTGTATATTCAATCAGGCAGTGAATAGCGAAAATTGAATTGTGTCCGTCAAAAAAATGGTCTGTAAACCAGTTCGGGCGTTTCCAAAGAGGTTCATTTTGGGCTGTTCCTTTTTGTGCATTCTGCACAAGCCTGTACCAAAATTCAGCGGTGAAAAATCCCTTTTGATACCAACCCTCACGGAATGCTGTTTCATTTTGCAGGAAGTAGTCGCATTGCGTTTTTATAGCGTTTTGCAGGTTCTCCAGTTCTGCGGGAAAAAGTTTGCACAACAAGCCCGCTTTATCGAGGTTGTCCATTTTATCTAATGCTTTCATATCTTTTATTTTTAGTAGGCGACCACCTTTGCAGGCAGTCGCCTTTGATGATTAATTGAAGTTGAAAATCTCTGCTCCTGAATAGGCAAAGTCTGTACACAGTTCAAAGGCTTTTTGTGTCTTTAGCTGTGCTGTACCGCCCATTACAATGGATTGTAGTTTGGCTTCGCCATCCCTGTAATTGCGTACATTCTGAAAGTAACCTGTAACGGCATTGTAAGTCCCGAATAATGTGCCTTTGGTAGTTGCCATTTGTTGGGTGTCGCTTATCATAGCGTATTCAAAGGCATCATCTACGGTGTTTTTGAACACGGTGGAAACTTCATCTTCCGCACCTTTTTTGAGCAGGTTAAACGTTTCTTTGTTCGGGCAAAGTGCCAACTGGATTAGCTTTCTTACTTCTCGGTCTGTTACCCTTACTTTAGCCCAGTCATTAAAAATGTTCTCTAACTGTGTGCTTAGGGTGTTGGCAAGTCCCATAACCTTGTGAGCGTTTTCAAGGCGTTGTTTTGCTCCTGACGTGTGTTTGATACGCACTACGTTGGTCATACTCCGCAATGAAGCGTTAAGGGTGTTTTGGCATACGATACGGATAGGGGTAAATGCTGCGGTAATACTTCCGCTACCGTCGTGGCTTGTGGTTAAGAAAATGTAATTTTCTGTTACGTCGTCGCCGTTACCTACACGGATATAGTCGGGTAGCTTGGCAGTGATAAAAATGCGTTCCCCGTTGCCCAATGCCCCTGCGGTTTCGTACAATATTCCCTCGCCTCCACCTACAATAGCATCAAAGAAATTAAATGCCTCACGGTTTTGTACGATATGGTAGTCTTTGCCTACTACGCCTAACGGTGTATTGGTGTCGGTGCGAAGTGTGGCGAAACTGTTAGGTACTAAGATGTCGTTGGCTTCAATCAGTTCTCCGCTGTCGCCTATGCTCATTGTTCTGCCCTGTGTAAACAGTGGGGATTTGATAACCTCGTAATCTAAACCTGCGTGTACTATTGCTTCCTCGCTTGTTGGGTACTGCTCTACGATTTGCCCCAAACCGTGCCACGCTTTTTGTTGAACGCTGAAGAATGAATGACGTCCTGTTTGCTCGTTGAAATTGATGTTGTGTGCCATAATGCTAAAATTTTGATGTTTGAAAAATGTTATTTACTCACTCGCTTTCCTCGTTTCCCGCTTCCTGTTGTGGTTTGCTCCGCTTCGCTTCGCATAAATTTTTCCAAAAGAAAAACCGGAAAAAAGAAAGCAGATAATCCAAGCGGGCTAAGCGGAAAACCAAAAGGAAACGGAATAAGTCCCGGAGGGTGGCAAGGAAACACACAGCAGCTCGGCGAAGCCAACATTTTGCCTTGCCATTATGCCGTAGTCTTTTGGTTGGGCGTGTGGGATGGCTGCCCGCTATAACTTAGCTGCCTTTTTACCGGTTGATTGTGGAAATTTTCTGTTCTAAATTTTTATGGCATTAATGACCAGGCTATCATAGCCTGTAATAGAGATTTGAAAAACGGAATAGCAAGGGGCGTTAGATAAGGGCTTCGCTTTTCAATTTTCTATTTAGCAAGTAGGTATAAGCTCTTTTACAGCGTTGGACTGGGTAGTGGGAAAGTAAATGTGCTTTACCTACACAAGAAGTATGGGTATAAAAAAAGCAGAACCGTTAAATTCTGCTCATTGTGATTAAATAGAAACTGATTAGATTACCATCATAAATGCTTCTTCCATAGCCTTGAATTTCGGCGTAACCAAATCCATATCCTTACTGATTTTTTGGCTTGTGATTTTAGCGTAAATCTGTGTGGTGGAAATGTTTTTATGCCCCATCATTTTGCTAAGGCTTTCAAGCGGTACGCCCTCGGTCAAAAACATTGTTCCGAAAGTATGCCTTGCCGTGTGAAAGGTTACTTTTTGCTCGGTAATAATTTCTGCCTTTTCAACCAATTTACCTATGTGAGTATTGCAGGTGGCGTTGGTCGGAATCGGAAAGATAAATTCATTCCTTGTCGTACCCTGATACTTCTCAATGATACACTTAGGGATTTCCATTAACCTAACATTAGAAGCAATATCTGACTTTTTTCTCCTGCTGATAATCCATTGATGACCGTCAAAGAATGATTGAATATTGTTCCTTGTCAGTTTCTTAATATCCGCATAAGCAAGTCCGGTAAAGCAACTGAAAATAAACAGGTCTTTTACCAGTTCATACCGTGGATGGGACGGTACGCACATCATCAGCTTTTCTACATCTTCTTTAAGGATATAACCCCGGTCGGTTTCCTCCATACTGATTTCATAATCCTGAAACGGATTATCACGTATCAAGCCCTTTTTAATAGCCAGTTCCACAACGGCTAATAAAGGCATCGTGTACACCCAAACCGTATTATGCGAAGACTGTAAATCGTACCGGAGGTAAAAATCAAACTCCCGGATAAAATCGGCAGTCAATTCCCGGAAAGCCATATCATCACGATGATAGCGTTCTTCGATAAACGTGGTAAGATGATTGTAAACTGTGATATACTTGTTGTAGGTGCTTTGTGAGCGTTCTTCCTTTTCGACCAGTTTTTTAAAATCCTCATTTTGGTCGTTGAAGACTTTAAGTATTGCATCATCCATTACACCAACACCTAAAAAAGATAGCTTTACTTTTTGGGCGGTCGCAAAGCCCTCGTGCTTCAGCATATCTTCATAAATCTTGTCGATACGCCCACGTATGTTATCCAGTTTTTTATTAATGCTTAGTGCCTGCGCACTTTTTCCCTAAACTCTTCCGTGTTTCAAATCCCAATTATTGGGGTCAATTTCTAACTTTGTTCCGAAAGTCTTAGGGGTTCCGTCAATGGTAATACGTGCCATAATCGGGGCATTACCGTTCTTTTTCAGTTCGTTCTTTTTCAAATAGAAAAGCAGTTTGAACGTCGATTTTTTTGTCTGTTCCATAACTCAAATGTTTAATGTTTAAAATTAAATTACATTGAGTTACAAGGGAATGTAGAAAAGGGCGCAAAAGACTGAAATATAATCAGTTAAGCCATATCATTACCTTTGTCAATCGGTAACGAATTAGTAACCTAACCTTGTCAATTTAAGCCCCAAACCTATCAGACACCGACTTCCGAACTAAGACTACTCTTTTTATAAAGCCTTGTATAGCAAAGGTTTTAACCGTTTTGCTTATTTTTGCTTTTTACTAATCTTTTTTAAGTAAAAAGCAAAGAAACAACTGCATGCAGGAAGAAAATAAAGCACACAATAAAAACATCAGTGCTGATATCGTTATGATCTTCAGTGATAAAATGGATTTATAATATTAAATGACCGCAATCTGCAATCTGATCAATAAAAATTAATGAAAACCTCGAATAGAAACTGAAAATATTCAAGGTTTTCAAGAAACAAAATTACTCACTTTCAATATTTGTAAAATGGTTACTGAGATGATCACTGATCAAATGCAAAAACTTCGTCGGACCCTGTTTTCGGTTCCGAATCTCAAATATCGTTTTGTGAAAGTTACCCAGGTCTGTGTCCAAAGATTTCTCAACAAATTTGATGACCTCACTAAGTTCGATATTTCCTCCATTAAAACAGCGCATATGATACAGCGCATATACAAGTTCGATTAATCCCACCTTAGAAGCAGACCAAGCTAATGGCGATAAAGTCCTATTAGTGCTATTCTCGCTTAAATTTTCAATCTGCCTTTTTAAGTACTGGTCAAATTTCTGATTGGCAATAAATCTGGCTATCATATGGTCATGCGAAGTGGTAAAACTTGTGTCAAAATTGTAAAAACCAAATGATAATTTCATCTTTAGATCATAAGAATTTCTGACAAACATTTTATGGTCAAGATAGGTTGCTTCCCTTCGGTAATAACTGTAAAGCTCTGTTTGCTCCAGATAGAAGGTTTTTAGTTTTTCCTGTTCAGCCTCGTAGTATTTTTTTAAGGCTTTGATTCCTGCATTAGGCTTATGGGATTCAATATCCAAAATCGTTGAGAAATAGATGAATTTCGAAATAAATTGAGGTTTCAGTTTTTTAAAAAAATATACTTCTTCAGCTATATTCTCAAAATGGTGGGCAGAGATCATTTTCTTTAACTTTCTTATGAATTCATCGATTACCAATAAAGATTTCTCTGCCACCTTCACTATATCTTCATCGTCGTCGTACACTTCATTGATTTTCAACTCAAGCTCGTCACGTAATTTTGTGATTTTTCTAAAAATAGTTCTTGTTACCATGTCCTTTTTTCAGAAATTTACAAAAATTCGTGTATTCATGCTAAAATCAGCTGAGCCCCAATTCTTTTTTACGCCTCTTTATGTAATCGGTCGGTCGTATTCCATTGATCCCATAAAACAGATTTGAGAAATTTTGACGAGCTGCTATGCCGCATTCCTCAGCCAAAGCTTCAATTCTGTAGTTGAGGTACTTATTGTTGGTATTGAGCAGATTCGTTATATACTTGATCCTAAGCTCTGCCATATATTTATTAAAGTTCATTCCTTTATTTTCATTGATGTATACAGATAAATAATGGGAATTCGTGCCCAATTTGTTAGCAATGCTCTTCTGTGTAAGGCCTTTCTTTGTAAATTGCAGTTCTTGCTCGAACTTTTCAAGCTTTCCCCTAATCTCCAACGTCATTTCACTCGTTAAAAAAGTTTTCCTCATCGTGGAATCAGCAGGTTCATCCTTTATAACATCATTGATCTTATAAGTTCCTTCTGCTATTCTCTCTTGAAGAAGGTCATACTGTTTTTTAATTTTCCTGTATTTCATAGAGCGAACGACAAAGAAAGCAAGAACAATCGATCCTGAAAATATGAGGATCTGGGCAAACCTTATTTTTTTGGTGCTGGAATTCTGAATAGCGTCTCTTTGCTCGATTAACGTTCTGCGGTCGTATTCTTTATGAAGTTTTGAAGACAGATAGGAATAGTCTTTGGAAATCAAACTGTCAGCTTTAAGAAGTTGATTGGTGTAATATAGCTGTTTGGTCACATCTATATTTTTATAATATTCGATAAGATAATTATAACTCATGTAAACTTCAGGCAATATAAACTTATGCTTTTCAAAAATTGAATCTATTTCTATGTAGTACTTGATCGCTTGATCTGGATCACTCTTTGCTTGGGAAACCTTGCCTAAGTAGTAATAAATAACTGAAGCCCAGGCGAAGTCACTTCTTTTTAAAATTATAGGCAGTGCTTTTTCCAGATCTTTCTTTGCCCCTGCATAATCTTTCTTTTGAAATTTTGAAATGCCGACGCATTTAAGAAAATAGCTGTTTTCAATTTCAAAATCACTATTGTTTACTGTCAATTGATATCCCAACTGGCTCAGGCTGTCACTACTGGAAAAATTATTAAGGTACCTGTTGGTTACAGTCATCTGATGAAGACTATTTAGATAGGCCTTCTTATAATTGAACTGCTCATTCTCATGAAGCTTCTGCTTTAGGTTTGAACTGTAAAAAGTAGCGCATTTCTGAAAGTGTTCCAAGGCCTCATCATAATATCCCAAATGCTCTTTGACTATACCTAAATGATAAATGACCTTATGATGATGATACGCATCTCCTGATCCTTTTGAAAATTCGTACGCCTTTATATACTGGTCTAACGCCAGTTTATATTTTTTCTGATAGAAATAGTAGATGATTCCCTTGCTTAGATAGTCCTTGCTGATATCGTCATTACTGCCTAGCTTCATGCTAACAGCTATGGCACTGTCAGCATACCTGATCTTGTTATTATAATCAAACTGTCTTCCGTCCCTATAGCCCTGAACCAATTTCTGCTGGTTGTTTTCTCTTTTTGCCTTTTGGATATACAATTTCACATAAGGTATTGCATCCATATCGTCTATGGTCATTTTTTCATAGTTTTTTCTGATCTCACGGAACGTACTCTCTTTTTTTTGCTGGGAAAATAATAAATGTGAAAATGCAGAAAATAGGACGAGAATGTAATTCACCTTTTTCATAGACTGATTATTAGAACCTCTCCATATCAAAATTAAACATTTTGCCTTTAAATAAGGCAGTTTTCAGATAGCACATACCCTGCTAAGGGTCATATTCCTACATGACTGACTGCAAGGCGATAAATGGTCATTGCTCACTGTCTCAATTTTAAAATTGAGACGTATCTATTTTAAAACTGCTCCGCAGAGCAGTTTTTTCCGATGATTCAGCACTATAACTTTGGCTTCAGAATTCTAATTCAATCCGGCCGGGATAACCAAATTAAAACAATTAAAATGAAAAAGATTATCCCAATTTTTAGTATTGTAATAGCTTCAGTTTGTATGCAAAACTGTGCAAATCGAGATGAAGAAATAGTTATAGATTATAACCAATTCGATCAGATTGAAAAAACTTCAATGATGCGAGGGGATTCGACCAAAACATCAGGAGATACTGTGGACACTGACCCGCCGGTAAGAGATGGTGATAATTGGCGACTTGTTCCAAATAATTAACTAAGAGGAATGACCTATGATTTCCCATACATCCATATCAGTTGTCACAGGCTTACCATGTCCGGAAAGCGGCATCTGGGAAAGTATGGGAAATTTTAAAACGACAGTTACCTTATTCAAGGGTGAGCCAATGCCTGACTACTGTGGAATGAAGATCAGTTGGAAATTAATTATTGTCTGTTAAAACTAAAAGAAACAAACCATGCGTCGCTATAATCAATACATTCCGCTCATCATAAGTTACTTTTTTATTTTGCTGTTTTGTTATGCAGCCATCAGTAAAATATTGGATTTTGAGAATTTTAAAATTCAGATTGGTCAGTCACCATTATTAAGCGCATATGCAAATTTTATATCCTTTGCAGTTATTGTAGCTGAATTAGTTATTGTAGTATGTTTGGTTTTTCCTAATATTAGATTGTTTGGACTTTATTCATCAACTGCTATAATGTCCGCATTCACGATCTACATATATCTTATTTTAAATTATAGTGATTTTATACCGTGTTCTTGTGGTGGTATTCTGGAAAAGCTGGGATGGACAGAACATTTAATTTTTAACTTAGTATGCGTAGCAGTAGGAATAATCGCAATTCTTCAGCAGGTAATGTTCTATCGAAAATCATTAAAGAGGCACACACTATTTCTGCTAGCAACCAACTTTTTAAGTATCGCCCTAGTAGTTGCTTTATTTTTATCTTCAGAACACATCATCAAAAAGGAGAACAACTTTACGAGACGGTTTTTGATTCATCCTGTTATAGAGAAGGAAACTTTTCCGCTGGACAATGACCAGTATTATTTTGCAGGTTCTCACGGTTCAGAACTGTATCTTGGCAACAGAAAATATCCACTCTCCTTCACAACCGTGGACACTGCGCTTACCCGAAAAGAAACTGTTTACCTTCAGCCCGACCGTCCCAGCTACCCATTCCGAAACATTTCTGTAAAAGCTGTATTTCCTTTCTACTATGTTTATGACGGGACCGTTCCAGTGATTTTACGGGGAAAAATAGGAAGTAAGCGGCCCTTAACGGTCTCATTTCAGGATGCCTATTTTCACCAGCTGGCGGTTATTGACTCAGCTACATTTGCATTGCGGACGCAGAGTGCGGAAACCAAAAATCTACTTCTTGCAAAACTATCTTTAGGGGAGCGCGATGTACAATTGTATCCAAATATACTTAAAAAACAGATAGACGGTGTATTTGACATGGACGGCAATCTGATATCTGACCCGGGACGACTGCTGGCGTACATTTATGCGTACCGAAATGAGTTCATCGTGACCTCACCTGAACTGGAAAAGATACGGCAGTTCAACACGATTGACACGACCCATACCGCACAGATAAAAATTACCCAACTTTCAGACGGGAGGCACCAAATGCAGGCCCCCCCCGTGAAAGTTAACAACAGTTCCGTGCTACACAGAGGATTGCTTTTCAATCAGTCTTTGCTGAGAGGCCGTCATGAGTCCAGAAATGCATGGCGAAATGCAGACGTCATAGACGTGTATAAAACCAACAGTCAATTCTACGTGGGCAGCTTTTATCTGTACAGAAAGAAGGGAGAAAAACTGAACAGTTTTCATATAACAGAAAAGAGCTTTTATGCCTTATACGGTAAGCAGCTAGTACGGTATAAGGTGACAGGACAAATATCGAAGTACTTCGAGCCGGGAGAAGCCGAAAACCCGTTTAAAGAGTAGGCATCAATCTATAATTTTATTATTATGAAAAAGTTAATCATTCCTGTAATCCTGGTATCACTGGGGACAGGAGCAGCGTTTGCAACAAGTGCAAAAAGCAATGACATTAAGGCGCCTGTTACGGCGTATCGGGTTGTTGAAGTAGGTCCAAATCAGACGATCTGCGTGGACGCGCAACAAACGTGCAGTGATCTGGAAGGTCCAATCTGCACCTGGTCCGTAGATCCGAGCGTGAAGCTGCACAGGTTTGACACTCCGACGATGTGCGGGGACTTCCTGTATAAAGTTCCGCAACTTTAATCCTGCGAAAGGGATGCTGTAAAAAGCATCCTTTTTTTTGTAGGTCAAAAGAAAGCAAAAAAATCACCGGTTTTTGCCCCGAGTTATGACTTCGGCAAAAAGGGAGACCGGTGATTATTTTTCAGCAATAAGGTAAGAAGATACAAAACCACCTTCATAACCGGGATTACGTGTCGGACTTTTTCCTGTACTTGCCCTAGTTGCCTACATGTGAAGGCTGAGATCCATCTGCAGAAGGACGATCATTCTTCATCTGCTTTTCGATCCAGGGGATTTTGGTCCGGTCTTTTAAAAAATAATCCCACCACTGCAGCGTACGAATGCTCAGATCCTTTTCTTCCCTACTTCCCGTACCCAAAACATGATCTCCCTGCGGATAAAAAAGAGCAACAGCATCTTTGCGGTTGCGAACCAGTGCCGTATAAAAGGCGAGGGTTTGTTCATAGCGAACATTACCGTCCTTCATCCCCGCCCACAATAATACAGGAGCTACCACGGCATCGGTAAAAAAAACAGGGTTGTTGGCAAAGTACTTTTCTTTAGCCTCCGCAAAGGGCACCTTCATTGCAAACTGGCCATTTTCAATACGTGCATATTCATTGATTCCGTACCCTGCATTATACTCAAAATAACGTCCGGTCAGGTCACTCATGCCTGCGCCGGAAACATACGTACGAAATCTTTTGGAGTGTCCTGCAATAAAATTAGTCTCATATCCCCCGAAGGAATGCCCGGTGAGTCCTACCCTATCCAAATCAATATTGGGGTGGTCCTGCAAGCCCTCCATCGCGCTGTGTACACAATCCAGAGCGGCAATGCCAGGGCCCCTTGCATCTACTACAGTGTCCGGCAGGTACACAAAATATCCTTTTTCAATGAGGAGTCTGATGTTGAATCCATCACCACTGTATTGCGGATAGGGATATTTATTCGCCGACCCTCCCTGCTCCTGGTAAATACGCACTACCATTGGGTACTTTCTCGCCGGATTAAAGTCCTGAGGGTAATAAAGAATGCCTTTCATCTCGGTACCCAGGGAATTCCTAAAAGTAAGTATTTTGCGCATGATTCCAGGTTCAGTACGCTTCGCAGCACCGGAATTGAGGGCTGTCCTGGTACTCCTATGCCGGTTATATACATAAAGTTGGGCGCGATGATTGTAGAATTCCTCAACTGTTATGACCCTGCCGCTTTGCGGGGTGTAACGCAACTGCTGTCGGGAGTATTCGGTTTCAGGGATAACTGCACCTGTTTTGCCGCCCAACCACTGAAAGTATCCTGACCGGCCGTTTCTGGACGTCCGTATAAACGCACCGCGGGTAATATCTTCCGTACCAGCGGTGAAAGAAGTGCCGTCTTTCTCGTATATCTTCCCCGCATTCCGATTGTCAATTTTCGTCTGATAACCCTCCAGAACCGGTGGCATAAATCGTCTGCGGGCAAGGTCGTACACCCACAAACCACTGTCACTTTCAAAGACCAGTAACCTGCCGTCTGAGGTAAAAAAAGGCAGCCGCAGCTGTTCACCCTGAAGTTCTGATTTCTGCCCGGTAAATACATCAATAAGTTCCCAGTGAAGGGAAGTACCATCCCGCATTGCTATATACCTTCCGCTTCCGGATATGACTGCCTCACGTGAACCTTGAGAAATTTTGACTTCGGTCCCTTTATATCTGTCCACCAAATACATGGGATAGAGCGGAAATGAATAGCGGTAATCAAAGGTTTCTGCGCGGCTGAAAGCGAGCAGGAAGCGTTCACTCACCGGCACCCATGCATCAAAGACCGCATCGGACAGTTTTACAGCCGGTCCGGAATCTGCTTTCCACAGCCAGTACTTATTAAAATCCCGCCCTTTTTTCCTGGCAGACAAATGGGCGTCATTAGTATACCAAAGGTCTACCAGGGGATCTTCACGTCTTTTTACCCGCTTCTCATAATCGATCAGAAAAGTATCACTGCCCTGTATCTGCGTAATCCTTATAAAATCTGCATCCGAAAAAAGGGAATTCAGAGGAAGCTGTACCCGGCCGGTTTTCAGGTCTATAAGTACACTCCGGATCTTCCCGGAATGCATTTCTTTTTCTGTAACCGCCACATACCTGCCCAGACGGAATCCGGGCACCGCGCTCAAAGAATGGGACGTGGTATAGAGTTCGCGTACGCGGGGGCCCTTAAGCTGCACTATTTTTCGCGCCCCGTTTTCATACAGCACCGCAAGCAGGATGTCTTTTCCGTCTGTTATATAGTCTGTGACTCCTGTCACAGAAACGATGAGCCGAGCGCTACTGTTATACAGGCACAGCATGCCAGTTTCGTCCAGGACCAGGTACTGCTTCAGGGAGGTCAGCACATCCATTTTTTTTACTTTAGCGTAGGAGATCCTATTCAGATGCGGCAGACCGATATATTCCGCAGTGTCTGATCCCTGAACGACAAGTGCCTCATCTCCTAAAAAAGCCTGTTTGCGGTTCATTTTTACAAGATTCAGAACGGGAACCCCAGGCCGCTCTGTATCAAACACCAGTACCGTATCACTGTTTTCCGGATAAATCCTGTTTGCCGTGATCCAGCGCTGTGTTGCTGAGGACTGCAGGTTCGCATAATTTCCAAACCCGGCCATCCAGTGCTCCAGGCTATCTGCTGTGTTCTGAGCACTGACAGCCCTGAAGAGCATTAACAGAATGAGCATCACTATCTTTTTGACCACGGATGCGAAAGAGATTTTAATAACCACTGTTCTGAGGTTTTAGATTAGGATTCAGGAGAAGTTCCTTTTCGGGTACAGGCCAGAGGGTGAAGTGCGGTTTCCAGTTGGGTTTCTTCGTAACAAGTACATTAAGACGATCCGCGCGTTTCAGATCAAAAAACCGGTGTCCCATTTCAGTAAAGAACTCCACCCTGCTTTCCCGCACAATTTCGTCCAGCAGCGCTGCCTCTGTCATGGGACCCGTTACGGGAGCCAGACCTGCCCGTGTGCGAATGGGATTAAGATATAAGAGTGCCTCTGCAGTTCTGTCCTGCCGGGCAAGAGTTTCTGCAAGTAACAGATAGACTTCTTCAATACGGAACACAATGGAATATTCATCGGTATTACCAGTGAGGTTTTTGTATTTATAAGCGCGGTACCACGTATTGGAACCTACCGTAACGGGCTTGGTCCAGGCGGCCTTGCGGAGATCGCCGGCTGAAAAAGCAGCCATAAGGTCCGGGGAAAGCGCATAGTTGTAGGGAGGAATAAAATCAAAATAGTATGCGACCACCTCTTTGGTTGCATCACCGCTGTTGGCGGGTTTAAGCTGCCACAGGATGTGGGTGCCGCTTTTTTTGAAGGTCTTACTCAGGTCATTCTGCACCGAGTAGCTGCCGGCATTTATAATGCCCTTCAGCAGGACTTCTGCTTCACTCCAGCGCTTTTGCTCCAGAAACACTTTGGCCAGCATCAGCTGAGCCCCCTTTCTGTTCAGAAAAATGCGCTCCGGATTACGGTAGGCATCCGGTAGGACGGTTGTGCTTTCAGACAGGTGGGTTTCCAGCTTCTGCAGTACCTCCGCCCGCGCAAGCTTAGGTAAAGACTGGTTTACCTTATAATCTGTAGTTACCGGATAGGGTATATCGCCAAACAGCTGCTGCAGGTAATAGAGCAGGATGGAGCGAATCAGTTGCGCCTCGGCTTTAATTCTGGCCTTATCGGCAGCCGAAACGGATGCGGACCGCTCAATTCCCTCTATAATTGCATTACAGCTATAGATAAGTTGGTAGGCTCCTGACCACTGGGTGTATACCACCGCATTGGTTGGTATGAGCTGGTTGGAATACAGCTCCATCATTCCATTAGTGGCGGTTGGTGCGAAGAAATCCAGGTCATCGGTATACAGGCTGAGCAGGAGCCCCATCCTGTCGCCGGAAAGCAGGGAATTGCTGTAAAGTCCTGCATATATTCCGGCTAAGGCTGCATCTGCGGTTTGCACATCGGCGTATACCTGTTGTGAAGCAATCTGGTTTGCCGGTAAATCCACCTCCACCATTTTTTCACAGGAGGATAAGAACAGCGGTATAAAAATGACAGAGAGGATAAAGTTTTTATATGTTTTTGTTTTCATTTTTTTAGGTTTTAAAAGTTAATCTGCGTTCCGAACGACCACGTTTTCAATGGCGGCAGGAAACTGACCATGGGGTTCTCCGGATCATAGCCAAAGTACCTTGTATGAGTGATCAGGTTCTGTCCCTGCACATAGACCCGGGCACTGCTGAAAAGGCTGCTGTTGACCGGCAGGGTATAATCCAGCTGTACATTTTTCAGCCGGATAAAAGAGCCATCAGACACCGTGGCACTGCTGCTCTGGAAGTAAGTATGCAATGGATTGAATGCCGACTGGTAGGGCATGTAAAGTCCATCCGGATTCTCCGCAGACCAAACATTAAGCGCCTCCACCGGCAGGTTACTCATGGAACCCGGCGAGGGAATAGCACTGTTGTAATTGCGGCTCCGCTGTTTTACAAACTGAACCAGAAAGGAGAAGTGTAGATTGCGGTAACCGATGCGGTTGCTCCAGCCACCAAAATACCGGACTCCCAACTGTTCCACAACTTTGTTGTCATCCGGCGCAGAGATCTTACCGTCACCGTTATAATCTGTGAACAGGTATTTGCCGGTGGCGGGGTCTATGCCCTGCAGGTGGTAGAGTTTTATAATGTTTACAGGCATCCCAATTACGTAGGCATTGGAGTACGTGGAACCCTCCAGCCCGGGAAAGGACAGCAGTTTATTCTTGGGAAAACTGACGTTAAAAGACGTTTCCCACAGGAGTGGGCGGTTGCCCAGGGGTCTGGCGTGGATTTCGAGTTCCGTTCCTTTATTTTCCACTTCTGCATCCAGGTTAGCCAGCACCGATGTGAAGCCGGTTACGGCCGGCAGCTGGTAGCCCACCAACTGGCTGGAGGACCTGTTGCGGTACCACGATGCAGTGAGATTAAGTCTATTGCGGAAAAAGCCCAGTTCAACGGCGGCCTCCAGCTTGCGGGTCTTTTCCCAACTGTAATCCGGATTAAAAAGACGCGAGGGAACAAGGCCGGTCACGCCATTGTAGATCAGCGGCGACACGGTGTAGGTATCATTATACTGATAATCGCCAATATTGTCGCTGCCCGCCAAACCATAGCTGCCGCGCAATTTACCGAAGGAAAGCCAGGTAAGATCACCCACTCTGTTTTCTTTGGTAAAAATCCAGGCTGCTCCTGCCGCGCCGAAGTTTGCATAACGGTTATTGGGTCCGAAGCGGCTGCTGCCGTCCCTCCTTCCGGTAAGGTTCAGGATATATTTGCCGGCATACTGCCAGTTTAGTCTACCGTATACTGCCGCGTACCGGTATTCCGAAGTAAGCTGGTCGCCTAATGTTTTGGTTTTTGCAGCGGCTATATTGCTTATGAAGGCATTGCTTTCATAACCCGTGCCGCTCAAATAGCTGCTGCTGCTTTTGTCCTGTTGCAGCGCAGAACCCACCAGGGTGCTCACCTCATGGTTCCCCAATCTGAAATCCCAGGACAGTTGCGGTTCCAGCATAAAGGAAAAATGTTCCTGGTTGTTTTTACCTGATCGCGAGGTGGCACTGGAAAGCCCCAGGGCACTTGTGGGGTTATACATGGTGTTGGGCTGCAAAGACCACTCCTCGAAGGTGCGGTAGTTAATACCTCCATTCACTTTTATCCTGATATTCTCCAGGATACGGTACGCAGAGGTAAGGTTGGTTATCAACTGCCCTGTGTCGTTGGTGTAGGCGCTTTTATAGGCACCCGCAGGATTGCTGAATGTACCGCCCGCCCAATTCAGTGCGCCGTCTGCTGTATAAAGTTCCGGTGCGTTGGGGGCAAGCAGAAAGGCCTGTTGGGTAACATCAGTATTCACCACATTGTTTTTCAGCAGGGAAAAGCTGTTGGAAACCCCCAATTCCAAACGGCGGTCCTTAGACCGGTGGGACATATTATTGGACAGTGTCTGGCTTACGTAGCGAAAGCCCTGACCAAACGGGGTGCCCTGCTCCCGGTGCCCTGCACTTACGACAAACTTCGTCTGCTCGCTGCCGCCACTCAGGGAAGCCCGGACCTCATTAAAGGTGGCTGTATTACCTATAAGCTCGTTTGGCCAGTTGGTGTTGCGCTGCGGGTCCCATGTTCCGTTCACATCATACGCAGTTGCGGGATAATTTACAACACCGCTGTTGGCAAAGGCCTGGCGCCGGACATTAAGGTACTGCTCCGTATTCATAAGCTCCAGGTTGTTGATGATCCTGCTCATGCCATAGTTCGCGGTAAAGGAAAGATTTAAACTTCCCGCCTTCCCTTTTTTGGTTGTAATAAGGATTACGCCGTTGGCACCCCTGGAACCGTAGATAGCGGTGGCATCGGCATCTTTGAGTATTTCCACGCTCTCAATATCGTTAGGGTTTATGCTGTTGAGCGGACTTATACTTCCCAGCGGCAGTACGGTACCGGCATAGCGGGTACTGATTTCGCCGCCCATTACCATACCGTCTACCACATAGAGTGGCTGGTTACCGTCTACGGTGCTGTTTGCGGCAGTGCGCAGACTGTTGCGTCCGCGGATTTCTATCTGGTATCCACCGCCGGGCACCCCGCCGTTCTGTACGATGTTTACTCCCGCTACCCTGCCCTGTATGGCTGAGAGGACGTTGGTGACGGGCTGGTTTTCGATGTCTTTGGCGGTGACTTTGGCAATGCTGCCGGTGCGTTCTTTGTCCTTGACGGTGTAGTAACCGGCGTTGAGGGTGACTTCCTGGATCTGCTGCACTTTAGCGCCGAGTTCTACATCTATGGCTGTGCGGCCGGCGACTTCTTCGCGCCAGAGCGGGTGGTTGGGATGACGGAAGATGAGACCGGGATCCGCACCGGAGACGGTGAGCTGATAACGGCCGGAAGTGTTGGTTACGGTGGCCTGGGTGCTGCCTTCCTGAGAGACGGTGACGCCAGAGAGGGGCTGACCATTGTGGGTGACGGTGCCGGAGACCATCAGTGTTTGCGCCCGGGTATGGGAGCAGAAGGCGCTGAGCATGAGGAAAGCGGCGGCGCCGTAAAGTGGTGGGAGATTTTTTTTCATGGGTGTGGTTCTAGATATCAGATATCAGATGTCAGATATCAGACTTTTAATCTGATGTGTTGCCCGAGGACTTTGGTCTTATGTGTTTAGATGTGAGTCTTGAGTCTTGAATCTTGAATCTGAAATCTTATTTTAGGGTTAGACATGGGAGGTACCGGGGACGTTTTGCGGAGGCAAAGTCCTGAAGGTAAATCCGGATTGGTTTCAGTACAGGGGGAAACCCGTTACGAGGCGGGATTTCCCGGCCTGCTACTAAAACAACTGATATGAATGTTTCTGAAAATAAGCCCTAAAGGCCGCAATGGTTGTGCACACCATTGTACCGTGCGTATCAAAGTCAATTTTTATGTGGAGATTGGCGAGTCTATAACTAATATTCTTCTGCGCTTTCAAATTTTACAGATGATGCGATAAAATATTCCGTTACTTAAAATATCAGTTTAGAGGTCTGTTTAAAACCTTCTCCTAAGTATTGCATAATAATAACACAAAGGAATGAATTAATATTCGTGGCAAATAAAAAATAAGGTTGATTTTTATTTGTATCAGGTTGACTTTTATTATTATATTTGGTACAACAAATACTCTCAGTTTATGGAAAAAGCAGTTAGAATAGGCCCTAATATTAAATTTCTTAGAAATTTAAAGGGTTTTAAGCAAGAAGCAGTAGCGATAGAGCTTGGAATAAGCCAAGCAGAATATTCGTTGATAGAAAATTCTGATTTAATTGACGACGATATTATTTTTCAGATCGCTAAAATACTTAAGGTTACACCGGAGGTCATAAAGGAATTCAACGAGAATCAAGCATTTTACAGTATTGAAAATAAGGTCGATAACACTACTATAAATGAACAAGCATATGGCATCCATCAAATATTTAGTCCGATCGAAAAAGTTGTCGAACTGTATGAAAGGTTATTAGCTAGTGAAAAAGAAAAGATCGAAATACTTAAAACAAAAAATAATAATTAAACATGTCTGATATGTCTGAAATTTTCACAAATAAAGCGGGGCTAAACAGAGGCCGGAAAATAGAACGCGTAAGGAAATTAAGAGGCTGGACCCAATCTGACTTAGCGGGAAAGCTTGGTGTTTCAAAACAAGCTATTTCAAAACTTGAGCAAGCTGAAAATATTGGGGACGAGAAACTAAATGAAGTGGCAGTTGCGCTTGGAGTTACCTTTGAAGGATTACGTGATTTTACAGAAGAGAAAGTATTGTATAACACAAATAACTTCCATGAAAACTGTGGTGTTTCTGCCTCAAATATAGTTGCTAATGTAGAAAACTTGCACAATCCTTTAAAGGAAACAATTGAATTGTTTGAAAGACAATTAGAGGCAGCAAGGAAAGATTTACTGGAAATTGTTAAGACCAATATGGCTAGGAATGATTAAGGTACTGGCTCGGTTGAATATGGACTTATGATTTCTTGCCAGCATTAATTATGTAAGAATAGTTAGTATTCAATTGCAACAAAGCATACCTCCTGATAAATTTCGACACTACGAAAATCACCGCAAATAGGTCACAAACAACCTAGTTGCGGATTGAATAGAAATCAAAACTTGGTAAGTCATCCGATGGTTTATCTTTACCAATTTCTTGATAATATCAATATAACGACTGTTCCAAAAAAGTTACCGTCTCGTTTATTTACTTTAGAAGATTTTCACCCCACAATATCCTGGTTAAAATGAACGTCCCCTAAGATGTTGATCTAACATTTTTCACGTAAATATAGCACGTGTAGCTTTTTTGACGATGTCTCTATCATTAGATTTGATGAGAGTTGCGCAACAGGCACAAGCTATTGCCGCTCTAGCGCTGAAAGGCTTCGGTTGGTCATTTGTGCAATATTAAAATTTTGTTCGTCGATTAAAACTTTTTACTAAAATCTCCACTTTCGTCAATAAGCAAAGCGCTATAGGCAATCATTTCATCACTTACTCCGAATATACGACAAATGCGCTACCTTTGTTGATTAAATTAACACAAATGAATTACTCGAAAAAGTGGCAGTTATTATTGCAAGATATTAGGTTCAGGGAAAAAACTCCCGCCATTTCAACTGATGGTCGAAATCCATTTGAAAATGATTATGGCAGGCTCATTTCTAGTGCTCCAATAAGACGTTTGCAAGATAAAACTCAAGTTTTCCCACTAGAACAAAGTGACTACATTAGAACTAGGCTAACACACTCGCTGGAAGTTTCCTATATAGCAAGTTCCATAGGGCAAAGTATTGAAAATATATTAATAAAAAAGAATGAAATCAAGCCTGAATACAAAGGATACTTAAGTTCTCTTTTACGAGTTTCTGGCTTGGTTCATGATTTAGGGAATCCCCCTTTTGGACATTTTGGAGAAGAAGCTGTAAAGAAATTCTTTAAAGAATATTTTAAATCACAAAATTATATTGATTATGAAAAACTTGTACAAAATGAAAATAAATTAGATGCTCCAATCTTAAATATTGCAGAAAAAGCAGATTTTGAAAATTTTGACGGGAATGTACAAACTTTGAGAATTTTATCGAAATTATACTATTTTGGGGACGAATATGGTTACAACCTAACATACTCAACACTTGCTTCTTGTATAAAATACCCATCAAATTCTCTGAAAGGAAATCTAGGAAAAAATAAACATATTAGAAAAAAAAAGTTTGGTTATTTTGTAACCGAAAAGAAAATTTTCAAAACGTTAAATAAGCACCTAAAGTTAAAAAATAAGCGAAGTCCTATAGTTTATTTAATGGAATCTGCTGATGATATTGCCTATAGTGCTGCTGATATAGAAGACGGAGTAAAATTAAAGATTATTGATATATACGACGTAAGAAAAATATTTAATGAGAATCTATCAAAAAACAAAAAAATTGTAATTGCTGAATTAGATGAACTAATTCAAAAACATGAGAACGGCGACTTTGATGAAACAATTGTTATTCAAAAATTTAGAATATTTACTCAGAGATTAATGATTTCTAATATAATTGAAACGTTTCAGACAAAGTATGAATTGATTATGAGTGGTAATCTAGAAGCTGAGATTATTGATGTGTCAGATGCTGCGGATATTAGAGCGGCTTATAAGCACTTACAATATATTGTATTTGATGATAAAAATATAGTAAAAAAAGAGATTGCTGGGTGGGAAGCCATCTACGGTCTGTTAAAAATTTTAGTGAAAGCATCACAAAGCGCAAATTTTAAAAAAGATGGAAACACATATGAATCAAGAATTTATAAATTAATTTCATCCAGTCATCGATTTGTTTATGAAAAAGTTGAAAAATATGAAAATTTGGAATATAAAAAATTGCAAATGATTACTGATTTCGTTTCAGGTATGACGGATACTTATGCTATTACACTTTATCAGGAGTTAAAAGGAATTAAGTTGTAATTGAAAAATGTAAAAGACATAAAAATCGGCTTCTATCTTCATTTTACTGAACGAATGAAGATAGAAAACTTTATGAAATTTTTCTACGAATTATTTATGATTGGTTCTGCATATGTTGTTGGTGGTTATTTTAGAGATTTTTTACTAAATAAATCTAGCAGAGATGTAGATATAATTACAGATATAACTCAAGATCAACTTTTTTCACTTGTAATTAATTCAAAAGTAAATTTTAAATTAAATAGATATGGCGGCATTAAAATATTATTAACCCAGATTGAAATCGATATATGGACAATTGATAATAATTGGGCGTTTAAAAATAATCTTGTGAAATTGAATGAAAATGACGTCCTAAATAGTATAGCAAAAGGATGTTTTTACAATTTTGATGCTCTTGCAATTAATTTGCACACATTTAATTATAATATTCGCTATTTCAGTGAAAGTTTAAATAAAAAGGAATTAAATATTTTACAAGAAAACTCGGTATACAAAAATCTCAATCCTTCAATAGAAGCTAATGTTTTAAGGGCAATATACTTAAATAAGATTTACAATTTAAAATATACTATAAATACCAGTAGCTATTTACTTGCAAAAATTGGGTTGATAGCGGACGAGTTTAGTAATCCAATTGAAAGAATTTTATTTGTTTGCGAACAATATCCGAAATACTCAATAATAAATGAAAATGATATTCTTAACTTATTTTTTAGGTTATTAGAAGGGCAAAATTCAAAGCAGTTAAAATTTGATCTATAAGGAATAAAATGTTATATTTTCATAATTTAAATTATTTAAGCAGATCATCAACTCATAATAATTAAAAAATAAATTTTGGTACTCCTTCGAACAAATAGTAATTTTGAAATAGGTCTAAAAAAATTAGGCTTTAGTGGAGATGATTTGCTGTTTTTAGTTGACGAGCAAGATGTACCAGAGCCTCTTCTGAAATTCCATTTGGAAACAGCAAAGGATTTAGGAGCATCTGCCGTATATTTTCGATTACAGTTAAACGGTAACTACAAACCACAGGTTTATCTCTTCGATTTTACAGAAAAGAATCTAAACGAAGAGGATAACTCAATTGCAAGTATCCAAACCAATCTTTGGAGCAGTGGTGAAGTGCCGTTAGCTTGTTTCTTTTTCAATACCGAAATAAAAATTGTTGACTGTACAAAACACGTTACAAAAAAGTTTCATCCGGAATACTTAGTATCTGATTTGAATCTGGTGGGTAAAGCCCACGATTTGTACAATGAACAATTTGCCATCAAAATTAAAACAGGTCTTTTTTGGGAACAGGAAGAGTTAAAAAAGAAATTCAAATTTCAAAACTCAGCGTATGATACGCTGATAAAAAATATCCGAAATGTAAGCGAAAAATTAAAAAAGACTCATTCCGATTCTGCATCTTTAATCAATAAGATTATTGTGCAGGCAATACTTATTAAATACTTAGAAGAACGTATTGATACCAATGGTAATAAACTGTTATCTGAAAAGTATTTCAAGAACTATGAGAAAGCTAGTACCTTTAATGAAGTATTACGTAAAGGAAAATTTGTAGCCCTGTTAATTGATTTGAATCAAGATTTCAACGGAAATGTATTTACCTGGACTGAGGAAGAGCAAAAACAATTACAATCTTTAGATTTAAACATTCTTGCAGACTTTTTATCAACTGACAAAACAGACATCAGCTCACAACAAGCTGAATTTGAGTTTGATTTAAGGTATTTTGAGTTTAAATATATCCCGGTGGAGTTAATCAGTCGCTTGTACGAGGAGTTTTTAGGAGAAGATAAACAGGAGAAAGGATTATTCTATACACCTTCTCATCTCGCTAAATTATTAGTTGATGAATGTATTCCCTTGAAGAAGTATGAAGGCGTAAATCTTAAAGACTTTAAAATATTAGACCCAGCTTGTGGTTCAGGAATTTTTCTGGTAGTTACTTTTAAGCGATTGGTTCAGATCTGGAGGCTTCAAAATGAAATGAAGTTTCCTGACATTAAGGATTTAAAACCTTTATTGAAAAATATCTACGGAGTTGACAAAGAGGAACAAGCAATAAAATTGGCTTCTTTTAGTTTAAGTTTAGCTCTTTGTAACGAGCTAAACCCCATAAAGATCATCAATGAATTACGTTTTGACGATCTAACAGAAGATAACCTTATTTGGTCAGACTTTTTCCAATGTGATTCTATAAAAGGCAAAAAATTTGATTTAGTAATTGGTAATCCGCCTTTTGTGAGAGGTGCCATTTCCAACTATTCTAATAAATGGGTGTTGGAAAATAAAAGGGTTACTATTCCACAAGGACAGATTGCTTTAAAATTTTTATCAGAAGCTTTTTCGTATTTGAAAATAAAAGGTTTGTCTTGCCTTATTATTAAATCGTCAGGATTACTTTATAACAGCACATCTAACGATTATAAAAAGGCATTGTTCTCCAACTATAATGTAGTACAAATATTTGATTTTACTGCATTAGCAAGAAACAAATCACTTTGGGACAATGGTGCAGACGTAGCATCAGCAGCTATTTTTGTCAGAAATGAAAAGCCTGATTTCAATAACAACCTTTTACATTTAACTTTCAGACGAACAATTGCAACTAAAGAACGTATCTTTTTTGAGATTGATGATTATGATTTTCATTTCGTAAACAGACAAACAGCTATCAATAATGAGTTTGTTTGGAAAAATAACTTACTTGGGGGAGGAAGAATTAGGAATCTTGTAGAGAAGGTACAGACACTACCTAAACTCAAAGATACCTTAGACGATAATAATAGTCTTCTCGAAGAGGGATTTGAAATAGGAAGTAAACAAAACTTATCTCCAGATTATATATATGATATACCGTTTTTAACAACAAAAGGTATTAGTGAAAATGGTATTTCTTATGATTTATTGTCTTCCATAACAAAGGAAACTAAATTCTCGAAAATACCTAAAGAGGAAGCTTTCTTAGCTCCCAATTTAATAATATGGGAAAATATTGGAGAAAACCGATTTCCTATATTTTTAAATGAAACTTCATTCTCTTTTAAAAGAAGGATAGTTTCTATCAAATCACTAGATAATGATAAATCGTTTTTAAATAGTATCTACAATTCATTTGAGAGTTATTACAGGTTCTATAAATTTTATTTCCTTGCCACAAGTGCAGAAACATTAATCAATCGAAATAATACGTTTCTTTTAAAGGATTTAAAGAATACTCCTTTTATTCAAGACAACTCTTTCTTTTCTGATTTTGATTTGAATATAATAAATGACTGTATTGATTTTCAGCAAAGTTTCTTCATAAATGGCGAAGGATCTAAAGCTGTTTCTCTAATCAAAGGGGAAAAAAATATAAAGTCAATTATCGGTAACTATGGCAATGAATTTTCAAGAGCATTAAACACCGTTTATGGAGAAAATGATGGGCGAGGATTTAGGTTG
Organism: Kaistella sp. PBT33-4; assembly: GCF_029194425.1. Lineage (NCBI taxonomy): Bacteria > Pseudomonadati > Bacteroidota > Flavobacteriia > Flavobacteriales > Weeksellaceae > Kaistella > Kaistella sp. PBT33-4. Next base: position 44,819 of record NZ_JARFYL010000004.1, on the reverse strand, counting down.
AGTGATGTAGTGGAATTAGACAACTCATTGATAGCAACCTTATTTAAGTTTGATACAGAAAATTCTAAGCCATCCTTTCATCGAGACCTATCAAAACTGAATATTGAAAATCTAACAGACAATTTAATTTCTGAGCAGTTGTCTATAAAAAGAATAATTAAACTATACCCACAAAAGGATACAATCGTTTTTATTAAGCCTAATCAATATCGATATTGGCTTTCTCTTACAGCATATCGTGATGCTGATAAATGTTTCTCTGACTTCTCAAATGCAGGATTTTAATGATAGCCGAGGATAACCTATTGAATCTTTCTCAACCTAATATTGAACTTCCTCAAAATAGGATGATTCTTCTGGCAAAAGAATGTATGGTGGAAACTGTTGTACATTTTAAATCTTATTTCAAATCTGAATTTCATAAGAAAAAGAAGTTAAGTGAAAATGATTTGACCCAACTCTATACAAAGCAAGCACAAATACATATCAGAAAGAAAGATTATCCATTTAATATTGAGGGACAATATCAAGATGTTTATAATCAAAGTAAAGGCTTTTCAGATTTTTTCTTTTATCCAAATGAACAGAATGTAGAACTCTCCTCAATATACTCTGTGGAAAGTAAACGGCTGCCTTCTCCCGAGAAAAAACGAGAAAAAGAATATGTTCTTGGTGACAATAATAACGGAGGTATCGAAAGATATAAATCTGAAAAGCATGGTAAAGGTTTGTCTGAATGTGGTCTACTTGGTTTTGTAGAAGACAAAGACTTCAAGCATTGGAACACCACGATAAACAGCTGGATTGATGATTTATCAAAACTTCCAAACACGTTATGGAAAGCAGATGAAGTGCTGTCGGAAAACTATAATAATATTGATTATTGCATTTTGCAATCGACAGCCCACAGAGAACACGATCAAGTAGATCTTACCCACTTGTGGATAGCAATAAGTTAAATAGTTCGAAACCTTCTTTCGCCGAGACATTTGACCATGTTGCTTTTAAAAATTTATCACACGTGTATCGTGCAAGGAAATTTCTTACATCTAAACCTAGTTTTTTTATTTAGTCTGAATGACCACCCCCCGATATATGGAGCAATCTAAAGTAGAGAAATTTGCATGTTTTGACTGTTTTCAATGAACTTGTTTGGCGTTAAATTTCCCAGTGAGCTATGCAGGATTGAATGTGCTCTTTTTCATTGTCTTAATTACGATTTAAAGTTAATTAATTTTATACTTTTAAACCGTACTGTTTTCGGGGGAGCCTACAACAAACACAACAGTCTAATGAAGTGAGGGTATTTCATAGTTCAACTTTTGACGTGTGCTGAAAATGGGGAACTTACAACAGCAGGGTGTAGGTTTAATCTACAAAAGTGATTATATGGTGAATATTGTTTGTGGAAATGAGAATAATTTACTAAATTCGCAACCATAATTTTAATCTAAAACTATGAAAAAAATTTTCTATTTGCCATTTATGGCTTTGGTAATGTTAATGTCCAACTCTTGTAGTACTTCGAGTGATGATATCGGTAGTCATGATGTAACAGAGAATGTACAAAAAGTAAATTTCAATTCGCTTAATGATGGAGATCACGGAATGGGTGCGCTTCATAATAAAGCTTTGGAACTATATTATGAGAACAACAGTGATGATGGCAAAATTTCTTATGCAGATGCTTTGATTAAGATGAGCGAATACATGAAAGAGTATGATAATTCTTTCTTCTCAGATGTAGACTCCCAAAAATTGATAGAGGAATACGACAATTTTAAAGTTTATCAAAACGCCAACATGGATGCTAACATCAAAGATGGATATTTTGCTGAAACTCATGATATGTTAGATTATATAAAATCAAAAAATGAGATTTCTTCAAATAATTATGATTTTTTAGTGACAAAAGTTTTAATTGATGAAGACTTTGAAGTTACACTTAATGAGATTGATAATTATCTAGCTAATAACAATTTATCAATTTATGACAGGCAACAAATTGAAACTGTTAAATCTATTTACATTTCTTCAAACACATACTGGGAAACCTCACCACATTCTAATTCAAGTGTAGTTGCTAAGGGCGACCCAAAGTCTAGAGCTGTCATTATAGCGGACGCTGTTGGTGGTTTAATTTGGGCTTCAACTGGACCCTTCGCTGTAATCGGAGCGGCCGCATGTTCACTAATAGCAAACGAAGCATAAAAAATGATAGCAAACATAGTAATTGCAATATTGAGTCTGTCCATATGTTTATTCATGTGGAAAGAGAAAAAAAGTGATCATCTAAAAGAAATATCCTTATATTTCATATCTGCGATTTTTCCTTTTCTGTTTGTTATATCTATGTTTTTTATATTTTTTAAATCATTAGATAAAGAAACTTTAGACTTTGATTTGTATTCTATTATATTAATTGCATTTGTAATATATGCTATTATATTTAGATTAGTCAAAAACAAATTAAAAAAATAAAGTCTGTACATCATAATATTCCGCTTCACACGTGAAGCGGATTTTTTTGTCATAATTTATGATTTTGAGTAATGTATCTTTTGATATTTATTATAATTCAATAATTTTCAACTAAAGTAAACTTTTATATTGCTAATTAAACTCTGACGAGAGGGGGTCTTCCGGCATTATAGCTAATCGCTTGATATGTTGTTATTCAGTATGTTGTGTGTAAGCTCCCCATTTTCAGTACACTTCAAAAGTAGAATTTTTTCTTGATTTTTTACTGCTGTTGTTGTCGGATGTGGAAAAGTCCCAGGAACAGCAGCGCCTTATTTTCACTGACAAGCACATAGGCGCTGCGGCCTCCAGCTAACTCCTTTAAAACGTGGGCAACCTTCGCAAGACTGAATGTGCTCTTTTTCATTGTCGTAATTACGATTTAAAGTTAATTAATTTGTAGACTTTTGAACCTGACTGTTTTCGAGGAGCTTACACAATATGATCATACTTTCTGTATTGACGAGCGTTAGTGTACTGCCCGTCTCAAAAACAATTTTCAGATTCATTTAAAGTTAATCTAATGATACTCCTACCTGAGAAATAAAATCATCCCAGATCCCTTCTGCAACCTGAAGCGCCGTTAAGCGGGTGTTGGCTTGATTTGAAAAACCAAATCCTTGTGAGTTTTTTGTCCAGAACTGTTCATATTCATCGTTTTCAATTTTGTAGACCTTGTCCATTTGAATAGAATTGGTTGTAACCTGTTCTGAAAAAGAATAACTTAAATCACCAAAATGCCTTAACCCATCATTTCCAATTTGGATTGTCAAAAAACTATTTAGATTATTAGCTCTATTTGAAATTAAAGCGGTAAAAAATCCTTTACCATCATTAATAAAACGGGCCTGTAGATTTTCCACAGCGTCTAACTCTGAAATAGAAGATTGAAAATAATTCTTTATCTGTTCGTAACTCCTTTCTTTAAAATTGTAATTATCAACTTCACTAAAGTTCTTTTTCACTTTGTAATTTCTTACCAGTTTTTCAACAGCCGCAGGTGATATATTTTCTATACCGATAGAAGATTTTGAAAAGGTGGTTAAGCGTCGCAATTCATCTATTACATTCAAAAAAGCATTGTTTGGATTCGTCCAATCACTGACAGCTTTACCATCTTTAGGTAATGCTTTTAAATTCCCAAACGGTGTTTGTTGCCACTCGCAGGGTTCTATTATAACTGGTACTATGATTAATTTCCCTTCATCCTGCATTTTTTGAGCTTCTTTAAATTCTTTATTGTAGCAATAATTAGAAGCGATATAATCAGGAGTTAGTAATGCCAAAAATAGTTCTGAGGATGATAGCGCTGTGCTGATAACATCATCTAAGTTACTGCCGGCGTGAATTTCTTCATCGGTCCATTCACTGATTAGACCTTCCCTCCTCATCTGAGCGAGGTGGATTTTCAACCGCTCCAAATAATTTTGGTCTTTATGACTATAGGATATAAAAGCTTTCATAAATTGATTTGATAGATTATGGTGTGATGCTACTATACAAAAGTACATTTTTGTTTATTCTTAAAATTACAGCGATCCGTAAAAGCTAGTATTTTTTACAAATTGTTAGGTCCCCATCAATAGAAACCTATACAAAACCCTGAACGTTTTGGATAATTCTCATGCCGAAGTTCAATTGGTCCCTACATTTTTTTGTCACTGTTGCTATGCAAACTCATAATCAGACGCTTGGGTTTATGAGTTGTCTGTTAATTTTCCGGTTGCATACATAATAATCTGAAAAATAGATTTTACTTTTTTATATGTGCCTGATTAGGATGATTTGGCATTTCACGATACTGGTATTCCAGCTCTCCATTTTCTATCATTGATTTCAGAACCTTTCGTTTTAGATAGTCTTCACGTTTTGCAGTATCCGTGCGATTTCAGGAAGATCTAAAAAGCATTATACGACGGTTTTGTTTCACGCCACTTTTTGATTATTCACAAAACTGCTTACTGTTAATCTGTGCACACCTAAAATTCTACCAATAGCCGAATAAGAAACTTTCCGGTCCAGCAATTCTTTGATTTTCTTTTCCTGACCGGTGAGTTTTGTTCTGGCGGATTTCCGACCCTTTGGGCGCCCAAGAATCACCCCTTCTGCTTTCTTCCTTGCCAATGCTTCCTTAGTTCGTTGTGAGATTAGATTACGTTCTATTTCCGCAGATAGTCCAAAGGCAAATGCGAGAACTTTTGAACTGATATCGCTTCCCAGACGGTAATTGTCTTTAATCGTCCAGACCTGGATATCACGGTTCATGCATTCGTTGAGAATTCCCATGATCATGAGCATATTGCGTCCTAAGCGGGACAACTCAGAACAAATGAGAATATCATCCTTTTTCATTTTCTTCAGTAATTTACCCAGTTTGCGCTCCTCGAGTTTTTTTGAACCCGAAATGGTTTCCTCCAACCATTTATCTACCACTACTACGTTTTTATCACAAAATTGATTGATCTCGTAACGTTGGTTTTCTACTGTTTGTTTGTCTGTGCTCACGCGGATGTAACCGTAAATCATAGCTGTTTATTTTAATAAATTATTTAGTGTTTAAAATAAACCAAAAAAAGATAGAATAAAACATAGCTATTTTTTCATCACAGAAAAGGAGCGTTTTTGTTAGACAGAATGTAAAGGAATGCCAATTTAGTTCTGCTGAAAGTTGGGTGGTTCTTAGTTCAATTGAACAAAGTATTAAAAGCAAAATTGAAGCGGCTGGAACACCTTTGAAAGATTGGGATATTAATATTTATCGCGGAATTTTAACCGGTTATAATGAGGCATTTATTATTGATGGAAAAAAGAAAGACGAACTAATTGCAGCAGATCCAAAATCAGGCGAAGTTATACGACCGATTTTACGCGGCAGGGATATAAAAAAGTTTGGTTTTGACTTCGCAGATTTATGGTTAATTAATACGCACAATGGCCTAAAGGAAAGTGGTATTAAACCTATAAATGTCAACGACTATCCAGCGATTAAAAAACACTTGGATAGTTACTTTCCAGGTTTGCAGAAGAGGGGTGATAAAGGTGATACACCCTACAATTTGAGGAACTGCGCTTATATGGACGATTTTTATAAGCATAAAATTATATATCCAGAATTAACAAAATTTCTAAACTTCTACTTTGATAATAAAAACTTTCTTGTAAATAATAAATGCTTTATCCTCAGCGGTGAAAAAATATATTATCTAATTGCTTTTTTGAATTCAAGTCTTTTCAAATTTGCATTCAAGGATGATTTTCCAGAATTATTGGGAGGCACTAGAGAATTACGAAAAGTATTTCTTGAACAAGTCAAGGTAAAATACGTATCGGAAGAAATCAACGTTGAATTCATGAGACTAGTTTTAAAATGTCAAGATTTGCAAGGAGATCAAAAAAAAAAAAAAGAATATGAATTAGAAATTGACAACATGCTCTTTGAAATATATGATTTAAATGATGATGAGAGAGAGGCAATTGGCTTTATTGTAGTTCAATAAAGCTTATCTCCTCATCGCTAAACTTCAAACATTTGTACAAAATATTGTCGAATTTTTTCTCTAAAAGCGCTGTTTCCCTAGTATGTTTTGCAGCCTTAATTATTTCCAGAGCAACATTTTCAAGAGATAATTGTTCTTCCAAATCTAGCTTAGGCACCAATAATTGTTCGATTGTAAATTTTTTCCAGCGAACAGTCCCTACGCCGGTAGTCGTACCGAGTTTAGAGAATAAATATTCTGACAATTTAGAATTTAAATAACCCAATAAGTATATTAGTGATTTCCCTGTCATTAAAAAGGTTGTAGCTTCATTAGCATAAGTACCATCTAAATCAATACTAAATTTTGTTTTATCTGAGATTTCGCCCCAAATGATTTTCTGGCTATTTAAATCGTCCCAATAACTTATAGAATCTTGCGTTTCAAACCATTGATTATTAGTCTTTTTCCTTGCTCCCATGTCTCCTGTTTGTTTTAAACGATCATATCCGAATCCGCTCAAATGCTGCTTGACAGCGGGGTATCGCTCAATATCTATTTTTAAACTCGGAAAGGTGGTGATGATATATAAATCTGCAAAATCACACGAATAACGCTTAATATCGCGCCCCCTTAGAATCGGTCGTATAACTTCTACACTTTTAGGATCCTGCTCTATTAATTCTTTTCGTCTTTCGGCACTTATTATAAAAGCATCGTTATAACCCGTTTTAATGCCATAATTTATTGTGATGTCCCACTCCTTTAATGGTGTGCCTATTCTCTCTATTTTCGCCTTAATCTGCTTTTCGATATTAGAAAGAACTACCCATGAATCTGAATTTTCAAATTTTGCGATCACAGCGTTTTGTCTAACAAAAACGCTCAAATTATTTAACAGCTTTTCTTTGATGACACAGGCTTGGGTTTTCAGCTCGTTTTTCTGCTTTGCAAACATCAAAATATTGGTGTCTACGGTGGCGGAATCAAAAATCTGATTGCCCGCAAAATCAATTAAGATTAAAGGGTTGGTTTTCTCACTAAAGTATTTGCGTAAAATCTCACCATACGCAGCACGCATCCATTTATTGGAAGTTATAAAAGTCAACAGCCCATTTTTTTTAAGAACATTGTTTCCTAATTCATAAAAAAGACTGTAAATATCTCCAGTCCTGGCAAACGTTTCATATCCCATTTTTTGCAGCTCAACGCTGGTAGCTCCCATTTTCTGCAGCTGTATGTAGGGAGGATTGCCGATAATGACATCGAAACCTGTAAAGGCGCCATTATCATCCAGCACTTCGGGAAATTCAAAGCGCCATTCAAAAGCATTCCGGTAAATTATATTATTCAGGATTTGCTCTTTTTCCTTCTGTGCCTGCTCCGCCTTAATCTTCAGTTTTTTAAGATGGTCTTTCTCTGTTTTTTTTATGGTCTGACCAAAAGCAATAAGGTTTTGCTGCCGCTGGTCCTCATTCTGAAAGGCACCTAAGGCTTTTGTAACCTTTTCTTTTTGGTTATTGTCATAAGTAGATTTAAAATTATTCTTTACGGTATTGATGATACCTTCCACTCCCCTTTTCTTGACTTTGGAATTGGTTGTTTTGTACTCTTTTACGGCCTGCTTGTAATCCTCAATGGAATAACTGACCTCTTTGTTTTTGAAAGCAGATTTCAAACTGTCCGACAAGGCAAAGCGACTTACTAACGAGTTACCGCACTTAATGTTTATGTCGATATTCGGTAAAGTCTGTAATTCGCCAGTATCAGTATAGTATGCATTTTTAAGCAGTTCAATCCAGAGCCTTAGTCTGCAGATGTTCACAGAATTTGGGTTGAGATCTACGCCGAAAAGACAGTTCTCGATCAATGTTTCCTTTTCATGAAAAATAGCTTTCTGAATTCTTAAACTGTGTGGATCCTTTCGCTGATAGGCAAATAATTCCCCCGAAGCATCAGATATATACAGTTCATCATTATCAATTTCCACTTCGCACGGAATAGGAGCATAATTTTCGTCAGCAAGAATTTTCAGTTCGCTTTTAATGGTGATCATTTCATTGAGTGCCGAGACCAGGAAATGCCCCGACCCCACCGCGGGATCACAGATCCTGATGGTATTAATGACTTCATTCAACCTTTGGACATCACCTTTTTTGTAAAACCGGTTGCAGTACGCTTTGACATCATCAAAAGTTTCAATACTGCTGTCGATCTCCTCTTTGAATTTTTGGATCACCGCCTTTCTTAAAGTCTCCCTGCACATGAACATCGTAATCATGCCAGGCGTAAAGAAGGAGCCGTCTTTATATCCGTTTATTTTCTCAAAGATCAGACCCAGCACAGATGCGTTGATCAATGTTTTATTCTCCTGACGCTCTCCAATCTCCACACCTGATTCCGCAGAAAAATCATAAGCATCCAAAAACCTGAAAAGATAGTCAAGGGTATTAAGTTTACCACCCTCCTTCCTGCCATTGGAATTTTTCAGAATGGTGGAAGAATACACTTCCATCTTCTCGTCCATCAAAGCGGTAATATCAAACGTAAGATCTTCTAATTCGTTTTTTTCGAAAAGGCTGCTGTTGAGATAGGGAATATTTTTATACTTTTCCGCATAACGCGCGTGGCGTTCTGACAGTGGCTTGGCCAATGCTGAGAAAAACAGGCCGTTGAGCTCATCGAAACCATTGAGGAAATCGAAATGCAGAAATTTATATGAAGGGGATTTGCCATTATAACTTAGAAGCTGAGATTCCAACAGTTTCAGAAACAGGATCCTGTTTACCCATGTTAAACACAGTTCCAGACCCAGCGTGAAGGCCTTATTGTCATCATTGGAAATAGGTTTCACCTTCAAAAGATAATCTTTATCCTCCAAGGTGAAAATTGTATTTTCTAGAAGAGAGCCATAATCCCGAGCTGCATCTTTCTTTCGCTGAATAAGTTTCTTACCGTCGATCTTTACTTCCTCTAATCCTATGATATGAAGAAGTTCATTATAGAATGCTTTGTTCAGCTGATTGCTGTCGTTGCCAAAGCTTTTCCCCAGAAGATGTACATCGGAGAACAGTTTGTAAATATTAACCAGGTCTTTCTGCTTTAATTCTGCTACGCTCCCTTTCCGGAAATCCAAGTGTACAAAAGGCATACTGTCCTCCACTGCCGCAATGTGCTTATGGGCAATTTCTTTATAAAACAGTTCATTCAAGGATGTGTCTTTGAGACCGTCTCTAAACTGACCGTACTCCTTAAGTAATTCTTTATTTTTGTAAAATAAAGCGTAAAAATCCTCTGCTTTGAAGAAAAACCACTCGAAACCGTTGGTAATAATGAGATGCTTGATGTTGTTGTTCTTGTAATCAACCCGCTCTCTGAGGTAGTACAGCAGGATTTCCTGAAAAGCTTTAGTGTTCAGTTTGTTAACCCTAGGGAATTCAGATTTATTGCTGGGTTTTTTAGCCTCAATGATTATTCCCACATCGGAGCTTGCGTCTTTTCCTAGATAAACAGCGAGATCAATTCTTTCCCTGGTGTTGATTTCATTTTCTGAATAAAAGGTAGAAGAGAGAAATTTTCTAATGGGAGATTTAAGGTGTTCTTCACTCTCTTTTTTATCATCGACCAGCTTTATTGCTTTGATACAATCTTCAAGTTTGGTAACAAACTCCTCAACGCTATTTTGTGGTGGATTAAATTTTTTATAAGCTGGATTCAGCGCGTTCTGCGGTTGAAGCGGGTTTTTTTTCATGAATAATCTGTCTAAAACAAAAGGGTCTTAAATTTAGACAAAAAAATGAAACTGAGAATGCATGGCACTGCGAAAGATAATTTCTGATTTTGTGCATGATCGGCAAAAGTTTCGTTTCAGATACTTTACAAGACTCAACTAAACAGAGGAAGAGCGACCGCTGTCCGCGTGTTGTAAGCTCCCCATTTTAGCACACTTAAAAAGCAGATATTCTCCTTACGTTTAGCTGTTATTGTCGGATGTTGAAAAGCGGAAGGACCGTAGATTTCTTGCTTAGTGATAAGCAGATACGCAATGCGCCATACTGTAAATTACTTAAAACAACTAACATCTTTGCAGGATTGAATGTGCTTTCTTTATGAACTTTAACTGTTTTCAGTTAATTTGTAACTTTTTGAGGCGGAATATTTAAAGAAAAGCAAATGGAACATTTGTCTCGAAATTTCTTAACTATTGAAAAATATTTTCTGATTGATTACTTTTAGAAAAATAAACTTGTTTAAATCTTAGATTAAGAAGATCAGTAATATCTCTGTAATTTGTTGTAACCAATTCCCCTTTATCGTATACTGGTATGTCCTCTGATTCCATATGATCAAGACAGGTAATTACCAAATTTTTATTAAAATGTTTTGAGTATTTATTATCACAGGCAATCGCATAGCGCAGATCGGCGAGATCAAGAAAATTAGCTCTAAATTTTCCTTGATACTCATTATCTACATTGGTCTCCGCTGAGTTGTTAATTAGATAGAAGTTAGAATTTTTTTCTTTAAATGGACCGTTACCATGCCGAGTTTGATATACTCGTGTTACATAAAAAATTTCTGTCTCTATAGATATTCCAGATTGCGTAATCATTTTGATCGCATTTTGTGATGTCGTGTTGCTTTTTGTTATGTAGGGTTTTGTACCGAAATTTTGGTCTATTAGAATACCTTGCGATCCTTCGAAAATAAATGAATTCCAATTTTTAAATATTTCTTGCTCAGAACCCACTATTGTGAAGCCTCCATTTGCTTCTATTTTTTTCAGATAGTCAATTTGTTGCATAAAGAACAAATCTTCGCGTTCGTGATCAAAATGACTGAAATCAAATGAAGTCTCAATATTTATAAGATTTTTGTAGTAATTGCGAATCTCTCCAAGTTTTTTTATTAAAAACTTTTCCTCATTAAATAAATCAGATACGGTGAAAGAAATTATTTGATTCCTATCTATCGTGGCACCAAAACCCACTCCACAACTTCCTTTCCTTCTATGCCCAAGGGATATTTCCGAAGTTTTATTATATAAAATATCGTAATGCGTTGTCACGGGTGAATTAGGATGAATGAAAAATTTTAAATCGCAATCTAAACCTGCAACTTCTTCTACAAAGTAGGAAGGAGCAAAAGTGCAATATGACGACCAATATGTAGGTAGCCCCCTAAAAGTTCCCGATCCAAGATTAGAGAAGATATGACTTTCACCGGTGACTGAATTAACCACACAATGTCCGGCTTGATGTCCACCATTAAATCTCACATTTATTGAATCCGGATATTTGTTTGAAAGAAAATCGGTTACAATTCCTTTTCCCTCATCTCCGAAACCTAAGCCGACAACTATATATGCTTTTTTTACCATGTCGATTTATAAATTGCCGTAGATAAATCTGAAGTAAACTCACAGTCAGTTCCCTCAAACATAAACATGTCGGTTTCTTTATAATTTTCATATAAAATAATTACTCTTTTCCTCAGTGCTTTTGCATATCCAATTTCAAAAATGGTCCCCGGATCATTGCCTGATAATATGCCTAAAACCACATCACAATCTTCCAGATGTTCGATATCTTTTTTTAGCAATTCCCTATTACCATCCTTGTTTGTCGATATACCTGCATCATGGTATGGCGAAAACACCTCAACATCAAAACTTTCTAGTACATCATGTATTTCTTTAACTAAAAATCTTTCAGCGACTGTAAAAAAAGGGGCAGCTAAATAAATTTTTTTCCTCCCAGTTGAGGTTATGCTATCAAATTCTCTCGGTCTAATTGATAAAGGGATATTTTTAGAATTACAATAATCAGCTGTATACTTTGAAGCATACAACGCGGACTCATGTGGTGAAAGTTTTTCAATCATCCATTTCCAAGCAAATACGGCAGAAAAAATATCACCGCTTCCTATTGGCCAAACTGTTTCTGAAGCAAAAATTGGAATAACTGTGTATTTATCTTCAAAGAAAACAATTGCGCCGTTTGCTCCATTCTTAATTACGACTACTTCTGCCCCTTCAGTTTTTAATAAATGTTTGCCTACTATAGTAAGATTATCACTAATGTTATCGCTTAACAACATTGCCTCATTTTTATTAAGTATCAAGGCAAGATGTTCTGCTTTTGATTTTGTTTCTTTAAACCCTACGTGATTTTGAGGGTCGTAAACAACATATTCTCCGTCAACTAAGCAATCACATTCGATCATGCCGTAATAAAGAATGTTTTTTGCTTTTAATGGTGGTAAATTGAAATTATCAACGGGCAAATTATAAGGGATTGGCTTTGATAATGGATGATAGTAATCAAATATTACGGATTTGTCCTGAACTATCATATAATCATTAATGTCATACAAGGTAGCTTTGTAATGAAATTGATCTCTAAACTCCGAACCGACAGATGAGTGAAAATTTATAACAAATCCCTTGTCACTCAACGCTATTGCTCCTCGTAATCCTGAACCAAAAAGGTCGCCGTACTGCGGTTCGTGACAAACTTCATAGTACGTTCCTCCCACTATATCAATCATCGTATAGCTATTAAATTCTGTACAATTACTTTACATGAATGACTATCCAATTCACTAATTGTAGCTTTAAATTTATTTCCTTTTTTCATGCAAATTCGCAACTGAATTACCTGCGGCGCATCTAGTGTACCACATAATATACCATCTGACAATGCATTTACCAATTCCATATCAGGCTCCAAATCAAGTTGCAAAACATCGCCTATACTTAAACTGTGGATTTTATTTTGCATCTTTTTAAGAGCTGCTTCAAATTTAATTTTAAAACATTCATCATCATCCTGGAGATTCCCTCCTCCTGCTACTCCTGCTAATGGTCTGCTGTAATTCAGGCTTCCGCCTCCACCTCCTTTCATATTTGTAATATTTGTTTAGTTTATGTATGAATTTCTTTTATTAAAGGCAATAAGTTTTTAACCCACTTCTTTCCCTCATTATTTGCCCATCGTGCTATTCCGTTTTCATGATTTTTCTCCAAATACAATAGGATTGCTCCGTCGCAATTAAATCTTTTGACAAACTCTTTTAAAATTTGCTCATCTGACAACGATTGTAAATCGGAAGATATTTTATCTTTAATCATAGTTTTTATTTTAAAGTAAATGTAAAATAAATTATGAAACTAGATCATCAAGACATTTTAGTCTATACTATTTTTTATCTTACTAATTGACTACATCAAAAATGTTTTTGCAGTAACCATCTTCATTCAACCGCCTCCACTTCCCTTTCCTGTATTTCTATTTCGGCTTCCTCCTGAAAACGTTCCCACTCCTGCTCCAATGCCTTGTTGTTTTTTATGGCTTCTGTAATGGCGATACTTTCGCGGTACTGCCTGGCTTCAGCAGCCATCGTCCATTTTGCAGTAATACCCAGGTGAGTGACCGCATCTTTAATATCAGCAATACCGACCTTAAAAAATTCTTTCCTGGGATTTACTTTATTCATCTGCAGTTTGAGAGACCTCCTGTGCAATTGCCTCTCCAGCCCCGGCGCGTCATCACTGTAGATCAATGCATGCACATCAAATTCGAAAGGTACACTGGCATCACCCAATTCCCGTATTCGGTCTAAAGGTTCCAATCTGCGTGTCATACCAATTTTATAAACATCATCTCCGAATGAGCCTACGTTAGAAATGACATAGACATTGCCGGCTTTGGTCTGCTGCGCCATCGACAGGGCGCGTTGATTTTTTTCTTCAGCTGTTTGCAGCCTTTCCTGAAGTTCACCTAATTGTAAAAGGAATTTAGCTTTCTCTTCTTCACTTGCTTTCTCCACTTCTTTCTGGGCCTTTTCAATTAATTTTTTCAGCAGTTGCTCTTCCCGATCAGCTTCTTTAATCGCTTTCTCATACTCCCGCCTTGCTTTTTCCTCCTCTCTGATCTGCTCACGTATCAGACGCTGCTCTTCCCTCTCCTGCCATCTAAGCTCCTGGACGATCACTGCCCATTTAAGCTCATCCAGACGTGAATCCAGATATTCATTAGTGATTTCAGCATTTTTGAATGCCTTCCCGTTAAAGTTCACTATATAAAAAGCGTCTTTAATTTTCCGTTCCAGAATACCATAATTGTCTTTTTTTACATTTGACAAAACCGAATCAACTTTACCGTTAAAGGCATCGAGAACAAAATTAACCGCCGTTTGTTTCCGGTTCTGTTCTACATAATCACATTTAGCGGCCAGATTGGTTTTAATTAAACTATTATTCCGTTCGCGGGCCTTTGCAAGTTGCTGTCCGGCATCTGTGTGAGTGAATTCTTCAGCAAGATCATCCAGAAGGCTGAAGGTAGGCTTTACGTACTTATCGCCATACCCTTTAATGACATTCTTCATCGCTTGGACGGTCTGCCGATGCTCATCTGCAGTTTTCATTGCTTCATAAGCACTTCCCGCAATTTCAACAGCTTTTTCTGCGGCCTGCTGTATTATTTTTGCAGCTTCAGCAAGGGATGAATCTAATTTTATCTGAGCCTGACCGAGTATGGATTTGGACTGACTTTTGGCCGCGGCCAATGCTTCATTCCCTTCCGCTCTTATTCTGGTCTCGTCGTTAAGTATCTCCAGCTTATACTCCTCAGCCGCGCTGATTATGGACTTAGACTTTTGATTGGCCTCCTGAAGAATTTCTGCTGCTTTTTTTTCCGTATCAACGATTCCCTGGTATTTGTTTAAGTCAGCAATTTGAGAGGTGAGAAGCAAAACGTTATCGTTAATCTGCTGATTCGTTTCGGACAGGGCTGAATTTGCTGCTGTTAACCCGTTATTTTGGTTTTTGAGTTCGGTGATTTCTTTATTTTTCTGCTTAATCTTAATTGCAAAAACAAGGATAAGCACAAAAATAGCAAGTGATAAAAATAAGGTCATGCAGCGGGTATTTTAAGGTTAGTGCAACCGGGATGATTTTTTTTAAAAATATGATTTTTTATGCGAAAGCAGATTATGGTTTTCCGTAATGGAAAAGCATGAAATAGCTTTTGGGCACAGTAAATCTTTTTATTCTTAATAGTCTATCTAAATACTGCAAGCATTCCCTGACTACTTTTCCTCTGGAAAGAATGTAAAAAAAAATGAACAGAAAAGATGGATACCGTGCGTGATGAACGGGCTTTATTACCCAGGTGGGCCTACAGATGCACCCTTCATGTAACTCAAGTTTCGCACCTTGACGCAGATGCAGACTTATGCATGAGCACTTCAATAGGTGATGCAGGTAAAAGCACGGATTAATTATCCTGCGTAGCAGCATGACTTATAAAAAGTTGATCTCTTTCTATAAAAAAAGTTTGTCTTTTGTAAGTATATTTTTTAATTTTGTCGTTAAATAGGATTGGGCTTTTCCCGGTCGGCAAAAGAACTTTGGTCTTCACCAGGGTTTTTTGCTTTTATGATAAATCTAAAACACCTAGACATCACTAGACCACTTTTTGATCATTTCTTAGTTTCTTTAGCACCACTTAATATCTGCTCACTAGCTTTGTTCTACAGCTTCTCTGGCGTACTCTAGCGCTCATGTTATTATATCGACGTAATACTTTTTATTCTTTCAAACGTCTTGCGAAGTAATGTAAAAGGGTTTAATTCAACTTCCTGACTCTCGTCCATTATATTATAAAATTTTTCAAAACTAAAAGCATATGAAGTTCCGCGAAAGTTTGAGTGTCGTTCAGTCATCATTTTAAACTCCGCAACAACTTCCAAGTAAGTAAGTTTCTGTTTGAAATTAAGCTGATCTGACGTGAACCTGAGATCATTCGCTTTAGGATCAATATCCTTATAATCAACTAAAAATGGCAAGCAAGCGTCCACTAATACTTTATATGAATCATCATCGTAAATGCGTGTATAATCCAGCTGCCTTCTGAATCTCTCTTTATCAAGCTGTTCTAAATCTATTAAGATTTCACGCAGATAATCTGAAGAATCATAAATTTTCTTTAAAATTGAAAAGACTATAAATAGCGAATATTGAACGTTATAACAACTATTTTTGGAACCGACATTAATTATTTCTTGGTTAATTTGAAATTCATTATTATTAAGCAACGAGCGCAGATTAATTTTTTTAGCCGCTAATAACGCATTCAGAGCAGCCCTTAAAATGATGTATACAGGATTATAGTTCACATTATTTTCTTCTTTAAATTGCGGCATCTGATGAGGCAGTGTATATCCCAATAAAATTTCCTTCAAATATTTATGCAAAATATTGTTTGTATTAAATTCAAAGGGAGATTAAGAGTAAAATTTATCGATATAACCCTCAATATAAAAACGGACTTGTGTTAAGCGGGAAAATATATAAAATTAAGATTAGTGGGCCTATCATCCAACTTAGAGGGTTCCGGTACTTTTTCTTATAGTATATCGAGAAGCACATTATCTTTAAGCGAATCATATTACTGCTCCACTACGCTCTTTACTAAAGTTAGCTTTGGCCTGTTCTTGTACACAATTGATATTCAGCACATAGCATATGCCGGCAAATAATCGATTTGACAGAAATATACCTTTATTAGTGCACTACTTGCATAGTTTTGACTTTATTACTAGTTTTGGAGCACATTAATAAATAAATTAAATAATACATTATGAAAAAACTACTGATTTCCTGCTCAATTTTAGCTGTTATGACCGGATGTTCGGACAGGGTTGAGATCATGCCAGAAAGTACAGACTTAAGTAATCTTTCAGCACCAGAAGGTAAATACTTAAATGATATCGCAAAACAACTTGTTGAGGTATCTAAAAGAATGACTATAAATCCGAATTTGATCTTAGATACGCACGACCAGTTTGAAAACGATCTTCTTGAAGGAAGTGTTTTTGATTCAAATCCTGTATTATTTGATGAATTTGGTGATTCTTTCAATGCATATTACGCTATTCCATCAGATGCCACGCAAGAATTTTTAAAAATTATTTATCACAATAAGGAATACTTATTAGAAAATGATCCTAGCGGTGAGCAGTTAAGAGCTGCTATATATGAGGAATTCAGTTTAGCTTACGCCAATAGTTCACCTCAAAAAGTGATTTTCAATACCATTTACGAAATTAGTGGTTCAAGTAATTGTGGAGCTGGAGTAATGGCAGCATTTGCTGACACTGCAATTTCTGCTGTAGTAATGGTTGGCACAGCTCCAACAGGCGTGGGAGCAGTAGTGGGTTGGGCATCATTGGCTGGATCATATTCTACATTGGTTTACAGAGCAGCAAAGTGCAAGGGAAGAAACTATCACTAAAACAATATGGAATTCCCACAGTATTTTTACTGGCTTCAGGTGATCTTATGGTTATTCACAATCATTTACCTTCTTAAGAATCAAGGACGGAAACCCCAAGTAAAAAAGGGCGAAGTTAGATTTATCAAAATGTTAGTAATAGGATTTTTACTGATTTTAATAGGGAATTTAATACTCTCTAACGATTATAGCTTGGATAATATATACTACAATTTTATTATTTCGCTTACGATTAGCTGGGCAATTGCTATAATCTATATTATTTCAAAGAAGGTTCTTGCAAAATATGAATGATCTTTAGGATATAAATGTTTAAAAACAACATAACTATGGATTGTATCTTTGAAAGAAGGTAGTTGTTAAAAATTGCTGCAATTTACATTCAATAAGCACCTTCTAACTAAGCATCTAAGAGTACTACAACAATGAATCCGTTTCCTTTTGGAAGCGGATTTTTTTAGAAGATGGCAACTGGTATTAAAAGAATAATTTTGTTTGGAATAAGTAAAATATACTAATGCTTTGTTTTATAAAAAAAATAGACACTATCCCTTTGTTGTAAGCTCCCCATTTTCAGTACACTTCAAAAGTAGAATTTTTTCTTGATAATTGAGTGCTATTGTTGTCGGATGTGGAAAAGCGGGCAGGAAAAGTGTTGGCTTTTGCCTGGGCTTGCTGTCCATTTTTCCACATCACAGGGGATAAACCACCCAATGAGTCATGGGGGCGTTCGTTATTGTAATCCCTTACCCATTCCTCGGTAACACTTCTTACTTCATCCAAACTTTCAAAAATATATGCATCCAGGATCTGATTCCTGTAGGTTTTGTTGAAGCGTTCAATGTAGGCATTCTGTGTAGGTTTCCCCGGCTGGATATATGCAAAGTTGATCTCATGTACCCTGCTCCAGACTTCAGCGATATTTGCTATAAACTCCGGTCCATTATCCATGCGTATTTTCTCAGGCTTGCCGTAGCGGTTCACCAGATGGTTCTGTACCCATATCACCCGCGAACTTTTCAAACTGTAATCTGCCTCAATGTGAAGGATTTCCCGGTTGTAATCATCAATCACATTAAAACTGCGGAACTTTCTGCCGTTGGAAAGAACATCGCTCATAAAATCGATGCTCCAGGTATGAGTAAAGGATGTCGGTACTTCCAATGGCGCTTTAACTCGGGCAGGCAGACGTTTTTTCACCTTCCGCCGCAAAGGAAGTTTCATTTCCTTATAAATCCTGTGTAGCCGCTTATGATTGATTTTTTTGCCACGGTTGCGCAGCCGGTAATAGTATTTCCAGAACCCTTCCCTGGGGTGACTTTCTGTAAGCCTTTCCAGTTCCATCATCACCGTAGAATCATCTTTCAGTGAACGGTAATGAAAACTACTTCTGCTTAATTTAAGTACCCGTAAAGCCTTGCCGGAATACTTCGGACGGAGCTTCTGGATTCCCATGACAATCTCCCGTTTCCGACAAGGCTTTAGAGCTTTTTTTCGATAATGTATTTAGCCACGTCAAGTTCCATAGCGAGGTTTGCGTACATACGCTTGAGCCTGGCGTTTTCTTCTTTCAGCTCCTTCACCCGTTTAAGTTCACTGGCCTCCATGCCATTGTATTTCTGGCGCCACTTGTACAAAGTTGCTGTGCTGATGCCATTTTCCCGGGCCAATTCCTCGGCACTGCGACCACCGGCAAACTCCTTTAAAACACCCGCAATCTTTGCAGGACTGAATGTGCTCTTTTTCATTGTCTTAATTACGATTTAAAGTTAATTAATTTTATACTTTAATACCGTACTGTTTTCGGGGGAGCTTACACTTTATAAGTTATTTAATAATATCTTTGAAAAAACTATAAGATGATTGATAATACTAGAGAGGAAATTAGCGATGAACATCACGATTTTGAGGGAGAGGAAACGTTAAGTAGTCACTCTGACGAGAGTGAAGACGATGTATACCCTTATAGAAATATAAATATCGCAAGAGATTCCCTATCCGCCTTTCAACTTTACAGAAAGTATAAGAGTGATATCATTAAACTCGATCCTGAATTTCAAAGAGCAAGTGTTTGGAGTCCTAAACAGAAATCTGAACTAATTGAATCTATTATAATTGGGATTCCGTTACCTATTTTGTATATTAAAGAAAATAAAGAAGGCGATTGGATTCTAATTGATGGCAGACAAAGACTCTCTACCATTTTTGATTTTATGGATAATAAATTCGCACTATCCTATTTATCTATTCTAAAAGATTATAATGGTTTTAAATTCGATGAAGAGAGAGAAAATCAACATCCATCAAGTAATCATAAAGATTATTTAAAATCAAATATACGAGGTAAAATTGAAGATGTAAATTTGGTGCTACACATAATAAAAGAGCCTACCCCCGAAAGACTTACTTATGATTTGTTCGATAGAGTAAATAGAGGTGGAACAAGGTTAAATAACCAAGAGATGAGAAATGCAATTTACCAAGGAAGTTCTACAAAATTTTTAAATACTTTAAGTAAGTTAGACGTTTTTAGGTCAGTGACTTCAAATATTCCGTCACATAGAATGAAAGATAGATATTTAATTCTTAGAACATTGTCATTCTATTTATGGAAGAAAAACATCTCAGTCGATTATGACTCCAACTCTAAAAATAAAATTGAATACAGAAGTGATCTAGAAGATTTTCTAGCCAAATCTATGAAGTTTTTAAATAAAAAGAATTTTACAATTGTAGATTTAAAAGATACAAGTTATTCAAAAGACGAACTTGACGCTTTGTGCGATAAAGATTCTTTCTACGATGAACTATTTACATCTTTTAACAACGCAGTACAAAATGCTTACAGACTATTTGGAGACGATTGTTTCAGATTACCTAAAGATGGTAAAATTAGGAGACCAATTAATATGGCTTTATTCGAAGTTTTTATGTATTTTTTTATAGAAATAGAGGAGTATTTTCCCGAGCATGAAAAATTTATTGTTCAAGAATATAACTCTCTTAAAAACAATTCCAGATTCAAAAAAAGTGGTAATGAGGATGATAATTTCGTTAAAAGCTTAACTTACACTGTTGATAGTAACAAATCAGTTCAACGACGTTTTGATATTGTTGATGAGTCAATAGGATTAATTAAATTGCTTTAAAAATGATAACAAAAATCGATATTGATAATTTCAAATGCTTTGATAATATTCAACTTGAACTTAAAAACCTTAATATTTTATGTGGCACTAATTCTTCTGGCAAATCTAGTGTTATACAATCGTTATTGCTAATCGACAATTGTCTCAGTGAAGAGTCATCACTTAACAGTAATTGGCTAAATTTGGGTTATTTTGATGAAATAAGAAATTTTATTGTCCGGAGAGACAACGTTAAAATTTCCATGCAGCAAGATAAGAAAACATATGATTTAATTATTGATGAAACCAGTATCCATCCGAATAATTATAATGATTACAAGAAGATTAGTTATATTTCAGCTAACCGAATAGGACCTAAAGATTTTTACCACAAAATAACATCAAAAAAGAATTTTATAGGTGAAAATGCGGAATTTTTAATTGATTATTTATACCAAAATTCCAGCAATACGATAGATCCAACATTGGTTTATGATAATAAAAGTAATACATTAAATTATCACGTCAACTATTGGTTAAAAAAAATCCTTAATGTAACAATTAGCTTAGATAATATCACCACAGGTAATATAATTACTGCCAACTATTCGTATAAAGAAAATAGGCTCGTACGACCATATCATATTGGTGCAGGAATTAGCTATATAATCGGAATATTAATTTTATGTTTAAATTCCAAAAAAGGGGAAACAATTGTTTTAGAAAATCCTGAAATCCATCTACATCCTAAAGCTCAATCAGAATTAGCATCCTTTTTATGTTTCGTTGCACAAGCAGGTGTCCAGCTAATTGTTGAAACACATTCCGATCACATTTTTAATGGTGTCCGTAAATCCGTTCACAACAAAAGGATTCAAAATAATATTATCGAAATCCACTTTTTTGAATTGGACGAAAATAATATATCGCACAACCACTCAATTAAATTAAATGAAGATGGACGAATTTTAAATTTAAAAGAAGATTTGTTCGATCAATTTGATAATGATTTAGATGAATTACTTGATTTAGTATAATATGGAATTATTATTAAACGAACTTTCGCTACATAACCAATATTCATCATCTGAAAATTTTCGAGTAACGGGACTTAGAGAAATTATTCAATTTTTCCAATTACAAAAAACTAGTTGTATAACGATACTAAAGAAATCGGATATCTATTCCCGTGAGGTGTACAATGGCATCACAATGCTTTCCGCTATGACAACTGAAAACCTCAGTAAATCTGATGAGATAAGAAAGTTAAAATCTGACTTGTCCAAAGTAATTAATGATCCTTTTTGGGACTTCAGTAAGAAATGTGATGGTGCAGCAAAATATACACATAATACAGTTAATGTAAACGATTCTGCTTTAGCGGAGTGTTATGAGCGAAAAATATTTCTGATTTCTTTTATTCCGTCGAACTACTCTAGCGAAATTATAAATGTTGAAAAAGATAAGCATTCACAAAAGATTTCTAACTATACGAATAATAGAGCTTTAGTTCAAAAACTTTATGAACAAAACCTTGTAAGTTTCGAAGTATTTTGTAAAAACTATTACAATGGATCAAAGCTTGATTTTTCAAAAATTAATGTTAAAAATAGTTTTGATCAAATACTCGATAAGAAAGACGAGATACAGTTTATAAATAGTTTCAATATGTTTTCCAGCACCAATTGGTCTGATATACTTAAACAATCTGGAAAAGGAAAAAATATTGCTGGGTTTGATTATAAAAAATTTCATGATCAAGATCATTTCGCACAATACTCTACTTCTTCACCGATATATAAGTTTAGAGTCACTCAAAAATTTAGAGTTTTCGGCTATCGAATTAAAGATTCTTTTATATTATTAGAATTTGATCTTACCCATCAATTAAGTGATTAATACATCTTTTTCTTCCTCTGTTTTTAATTTACAGTGCATCAGATAGTAATCTTGAATACTAATAAAAAGTTCCTCTTCTGAAATTGTTACTATTTTCATTTACTTATATTTTTTGATTATAGATAACAACCTCCTTCAATGAAAATATAACAAAGGCTAAAAAAGTCAGATTGCATTGCGGGATGATAACATTTATCGTAAGCACTTTTATATCTCTGCCCCAATTTTTAGAGAATAAATTCTCCTGCTTTTTTACTGGCAAAAAGCAATCTTTCATAACCTAAGATTTCCGGTTAATGCCAACTTTGGATACACTCGTTTACATCTTCGGGTAACCTTTCAAGATTATCCCAAAATTGTACAATTTTCTTTAGAATTTTATTATTGTCTAATAATCTACCATTATTGGTATTCGTGTTTTGAACGAGCGCTTTAATAAAATTAGAACGAGGATGATTATCTTCTTCTTTTGATGTTTGCATTTTCGAAAATATACTTAGTTAAACATATATATTAACTAATAGTTATTAATCATTTCGATAAGATCACAAGATTCCTCAATAATCCATTGATTACTCTTGATTAAATTCTCCATTATATCTAATTGATGAGCTGTTAATAGATCTTCTATATTTCTATCCTTTATGTTCTCCCATTTACTATTATGCTCAGTTTCTTTAATTCCTTTTGGGGATCCATTTGGTGTTAGGAGCTGAATGGTCTTAATTTTATTAATCACCAAAGGGTAAATGACAAACAAACCATCATAGTCCCAATCACATGAATAATAAATGGGTAATCCTCTAGTGTCAGAAAAATCGAGTTTATTTACATTTTTGCCTCCTGCGTACCATAGCTCTATATTGTTAGCTCTAGCCAATGTAGGACGCTTTAAAAAGTCGATATTTTCACAAAGTACGATGCACCTGGGATTGATACATTCGAGCACATATTTATATTGTAAATCCTTATCATCTGCTAATTCGTCAATATCCAAAAGTAATTTAACAGCATTGATTAATGCTTCTTTCCCTAACAAGTACTTCTCATTTTTGAAAAACATAAGAGATACTATTCTAACAGTTGCTTCATTTTTTATAATCTGCTCCCGCAATGGCTCCAAATTTCCATTGTCCATATTCTCTTTTATCCCTATTAGGATTTGAATATCAGATTCATCAAAACGAAGCTGCGGTTTTAATAATCCATTATCTGATAAAAAAGTTTCATAACAGTGATATTTCTCCAAATAATCTTTTTCATACAGCTCTGCAAAGCCCTCTAAAACAAAAAGCTTATCGTGCGTTCTGTCAAGTGTTCTGAGAGAATTAATAAGGTAACTAATTTCACCACTTTTCGCTAAAGTATCATTTATCTTTACCTCACCGTTTGAGTATAAATTATCTAGCGCCCTTAGCTCAATCCAATTCATTTTTCTATTCTGTTTATATAGATATTCAAATCATCGTTGTTGTCCTTCGTTTTAAAATAAGAGGCTGAAGGGCAGTAGTTGATATTGTCATCTTTTTTTCCTTTAATCAAATGATGGGCATACCATTCATCAGACAATCCGATATTGAATGTATGAGGAGCCATTGTTATTATCTGATATTGGAATTCATCTGCAATAGCGGGAAAAGTATTAAAATTAGTATTATCAAGACTTCCTAATTCTTCCAAAATAATGAACCTTAAACCATTACGTTTTTCTTTTTGTACGGCAGAAAGTCTTGCTATACCCAGTAATGCAATAGCAGAATAAGTTTCTCCTGTACTGCCAGGAACTTCAGTTCCAAACTGGTCCGTGAGCTTAGCTGACAGTTCAAAGTATGTTTTGGGGTTTAGTAATTTCTCAATCGGAACTTTGTTTTTTATTTTTGCCTGTTTCCTGAAAAAATCTTCAATGAAATCTACTATAGATTGTCCAAACTGTAATTCTCCTTTTGTCGCTGTATTACGAACCTCGTAAGCTATCTGCTTGATATAATCAATCTTTATTTCTTTATTCCCATCAAATTCAAGTTTGAAATAAAACTTATTACTAATCTTTCGATCAACAAAGAAAGCGTTTATTCTTTTTACCTGGTCATCATATTTTTCGTATCGCTCAGTAGTTTTACTGAATATCTTAATCATATTATCCCTAATCCCATTAGCTATGGTTGTTCGGGTTTGATTAGCTTCATCTAAAGCAGTAGTAATATCATCAGTAAATTTGATTTTACTACCTAATAATGCTTCTTCCATAACCCTGAATGAAAAATCTTGGTCTTTAATCGTTAATTGTACTGCTGGATTCTTCTGATCACTTGTTTCTTCAAATAAATTCGAAATGCCAATAAATGCTGTTTTATATTCTGCCCACAGCCCATTATAGGCGTGCTCCAATTCCTCAGTGTTCCCAGGTGTTGAAGAAAAATCTGTTATGTTCTCTTGGAAATATTGGTAATAAGCACTATAGAGCGTAGTGAACTCTGTTTGCTTCTTAGTCAGACTACCAATAACGGTTTGTAAATCTTGTTTAAATCGTTGTAATTCTTTTTCCAAAGAATCTTTCTTGCTTAATTTGATTCCTTTTTGCTGATAAAACTGGTCTTTCTTATCGCTCCATTCTTTACGAATCCTCAATAATTCCTTTTTCACCACTTCCGGCTCATCATATTCAACCTTAAACTTATTTTTAATTTGCGATAGTTCTTCTTCGTCTCTTTTCTTTTGCGATTGCAATTGAGAGGTCTTTTCATCAATCTGTAAAATACAAGCCACAGCATTTTTTAAGTTTTCAATATTGCTAAAAACAGCAATAGAGACATCAAAGGAATAATCAAATAGATTTACATCGTAAAGCTTCCCATCTGTGATATTTTCCAATCCTTGTAGTTTGGTATTTATCAAGCTGATTTCGGTGTTCAATTTTTGAATTAACTGTTGTACAGATTGCTCCAGATTTGCTTTGTCTCCCAATAGGGTTGCATCTGGATTAAATTGTATAAATTGGTTTAATGCACCCAGCTTTAACCAAAAACCTTCTTTAGATGGGATCGTTTTAAAATTATTAATCAATTCATCGGGATTGAGATATTGAGATGAATTGTTAGGTTTAGAAATTTCAGAAATAGGTTTGGTTGCGTAATACAAAACCGTCTGTAATTGTTCATAATCTAACGAGGGTAGATTCTTAATATACCAGTTTAAAAGTCCATTCTCATCATTGTCCTGCAATAATTCTAATAGTTTTTCTTTGGTTGCTTTTTCCTTTTTTAAGGTTGCTTTTAATTCATCCAAAATCTCCGATTGTTCCTTTCGGGTTCGGATAATATTTTCAAGCGTTTTGTACTTTTCCAGATAAGGTTTTGAAAAAGTGATTTCTTTTTTAATACCTTCATTGTTTCTACTTAAAATATCAATTCTTTGTATCTCATTCTTCCAGCTAAAATCTACTTCAGGGCGAATAAACATTTTAAGTTCATCAACTTCTTTACCCAACTTTTCTATGCTGTTAGATAGGTCTTGATAACGGTTGAACATATTAAAATTTTCATCTGCTTCCTCATAACCCTTTTTTATTATTGATTCTTCTGTTGGAAGATTTTCAATAGCCGTTTTTAGTTCAGTAAATTAAGTTTCTTGGGTCGTTATCTGTGTTTTTTCTTCTGATTCTCTTTGTTTTAATTGCTTTAATTCTATATAGGCGTTTTGTAATTCAGCTTCTTTAAACGATTTGAATTTTACTTTGTGGGATTGTTCCAACTCGCGTAAATTGATTAACCTTTTTTGTTTGTTGGAAAGGTTTTGAATGTCTTTATTCAGGCTTTCATATTCTCTCAATATCTTTTCCAGTTCGGATTGCTCTTTTTGAAAGTTGGCAATAATATCTTCATCGGATTCTTCAAAGAGAAATTCTTTTAAATTTCTGGAAGACTGATTACCACTTAAATTCAGTGTCTTAGCTTTTGAAAAGGACTGTATAACTTTAGCGAAAGCTTTTAGATTTTTATCCTGGCTGAGATTGAGGGGTAATATGTTTTTATCATAAAGGAACTTATAATATGTGCTGACAGCATCATTGTTACTGAAGAAGTTCAATCGAAGATTATATTTTTCATAAAGGAACGTTGCCAAATCCTGTATTTCTACGATTTCTTTCGCTCCAGCCTCTTTTTCTTTTAATAAATCTTTGGCGAAAATCAGCTCTTCTTTTTCAATATCCAGTTCATTTATTTTTAGGTTTATATCCGCCTGTCTCGTAATGACAAAAGGGACCATACGTTTACCTTTCTGGCTATTTATCTGTATTCCGATGGCAATAAATTTACCGGCATTTACCTCAATATTCAAGAAACAGTAGGCACATTTTGTTTTATAGGGAAGGGTATTAATTTGTCTTTCTTCTTTTTTTACTCCATCAGTACCGAATTTGATAAGGTCTTTGTCATACACAAAAATCATTTGGAGTAAATCGGCAATGATTGATTTTCCGACACCATTTGGGCCAACAAAATCTGTTCTTGTTGGATGAAAGAGGTAATCGTGTATATAGTGTTTCAGAATACCAACTGTTGATAAGGAATAGATTCTTGGATAACTCATAGTAATTCATCATTTATAAGTCGGTGGCTAAATAATTCAAAATTCTGAAGCTCTTCCTGATACAATTTGGTTAATCGGTGTATAGCGGGTCTTATTTCAAAAACCAATGCTTCATTCCTTCCAGATTGCTTTTCCACCCACCCTAATTTATCAAAACTGTCTATCGTTTTTCCAAATTTGTTTTCTACTGTACTCCATTCTTTTTCATCATAAGACTCCCGTATATCGTTGAACAAAATTCTTTTGTATGCTTCCTGATGGTCATTTTCTAAAATGTGTGTTTTGATGTCATTCCAATGAATGATTTTTTCCTCGTCAAAATACTTTTGGTAATACATATCCAAAAGTGTCAATCCAATAAGTGTTTGTAATTCAGTAAGCTCTTTATTACGGCTTGCATCGCTTAATGTTCCTTTCCCATTTTCGGTGAAATCGAGATAGTAATATCGACTTCTATCAGAGATATCAGCAACAAGATTAAGCCTGTATAGGTTGATGTAAAAATTTCTCCACTGTTGTTCATAGTTTTCCAGTACGGTATATTCTGCGTAATACTTGTGGTCTATATGTTTGCCCGACAACAAAAGAATATTAATGTCCGCAAAATACTTTTCGACACTTTCCTCTGATAGGAAAGAATAATCGCTTATTTCATAATTCTCGTTTTCCACAGGGATAGGTTTTGTTTAGGTAAAGAAATAATTTTTTGTTCTACCTCGATCAATACATTGCGGTTCTCTGAAGCGTACGCTGTCATACTGGATGCTACCTGATACGCAATAGACAGGTCTTTTTCTTCATCCACAATATTCTTCATCAGTTCATCTATAGATAATTGCCCTTTGTTTTCCAGAATATCTTTAGCTTTATCAACCCATAGATTAATGATTTGCTGACGGTTGATCTCTGTTGCTATTTTCAGCTTTTCACTATGTTCATATGTTTCATCAGTTTCAACGTTTACAATGAAATTAGGCTTTGGCTGTTCAAAGTCGTAATATCTTGGGTACAACATCCGGACAGGCTCATGCACCAATTGCTTAAGTGGAAAATTGCTAGTGAAGCTAACACCCTCAGCAGTGTATTGAGAACTTTCCAAAACGGTTCGATGCAGTTTTTTTATTTGTACTCTTAAAAAGGCTCTGGCAGAAAACTGTTCCTGCAACTCAGTCAGTTTTTCACTGGCGTGGTTGATTTGTCTGCGGATGATTTGTACTTTTCGGTCTGTCGAATTGAAAAACTCCCTTATATCTGTATAAATTTCCTGGGCCTTTTCCCAATCACTCTTACTTTTCTGTACAGTGTCTATATTGAGCCTTCCATCGTCTTCCATCTTTCTATAAAATCGATCGACCACATTTAGCAGGTCACCAAGAAATTTGTCTTTCGAAATTATAGCTTCCGTGATATCTTCCGCTCTTTCTCCAAACTTTCTAAAGACAACAGTAAACGCTCTGACTAACACAGTTGCACTTTGTTGGTCTTCTTTTCGTAGAATATCGTTTAGTTCTACATATGCATCCCTTAATTCATCTTCCAATGCTTCTAAGTGGTCGGTAATGATTTTCTTTGAGCCTTGTATAAATATTCTTCCGAATTTTCTTTCAAGCTCTTCAATAGTATTGATTTCACCGTGCCGTATCGTAAATGAGTCCTGAACACTTTTTTTAAGTGGATGATTCTTGTACGGATTCTCTAATTTGCTTACCATCAAATCCACTACATTTTTAGCATAGTCTGTCAGGTAATATTTCCAGGGTTCATCCGGATGGCTTCGTAGGAAATAATGGAAAAGATTGTCTTTGATGTTAGGCCACGGACGAATCGAATCCAAATCAAATTCAGCTTTTATATCCGCTATAATTTCATTTATCGCCTTTTGTGTGAAGTATTCTTCAATTTCACGGTTTTTGATTTTTTCATAAAGTGTAATAATCAAATATCCTCCATCAAATTTTGATGGAAGAAGGAGGTTGTATTTGGTGTAAAGATCTTTATATTGCATAAGATGCATAATCAACTATTGATTTTGACTTGCTTTTTGCTGAGGATAAAACTTCAAGTGCCTCCCCTCTGATTCTGACCTCATCGGTAAGTATCTCCAGCTTATACTCTTCTGCCGCGCCGATCATGGACTTAGATTTGTGGTCAGCCTCCTGAAGAATTTCAGCTGCTTTTTTTTCCGTATCAACGATTCCCTGGTATTTGCTTAAGTCAGCAATTTGAGAGGTGAGATTCAACACCGTATTATTGATCTGCTGATTCGTTTCGGACAGGGTGGAATTGGCTGATGTTAACCCGTTATTTTGGTTTTTGAATTCGGTGATTTCTTTATTTTTCCGATTAATTTTAGTTGCAAAAGCAATGATGAGCAGAAAAATAACAAGTGATAAAAATAAGGTCATGCAGCGGGTATTTTAAGGTATGTTGAACCGGGATGATTATTTTTTAAAAATAAGATATTTTAAGCGAAAGTTGTTTATGGTTTTCCGTAATGGAAAAGCATGAAATGGCTTTTGGGCACAGTAAATCTTTTTATTCTTAAAAGTCTATCTAAATACAGCAAGCATTCCCTGACTACTTTTCCTCTGGAAAGGATGTAAAAAAAATGAACAGAAAAGAACAGATGGATACCTTGCGTGATGAACAGGCTTTATTATCCAGGTATGGCTTACAGACGCACCCTTCATGTAACTCAAGTTTCGCACCTTGACTCAGATGCAGACTTATTTGTGAGCACTACAATAGGGGATGCAGGTAAAAGCACGGATTAATTATCCTGCGTAGCTGCATGACTTATAAAAAGTTGATCTCTTTCTATAAAAAAAGTTTGTGTTTTGTAAGTTTATTGTTTAATTTTGTCGTTAAATAGGATTGGGCTTTTCCCGGTCGGCAAAAAAACTTTGGTATACACCAGGGTTTTTTGCTTTTAAGGAAACGCTTGTGGTTAAGCTTTTAGTTATAATGACAAATGAAATATGGGCTGGGACCGCGAGAATATTTGAGCTATTAAGTCCGATATGTCACCATAAATGATTGTTGAAACGTGAAAAGAATTATCATTTTATTTCTTATTTATCCCCTCCATTTGCATTATGGTAATACTGTTTTTCGTGATGTATTTTTGATTAGGATGACGGTCCG
This sequence comes from Kaistella sp. PBT33-4, assembly GCF_029194425.1. Taxonomy (NCBI): domain Bacteria; kingdom Pseudomonadati; phylum Bacteroidota; class Flavobacteriia; order Flavobacteriales; family Weeksellaceae; genus Kaistella; species Kaistella sp. PBT33-4. The sequence continues at coordinate 14,765 of NZ_JARFYL010000004.1, read as the reverse complement.
AATATAATTTGGTAAGCCTTTCTGTAGCAATCATTTTTGGCAGTATATCGTTTTTTAAATATTTTTCAGACTTACTTATTTCACAAGCGATCTCCGCAACTGATTTATATTCAAGAGCACATATTTCTTCTATCTTTTTTGCTAAATCATCATATTTAAATCTTCTCTGTTTCGCAGTACTGTCCATATTAACTAAAGCATCTACTTTGGTAAGTCGCTGTAGATTATCACTAATAGCATCCTTGGAACTGTCCATATTAGAACTGTCCATATTAGAACTGTCCATACTAATAAGAGGATTCGCCTGCGCTATAGTTTTATCACTGTAGTTCAAATGATAAGCTGTCCACCTTCCTTTATTTTCTGAAACCAAGTACTCATTTTTACATAAGTCCTGCAGCATTTTGGTAATATCGGTTTTATGCTTCTCCACCAGAAACTGCAATCTATTATTTGTAATATCACCTTCAATATGGCATACCGCCAAGGCCGTTAGCTCATCTTTGCCCAGCATTTCCACTTGATCGCCAAACATCTCCTTTAAATCGGATAAAGTTTCCTCGGGGATAATACTGAACAAAGGCATTTCCAAAGTAATGCGGTCAGGCTCTCCATCTATGATAATATAAGGTCTGCGCCAATGAGAAGAGTTCCAGCCTGATAATATCTTGCTTACCCCACTACCTGCCTTCTCTGCCGTACCCATCATAAGAAACATTTTTTGGAGATTAGTATTCCTACACTGACTAATACCTCCTTTGTAAAACTGTGATAACGTAACCAGCAGGGTTCCAGGATTTATAAATGAAAATGAGTTAGAGGAACTTTGGATTATAATACTGCCGGGAGCACTATAATCGGTATGAATTAAAGCGTTCACAAAGGCTTCCCGTAAAGCGGTATGGGCAGGAGTATCTTCGAGCCTTTGGCCTTTACTTAATTGAAACGGTTTGGGTAACCGGGAAGATAGTTTGGGATAAACTAATTTGTAAAACTGAAACAAATTGGTCTCCCACGTTCCGTCCGGATATATCCTGTCTGTCCACCGTATATCTTCGCCTTCTGCAAGAATTTCCCTGTATTCCGGAAAAAACTTCGGACAGCACTCCTCGTCGGTAATACTAAGAAATTTGCCGAACATTAAAATTCCTGCAACGGTAAAACCTTCCTTGTGAGAACGGCGGTCTTTTCTGTAGGCTCCCAGCTGCTCTAAAAACTCAATATCGTCTAGTGATAACCACGGATGAGAAGGCCGTAACGTAGCAAATATCTGCCTGTACTGTTTCAGGGATGCCTGATCGATGTCCGTTATATTATAGCCATCTAAAATTCTACTGTCCGGACTAAATGATAAGTCGGCATCAGCAAGCATTCTTCTAACTTCTTCATCCTTACAAACATAATCTCCATCATAATTACGTTTATAGGTATTACCAAAAGGATTCGGAGTAAGGTGAACAGGTTTCTGCTTTCGTTCAGCAGGTGGCACGTTGAAACACAAAACCTTATTTCCATTCAGTTTATATTCCATGACATCACTATTTTTCATGATGTTTACAGACACATTGCTGCGATTATTAACTCCATTCCAGAATTCTTTTTGATATTTGACCAACGTTTCTTCAGGGAGTCCATCATAAAAAAAACGGCCCCGTTTCTCACGCACTCCCAAAACGATTATACCGCCATTTGTATTTGCAAATGAAGAATATGTTTTCCAAAAGTCTTTGGGAAATCCCCCTGCGGCAGATTTAAACTCTATTTCATCTGATTCAGAAGTTGGAAATAAATCAGTTTGAATTTGAAATGTAGATTCATCTAATGTGGAGAAAAGTTCCAGTTGTTTTGCCATAAGTGTTATAGAATTCTGATATCAAATTTAGATATTTTATCGCTAGCTGAGAATGACACCGAAAAGCTAATAATTACATTCTTTAAATATTACAGTAAATATACTGATTACACAATATGTTTGAATCACAGCAAAATGCACATTCCTATCCGACTATTATTTTAAACGCGGCAAAGATTGTTTTCCCGGCAATCTTCTGTGATCTTGATTTTGACATGCGGTTGTGGTTTGCTACTCCAATTGCCGTGGAAAGAGCGATTGGTTTAGATTTTAAAAATAGTAAAAATGTGGGAGATTTAAGGTTAAACTGTCCCCATCTCTAACTGAAGGAAAGCTGCGCCGCAGATCCTATAAAACTCAACTAAACAGAGGAAGAGCAACGCCTGTCACCGCGCTGCTACCCGCGAACTGACAGTTGTTATTTTTATCATCCTGGGAATACAAAGCAATCAACCACTTCGAACTATCTGTTCAGGACGAAAATTGCGCAGCAAAATAGACTGAGAAACAAATCACTAACTTTGGTCTGATTAACAAGATATCAGCATATCATCCTGCCAACAAAAATGGCCTGTACTAGCGGTCATGGCAAGGTGACTGAGAATAACCACTACCAGACAAGTGAAATGAACATTATAACTCACCATATCAACAACAAAAAAATAGCAGAAATACTTACGGACGAAATAGTTTTAATAACCACCGAAGATGGGTTAGATCTATTAGGCAATTTAAGCTATCAAGGATTTGACAAAATTATAATTCACTCCAGGAACATTATCCCGGACTTTTTTGACTTAAAAACTAAAATTGCGGGAGATATCCTTCAAAAGTTCGCACAGTATGAAATGCCTTTGGCAATTGTCGGAGATTTTTCAATGTATAACAGCAAGAGTTTAAATGACTTCATTTATGAAAGCAACAAAAGAAAATAAATCAACTTTGTCACTTCTCAACCGGAAGCACTAAAAGTACTGGCAGACTAATGAACACAGAGAGTTAACGCAGTAACCAAAGTGACCAGTTATGGGGAAACTTTCCGGGGAGTATCTGTTCAGTTGCCGAGCACGGGGAATTCAATGTCAATGATTCTGCACAAGTATGCAAATTCACAATCCGCCTGTTCCTTACTGACCGGCACCGGTTTAGCGAAAAAAAAGTCGGGCGTGACCGGGACTACGTAGCGTTCGCCAAAAAATTTTATCATCACCGCCCGGTTTTCATTAATGACGCGACACAAGTCCCCATTGAGTTTTCGAACGAAACCCCGTGACTGACAATACTCTATGAAATCAAAACAACTGTTTTCCATTATGACCCGCGTGAACTACAAATATAAAGCTTTTATGTTGTGAATCTCATAAATAATACACATTCCGAAAGCAGGGATTGGCTATTTCAACAGGCCTAACAATTTTCACTGTCCCATCCTATTAAGTGGATACCGCATCCCTTCTTTCTAAGAACCGGATACAGGGGGTACAGAAATTTGTAGTAAGCGAGCACAAGTTTCTTTTGACACTGCATTTGTGCAGTGCGTTAAAACATATACTGCATTTATGAGGAGAAACCCATTAAAACCTTCGTGTCCGCACAAAGGTCCAACCGAAAAAGAACCATCCGTACCCGTAAGATTTCGTAGAGTTCCGGACGAACAACTGATTCCGGATAAAGAAGTTTTCAGTTAACTTTATACGACAAATGCAGGTGTTTCAATTAATTTTCATAACTATGTAAAGCATAATTTAAACTATCAGGTATGCCATTAAATGAAAAAGGTGATGCTGTATGTATCAATCACCCGGAATCTGTGATGAAGAACCAGAGTTTTGTACAGTTGCCACATATAATGATAGGCGCGGACGAAGGAGGTAACAGGAAATTCTTCATCTAAACACAGGACTTCCCGCAATGGTGCGATTTTGCAGCAAGTGCAGGTATCTGGAAATGTACACCATCAAAGAAGAAAACAAGAAACCGCAAGCTTAAGCAAAGTTTGACTTAGGTGACGGTCTGCCAAGTGGATTGTTATGTCCCGGAATGTAGCTGCTGGACCTTTGCCGACCGTCCTTATTACGTGGGACTTAAACCGATAAGGAGTTAACTGCTGTACCCTCATCGATCGGTAAACAGCGTGTCTAAACCTGGACCTGTCTACTTTCTTCATTACCCATTGTACCTCAACTAAAAAATTAAATAACCAAGCCTGAATTAAGGGTTGCCCATTGCCGCGCTGTGGCCGCCCTATCCCACTACCTGAGTAAGATTTTCTGTTCTAACATCAATGTTAAATAGCAGAGTGATCAGCAGCTTACAGTCCATACGAATTATTTGTACATTCGTCTTAGCTATTATATAAGATGTCTCGCGCTAATTCCCATTTTACCCTCTCGGAACTGAACGACCTTATACACGCGGCCATTAACGGTGCGCTGGGCAGCAGGTCTTTCTGGATAGTGGCGGACGTGACGGAGCACAGCCATAAAGAGGCCAGCGGTTACCATTATTTTGAATTTGTGGAGAAAGACCCGAGCACGAACAGGATCGTGGCCAAAATAAAAGGCAGCGCGTGGGGAAATGCTTCACAGAAGATCCGGGTTTTTGAAACTGTGACCGGACGTAAATTCACCAATAATATGCATGGACTGGCGAAGGTGCGCGTGAACTACCATAAGGTTTACGGGCTTTCGCTGGAGCTGGAGGAGATAGACCCTCATTTTACGCTTGGGGTGATTGAAGCGAAGCGTCAGGAAACGCTGCGCAGGCTTGTAAGCGGGTATCGGGATACTGCTGAACAGGGTGCTGCTGTACGGTTCCTATTCCTTCAATAATTTTTTAACCACAGTACGGCCATTTGATTTTATATGGATGAAGTAGATCCCTGTAGTAAGCTGTTTAATACTGACAGGTTGATTAACAGATCTGAGAGCTGAAATCAATTTTCCTTCCGCAGTATATATTTTTACCTCCTCTACTGGATATTTAGAATTTACTGAGAAGAAATCCTTTCCCGGATTAGGATAAACAAACAGCTCATTTTGGATTAACTGTTGATTCTCCGCTGTGCCCAGCAGACCGGCATTTAATTTTACAAGCCAGAGGTCCGGAGTGATATAAGGATTTCCCAGAACATCTCCATCGCCATGCTGTGAAGCTGTAGAACCCAGAGCTACGAAACCACCCCCATCGGCTTCAACTATATCATATCCGCGTTCAATTTTAGAACCACCAAGCGGTCTTTGCCATTCCACTGTTCCGCTGCCGGAAATTTTTAAAACCCATATATCTGATAAATTATGAGAACCAACAACATCACCATTATTAGAATAGGTATCACCAATAACTATATAACCGTTATCCTGTGTCTGTTTTATCTGCCGCGGATAGTCGGAACCGGAGCCCCCATAACATTTTTTCCACTGAATAATTCCACCAGAATCAATTTTCAATACCCAAAAATCTTCGGGACCGCCTTTGAAATCTGTTATATCTCCACCATACGAACCTACCTTCCCGGTAATGACATAGCCACCGTCTGCCGTTTTTGCAATTGATCTTCCTATATCTTCTGTTGGCCCTCCGTAATATTTACTCCACATCACATTTCCGGAAAGATCAATTTTATAAACCCAAAAATCAGGATATCTCACCCCACTTCCATTGGGGTGATAGCCGGCATTAAGAAGATCACCGTTTTCTGAATTTGAATTCCCGGCGATAACAAAACCATCGCTGACACTTACTACTGAACTGGCATAATCATAGCCCGAACCGCCAAAATTTTTAGCCCACAACAGTGTACCCTGGTGGCTGTATAATGCTGCATATGCATCTGTTGCTCCTTTATTCGCAGGGATGTTTTCATCATTAGAAAAAGAATGGCCGACCAACAAGAAGCCCTGAGAAGTTTCAACTACTGAAGCAGCAGATTCTTCTAAAGTGCCACCGAAATTCCGCTGCCATTCTATAGTTCCAACATTATTCAGTTTCACAATCCATGCATCTGTTGTGCTGATGTTTCCAAAATGACCTGTAAGGTCACCATTATTAGAACGGGTATCGGCAATTACGAGGTAACCACCATCATCCGTTGTTATTACAGCTGCTGCATTTTCCGCCCCGGTTCCTCCAAGACATTTGGACCATTGTATCACTCCTGTATTATTTGTCTTAACCAGCCACAAATCTATATTAGAACCATGTAAACCGGTTACATCTCTGTCCGAAGAATTTGTCTGTCCTAAAAGAATATAACCACCATCGGGAGTCTTTTGCATTGATATTCCATGATCCACGTAACTTCCACCGTGATTCTTCTGCCACTCAACAGGTATTGTTTGCGCCGAAAAATATGAAGAGAAAAATATAATAATAAACACTATTAATGTGCTGCTTTTTATCATTTTAATAACTTTTTTGCGAAGTTAAACATTTAAAAGGAATATAATCCTTCCTGAAAACTGATTCTTTTTGAAAGGTAACTGCCCCGGTATTACGCAACCATTGTGCGCTTAGATTTACAACTGTTCACTACTACCGGGGAAACTCTTTTAGATATTAGTAATAAAATTCCTAAAAAAACCGCACAGCAGCCAACTCTTCGCCCTTAATTTGCATTTTTTTAGTATATGCCTGATCTGGATGATCTGGCATTTCAGAATATTGAAATTCGGGTTCTCCGTTTTCAATCATTCGTTCAGGAACTTACGTTTTTAAATAATCCTCACGCTTTAAAAGTATCCGTGCTCCGTGAACTTAAAATATCGGCCCGTACAAATATCCTTCATAATTGATTTGAGAATCATTATCGTTAACCCTTTGACCCAAACCAGCAATTTTCAGCTTTAGTGCTGTACTTATTCCTGTATCAGCCAGTGTACTAACAGCATCAGCTTGTGTACTAAGAAAAATAACTGGTGTACTAAGACCATTAGCTGGTGCACTAACACCATCAACTTGTGCACGAAGAGTGCTCAACTGATATAAATCAATATGTACCTATTTTTCCTGGATATAACAGGTTGCTTTTCGTGCGCAAATCGAAATATACAGATTACAGCAATATTGAATCACAGCAAAATTTGTAAATTCGTGTCCCAATTATCATTAATAGCAGACCACCTACCCCTCCCGGAACTGAAGGGCCTTATACAGACCGGCGCTCAACAGTGCGCTGGGGAGCCGGTCGTTCTGGATCGTGGCGGATGTGACGGAGCACAGCCATAAAGAGGCCAGCGGTTATCATTATTTTGAATTTGTGGAGAAAGACGCGATCACGAACAGGATCGTGGCCAAAATAAAAGGCAGCGCGTGGGGAAATGCCTCGCAGAAGATCCGGTTTTTTTTAACTGTGACCGGACGGAAATTCACCAATAACATGCATGTACTGGCGAAGGTGCGCGTGAACTACCATAAGGTTTACGGGCTTTCGCTGGAGCTGGAGGAGGTAGACCCTCATTATACTTTAGGAGTAATAGAAGCGAAACGGCAGGAAACGCTGCACAGGCTTGTTACCGGGTATCCGGATACCATTGAACTGATTGGCAGCACTTACCAGACACGAAACGGGAGGATGGAACTGCCGCCTGTGATTTCGCGGCTGGCCGTGATCTCTTCGGAGACATAGGCAGGGATTTGGGATTTCAAGCATACCCTGCTCCACAACCCGTACGGCTACCGTTTTCAGATGGATGACTATTTTACGTCGGTACAGAACGAGGCCAATGCGCACCTGTTCCTGAGCAAGCTGCTTGAGGTGTACCATTCGGGCCTCCCCTACGATGCTGTGGTGATTAACCGCGGGGGCGGTTCGCAGACCGATTTCCTGATCTTCGACGACTTCAAGATCGGGCTGGCCATCGCCAAATTTCCCATTCCCGTGATTACGGGCATAGGGCACCAGAAGAACGAGACCATTGCCGACCTTATGGCGCATACGAACACGAAGACCCCGACAAAAGCGGCAGAGTTTATCATTACCCATAACAAGGCTTTTGAAGACCGCCTTGTGCTTCTTCAGAAGCAGATCGTCATCCGCTCGCAGGCTTTTCTGGCGAAGGAGAAGAGCCTGTTCAGCAGCGTGCATGCAAGGGTGCTGAACCAGTCGCGGACGCTTCTTGAAAGGAATAAGGTTTCGCTTTCGAACCTGGAGCACCGGTTTACGTCGGCCGCCAAAGGAGAGCTTCATCTGGCGAGACGGCAGTTGGACGTGAAGCGCTACAGCCTGGAGGCGAGGCCGCAGGTGCTTTTGAGCTATGAAAGGCGGAACCTGGCAAAGTTGGCAGAGAACGTGTCGGCTTCGGCGGCGCGGAGGCTATCGACGGAACGAATCTTACTGAAGAACGCTGTGGCGGTGATTAAAGTAATGTCGCCGGAGAATATCCTGAAGAAAGGCTTTGCGATTGTGAAAAAAAACAATGAAATTACCAGTGATCCCGGGCAGTTTGTACCGGAATCTGAAATAGAAATTATCCTGCGGAACAAGAGCCTACGGGCGACTGTACATACCAATACTGAATATTATGGAAACGACTTTAACTTACCGGAAAGCCTTTGAGGAGCTTGAGGAAATCACGAAAGCCATTGAATCTGAAGAGGTCCCGGTGGATGACCTTGCGAAGAAGGTGAAGCGCGCGGCTGAACTGCTGGAGATCTGCAATGCACTGCTGAAAGCTACGGAGGAGGAGGTTAATAAGATTATTGAGCGGATTGGGGGATATAGTTAAGAGATGCGGGGTACGGGGGTGCGGATTTATATTTTGGGTTGTGGATTTTTAATTTTGGATTCTTCGGCAAGTAGAAATCCTTCACCTCGAATTGAAAATTGAGGAACTATCTTCCGGTTGTGGGAACATCACTCATAAAAATCAATACTCCAGGTATGGGTGAACGATTCCAGTACTTCTAATGGCGCTCTTACTCTGGCAGGATGGGGCTCCATTACCTTTGTACGCAGCGGAGCGTATTAATACCAGTTGCTTTATATCGATTTTCCCTTTTATATTTTGCTGTAAATATGCATCCGTTCCACCTCGTAGGATAGCCCCCTGCACATATTTTGCTATAGAGTGTCAAAAAAGAGTAGTGCCAATTCTTCCAGCTGCCGTATAAACACCGACTCCAGTAACCGTAAGCGGCAAGTCGGTAAATAAGAAACTTTCTACTTTAGCTATGTACTGTGCCACGGGGTTTGTAGCAATAGCCTCATGTAAACGGCTCCTTGCTTGCATACGGTTATACTCCTCCAACCTATTCCTATATTCGCGCTGAGCTTCACCCAATTCTTCCGAGGTGTAATCACCATGAGAACTGCTACCTGAACCTCCTGAACCTGAACCGCGACCTCCGCCAGAGCCGCTGTTCAAACCGCCGAAACTGCCAGGCATAATGTTACCGGTTGAAAAAGGAGTTGCTCCCACTTCAGTGATCTTTGTGTTTTACTTTTAGACTTTATAATTACAACTATAGTTACCCACGAAAATCGGACAGTAAGTTTAGTTGAAAAAAAACAATTAAATTTACGATATGTCACAGCGAAGAACTGCGAAGCACATCACGAGATCCGAATACAAATTAGAAAATTCGAGTAAAATTCAATTCAGGATTCAAATTTAAAGTAGTGGTGGACGCTTTAAGCGAGCGTTACACCGTGCAGGAACTTGCCCGCAAGCACGAACTGCACCCCAACCAGATTTCCACCTGGAAGAAGGAATTCTTGCAGAAAGGCGCCGATGTTTTTGGCAAAGAAACCTCTTTGGAGGAGAAAAAAGAGGATGTGGACAAGCTTTACACGGTGATCGGCCAGCAGAAAATGGAGATTGATTTTTTAAAAAAAGCCTTGTCATGAAACAGTCCCGTAGAGCCCGCAAAGCTCATATTGACAAGGCCAATGCACTTAGCGTCAAAAAACAGTGCGAAGTATTGCAGATTTCACGTAGCTCCCATTATTACAGGAAGGTTTCGCAAGGCAACCTGAACCTGAACCTGATGCGCCTGATTGATGAAGAGTTCCTGAACCGTCCGTGGAAAGGCGTTCCGAGAATGACCAACTGGCTACAGCAGGATATAGGGTATGCTATCAACAAAAAGCGTGTGGAAAGGCTTGATCGGTTAATGGGTTTGAGTGCTTCTGCACCTGGACCTGCCAGCTCTAAAAAAGGAAAAGGCAAGAAACACAAGATCTTCCCGTACCTTTTGAGAAATTTAAAGATTACAGCTCCCAATCAGGTCTGGGCAATGGATTTTACCTATATTCCAGTTCAGGGCGGCTATCTCTATCTTTGTGCGGTAATCGATCTGTACAGCCGATTGGTGATGGGCTGGAGCCTGAGCAACACGATGACTTCTGAATGGTGCCGCGATACCGTGGAGACGGCTATTGAGAGATACGGAAGACCCGAAATTTTAAACACCGACCAGGGAAGTCAGTTCACGGCAGATCTCTTCACCGAATTTATCACCAAACAAGGAATAGCCCTAAGCATGGATGGCAAAGGGCGGGCGTTGGATAATATTTTTATAGAAAGACTCTGGCGTAGTGTGAAATACGAGAATGTTTATCTGTATGCTTATCAGGATGGACGAGCATGCTATGACGGCCTGAAACAGTATTTTCGATATTACAACACGGAGAGAAGGCATCAGAGCCTTGCATACGAAGTGCCCGCGCAAGTCTATAACCGGGCAAAAAAGGAGGCAGCATAAATGAATATTCACACAGTTTTACACATTCCCACATTACACGGAAAAATCTTTGAAGGGATTTTTCCTATATGGAAATGTGCAAAACTGCTACCCTTAAAACCAGTAACAGTACAACTTAACTTTAAGATTTACTGTCCAAACTTAGGGGGTAACTATAATTGGTAGTATTTTTCTCACACCCAAAAAATGAAAGCAAAAAAATTAAAAATAATGTTTTGATTCTCATAAACTGTTAATTTGAATATTTTGTTTGAGCTTCCATTAATTTAAAATCTTTCATAAATTCTGTGTTTTCAAAAGATTGAGGATTAAAATCACATGTAGCAATAAATGTAGTCCACAATGTCATTAAATTTTCAGACTCTGAAAATGACAATCAATATTATGATAAATTAAGCTATTCAAAAAACAATATCCTCGTTATTATATCTAACTGGAATTCCTCTGCCGTAGTCCTCGATCCATCTACCATTTTCTTTTTTCATTATATATACACCTTTATCATCATTATCAAACCATAAAACAATTGCTTTATTTCCTTGATATATAATCCTAGACATCTTATAATCCCCAATAAAATTTTTATCTTTTTTTAATGGGGAATTTTTTTTTATTCTAATAAGATTTCTATACGAAGTTATTTTATTTAAATCCAATTTAACTGGTGGAAATTTGGATTTTGATGGAATAGTATTGAACCCCTCGATAGCAAAAAAGTAATTCAAAAAACCATTACTTTCATATGCGAAAAGCGTATCACTTAAAGTGTAATAATATTTACTTGAATAAACATTCTTAGTAGAATTGTATTTCTTCTTAAATTCCGCACTTTCTTTGTCATGAAAACCGGCAAATATACTATCATTAAGGTACTGTGATGTTGAAGGAGCAATATTCTCGTTTACTAAATACTGCATTATTTCATAATCATCCTTTATTATCTTATTTTTTTTTGAACATCCTAAAATAATTAAAAGAAGTAACAAATAGTTTAAAATTTTTATCATTTCTTTAAATTTATTTCTTTTTTTATTTCATCTAACTCTTGCTTTAAATTTCTTGATTCTATGGTGTTTATTGAATCATAAACTGCTTGATTAATTGTGTAATAATCGTCCCATAATGTCATTAAGTTCTCTCCATCCAATAATGCAAGTACATTACCATCTTTTATTGCTTTAGGCAAATCTTTATTTGCGTATAAAAATTTTACATAATTATATGCTTGCAAAAAACGTTTTCCATTAACTGAATCTGAATTTTTTATTTCTTGTTCTAAAAATGAGGATATATATGTAGATGTAATTGCATTTCCTAAACTAACACTGGTGCCCGCAACTTCACTCCATAAAAAAACACCTTCATGAATTATATAAGTTAATTTATAAAATGGAAGAATAATACTTAATGTCTCAACAAATTTCTGTATAATATCTTTCCAAGTTACATCTTCAGATATTCCTTCACTAAATCCTTTAAGAGCAAATGCTGGGATAGGCAATATCTTTCCCTCAGGAAGACCCAAATCCTTCTGTTCATATCTTATTAAAACATTTAACATTTCTTCATATTGAAAATCATTGTATAAATGTGAAAAGGGGTCTTCATTTGGATTAAATTGTATTGGTATTCCGGGATTACCACCGTAATAATCTATTTTATTAATATGAATTTTATCATTTAATAAAATAATCTCAGGGTCTGGTCCATATAGATTAATCAAATTCTTCTTGATTGTCCTTATTGGTACAGTATAATGTGCAGGTATTGTAGTAATATAATTTTCAAGTGCTTGTGTACCACCGCTTGTTAATACAGAATTATATTTTATTTTCATTAAATGTAAAACAAATCGTAAATTTCCAGTCTCATCAAACTTTTCCTCAAGGGCTTTAAATAAAATTGTATTATGCTGTTGATTTAATTCAAACATATGTTGATACAAAGCATATTCTTCATTTGGAGGAACAGTTTCTAAAAGCAACAGTGCAAATTCCTGTTCATCAACTTCATCTAAAAAATCCCATAATTCATGATAAGCTAATACCTCAAGCAAATTAACTCTGTCTTGGTAGGATAAGTTTTTTTTTAGGATATCTGGATGGTATTTCAATATATATTCAAAGTTTCTGTCTAGGTTATTTGTGTTAGAAGCAGCACTTACTGCATCGTCAAAATGTTGCTGCCAAATATTTTGAGTCATATTCATAAAACCTTCAAAATCTGCAATAGAACTTCCGTTTCCATGAACCTGTATGATTACGGAGTATATATAGCCCCAAAAGCCACCTGAAGAGACTGTAGCTGAAAATTTAGCTTTTTCAGCAATTTGTTCGTCAGGACTTAGTTCTAAAAATTGATTTGAATGAAACACGTAAACTTTATCTTGATCAACATTAAAAGTAAGTCCAGTTTGGTCAGATTGCATAATTCCATTATTTCCCCATTGAATATGAATGTAATTTCTGTTCTTACCCATTGGTTTGAAATAATTGATTCTCATCTCTTTAATTAAAAACGAATAACCCTCAGGTGTTTTAACCTGAACATTAGTGTAGTGCCACATTTCTGCTGAACCATTACTATGCTCGAGTTTTTCGCTGGAAAAAGTTCTGTACTTTATTATTTCCAAAAATTGGACAAATTTGTTCATTTTTACAATATATCTTGTTTTTCAAATGCTTTGTTCTCAAAATCAGCATATTCTTTCGATGCAAGAAAATTAATCTTAATTCCATATACATTTATTGGTAGTGATGGAAATATTTCTTCTAAATTACCCAAGGAATTTTCGTAAATAATGCCTAAAGAAAACTTGTAAAAAACCACATCATTTTCGAAGTCCATATTGTAATTGGTTTCATCGTTAAATTTAAATCTCACACTGTAGGCCTGTGCAGGAATCAATTGTTTTAAAATTTCAAATTCTTCATTGGTGATCCCTAAGTGAAAATATTCATTAATAATGGCGTCATTGTATTTTAGGGACAATGTTTTAAAGTCCACTCCATTTTCTGTTAACAAAAAAGAGTTTAAACTAAATTCCTTTTCTCCGTAAATAAATTCAAAGATTTTTTCTTTGGAAGATTTCAGTGATAAGTTATTAGGATTAAAAAACCGACTATTTTTTAAGTTAAGATTATCCGGAATTCTTAAAATATGGGATATAAATGTTTTTCTTCTTTTAGATACACTGTTGTTTGGGGTAATTAGTTTTTCACCAAAATCTGTGATAACTTTACTACCGACCAAAAAAACATCTTTGTAGCTTAGTAATGCAATAGGAGAAGTCTTATGGTATTCAAGAATACTAATTGAGCCTTCATCCTGTATTAAGTTTGATTTGGTATCAACTAATGAGAAAATCGAATGCAATAAGAAATAATTGCTTTTTTTAGATAGTGGGAAAACCTGATAATTATCAATCCCAAAATAATTACCAAGATATCCAATAAAGATAGGCTCAGATATCTGATAATTATTCACTTTTTCCAATGAGACTTCTATTTCATTTGTGTATCCAATCGGGTTTGTAGAATTTGTATCTATCAGTTCCTCACGATTAGCAAAATAAACAGACGTGGTATTCTCTAAATTTTTATTGAATGAGCATAATGCAGGAATGTTAAACTCTCTACTGTGCAAAAATTTCAAATATAATTTGTCCTGCTGCGCTCCAACATTTGAAATTTCCTCAATTGGCCAACTTTCAGTTCCAAACTTTTTTTCTATTAGATTACTTAAATCAAAACCAATTTTGAAGTTGTTTCCGTTTAAGTCATAGTTACCATAAAAATTATAGGATCTTTGCCTGTTACTTTGAATGTACAGGTAAACAGTATTTTTTGTCAGAAAATTACCAATCAGGGCATAAATGGTATCTGGATTTGTGGTAAGGCCTGACTGCGTATGTACTTTTCCTTTCCCTTGGGCATGCATGCCATAAAAAGCAGCAATATCAATGAACTGGGTAGCGCTTTCCCGTATGAGTTTCTTTAAAAAACCGGTATTGCTGTTAGCTGTTTCCAGCCTGTAATCCGTTGCAAGGGCGTAAGACAATGTAAGCTTGAAGGGGTTTGGGTCGTTCGGATCAAGCACAAAAGTTGGGGGGAAATATGATTAAGCTTTAATTTTGTGGGATGTTAAACAGCTACGAGATTTTAAAGTTATTACTGCCGGAATTTTTGGTGGAGTATTTTGATATTACAAA